>JAFRXS010000085.1 GCA_017443405.1 Clostridia bacterium | reverse complement strand
GTTGACGAAAATGCGCATCCGATGTTATACTGGTCATGGAAATTCATCCCTTTCATGGCTGATTTGGTGTGGTAACTTCATCATACCATGTTTGAGGTGAATTTCTTCTTTTATTTGTCACATATCAATTGTACCATAACAGCGGCGCGCCGGTATACCGCAAAACGGCGAGGCAGTCCGCCTGACTGCAGACGAGCTCGTAATTCCCGGTGGACATATACTCGGCGAGCGACGCCCTGTAATGCGGCGAACGCATATCGATGACGTAGTATTCCGCGACGGTCAGCGGCTCCCTGCCCGGGAACAGCTCGTACAGCCGCTCGTGCTCCGCGAGATGCGGCACGATGAAAGCGGACGCCGCGACCGAGGCGTCGGCGGGAACGTACTGCCGCGTCAGCTTTTCCATCCTCGCGTAAAGCTCTTTGTTTTCGGCGTACGTCGCGACGTAGCCTGACCTCGGGATGATGACCGACACGAAAGAAACGGCGGCGGCGCAGGCGCAGAAAACGGCGAGAGCGCGTTTTATCCACTGCCGCTCCGGCCTTTCCGGCGAGTCGTACGAAGCGAGGTTTTTGACCGTCAGATAGAAAAACAGCGCCGTCGTTCCGAAATTGTACTGATAGTTGAGCGAGTGCTGATACGCGTAGTCCGGCATGAGGTTGATCAGCATGAACGGCGCGAGCAGTATATAGTTGGCGAAGTCCTTCGACACGAGCGGGATAAAGACGAGCGGCGCGAACATCCAGAGGGCGAATTCGAGCTTCTCCGCATCCATGCTCTGCGAGAAAACGTAGGCGGGCGAGGTCACCACGGCGCGTATCACGTCGGCAAGCGAGCCCGAGCCTTCGCCGTAATTGTCGTACCTGCCGAACATCGCGCCCTCTCCGAAGCTGTCGAGCAGAGCGACCTCGATAAAGAAAACGATGAACGCCCCGGCGGCGATCATGAGCCCGGTAAAGCGGAGGCTTTTAAAGAACGAAGCGTCCTTCTCGCCGTCGTTTTTTCTTAAAAGGAGATACGCGCCGATGAACACGAGATATACGAAGGCGTCCTCCTTGACGCAGAGCGTGAGCGCCGCGAAGATATAGACCCCGACGGGCTTTTTCTTCTCCGCGAAGTAAAGCAGCCACAGAAGCAGCGGCGCGATGAAGCAGTTTTCATGCACGTCGTAGAAGCAGCCCGCGCCGAGAGCCGGATAAAGCACGAACGCCGTTTCGAGCATCGCCGTCACGAAGTCGGGGAGGCCGAATTTTTTGCAGAGCAGATAAAGGGGTATGACCGCGCTGCCCGCGACGACCGCCTGCGCGGCGTTGAGGAACGCCGGATCGCGGAAGATCATGTAAAACGGGAGCAGGACGTACCAGATGGGGGAAATATGCACCGCGAAATGCGAAAGCAGCTCGTTCCTCTCACATGTCGTGACCGGCAGGCCCGTTTTCGCCATATTCTCAAACATCTGCGCGAATATCCCGAAATCAAAGCCCGGCGAATACCAGCACTCGTAGCGCATGACCGTCATAAGCCCGACGTACGCGGAAAAAGCGAAGAACAGGGAAACGCAGACCGTGACGTTGACCTTGCGGGAAAAGCTCCTGAAGCCGCCGGTCCCGCGGAACACGTAAAAAACCGCCGCCGCCTCCATGAGCATATCGAGGATGAAGGCGTATACCGAGTCGTTCTCGAACGCGCAGCAAAGGAAAAACAGCGTGACGGAGCACAGCATAACCGCGCCGTCCGCCCGCGCCGTTTTCTGTTTGACCATCACGACGCACAGAAGAAGGACGCAGAGGAGGATGCCGGCCAAAGTGAGCGGTACGCCGAAAAGTCCGGTATATTCGACCTTGACCGCGCTGACGTCGGAAAAGATGATATACGCCGAATTGACTAAAGCGTAAGACGCGATAACGCGAAGAACGAGCTTTTCGACGCTCAGGTCAAAAAGCTCCGCCGCTCTTTTTACCGTTTGCGCGGCTTTTTTCATCGGCCCTTCTTCCCGACCGCCCGGCGGCGCGTCATCTCTTCGATATCCTGTCGGATACGCGTCGCAGGTCTATAACTGCGTACTTTTCGACTATGACGGGCCTGCGCCGTTTTTTGCTCCACCTGACGCCGAGTAGCTTGTAGCAGACGAAGAAGACCGCGACGAGGATATAAAGGAGTATCATATACCACGACGACAGGATCCTGCCTATGCGCATGCGCACGTAGGCGGAGGTGCTGTAATCGGCTTCGCCGCCGGTCACGAGAGTAAAGGTCGCTATCACGCTGCCGCTGTAAAGCACTTCGGCGGTACCGACGGGCATGCCCTTCGCGACAGGCGCGTCCACGGAGTCGACGTCAAGATGCTCGCGCACCTCGATGGCGTCCTTCGTCGCCTGATCGTGGACGATGCACATCACGTCCTTTTCCGGCACGACGGAAACGCGATTAGAGGAAACAGAATGCCTGACCTTGAGCTCCGTTATGATATCGGACGCCTTCCTGACTGTCACGACCTTGAGGTTCTTGTTGGCCCAGTCGACCATCGTCATGCAGTCGTTGAAGGCGGTATTGATCGTTTCGTTGTATTTGTCGCTCTTTATCATCGAGCCCTTCATGACGACCGTTATATAGTTGAAGCCGTCGCGGCTCGATTTTTCTACGGCGCAGCAGCCCGCAGCCGAGGTCCTGCCGGATTTGCCCCAGATGAAGGACCTGCTGTAATAAGCCGCGTTGTCGTTGCTGACTATGCATTTGTTGCCCGTGGTCACGAGGATGGAGTTTTCCTCATCCCCGACCGGAGCCAGTTCTATCCTCGTCTTTGAGGCGAGCCCCTCGAACACGTCGCTCCCGGCGAGAGCCGCGGCCATTTTCGCCACGTCGCGGGCGGTCGTGTACTGATCCTCGGCGTCGAGTCCGCTGATATTCGTGAAATGGGTATTCTCGCAGCCGACTCCCGCCGCCCACTCGTTCATTTTCGCCACGAAAGCGGATGTAGTGCCTGCGTCGGCGACGGCAAGGGTGTAAAGGGCGTCGACGTAGGTCGACATCATGAACGCGGCGATCAGGTCGCGCACGTAGTAGACTCTGCCGGGCCTTATCTGCAGGGCGGGACTGTCGCCGTTATAGCAAACGCTCACGTTCTCGGGAACGGTGACCGTCGCGTCCGCGTCCGGGAAATCGCGCAGAAGCACGCCCGCCGCGGCAAGGCAGACGAAGCCCGCCGGCGGGCAGGCATCGTCCGCTCCCGTCTGGAAAAGCACTTCCCCGCTGTCGATGCAGACCATGAGTCTGACCGGGCTCAGCGTTGCAAGGGAGTCGTTATATTCGGCGCGCGCCGGACTGCCGTCGAGCACGGCGAAGAACGTCGGCGCGCATAAGGCGAGGGCGATAACGAACGCCGCCGCCCGCCGGAAAACCCGGATATATCCTCTGTGAGTCACAGCCGTCATCTGTCAGCTCCTTGATCCGATTTCATTTGTCCGCGCCCGCAAGCGGGATGATGTTCCTGTAAACGGCGGTCTGCCTGTCCGACACGGAAACGTCGCGGTGAACGCTGCCGAAATACCACTTTTTATATTTGCACCGTTTTTCGAGCTCGTCGAGCCACACGCTCAGCGACGTGAGCGGCGCGGCGCCCGCGCTCAGCCAGTCCTTCGTCTTCCCCGGGGGCTCGTGGGTGATGATATAATCCGTTTCGTAGCCCGACGCGGCTATGCGGCGCGCCGCTTCGGACAGCTCGTCGCGGTCGGGGATATTGCTGCCGACGGACTCGAAATCCGCCGTTTCCGCGAGGCTCCCGCCGCCCATAACGAAGATGCGGCAGCCCTCGACGGTATAGATCTCGCCGCGCGGCAGATGATAGAGCCCCATGCCTATCTGGCGCATCCTGCCTCCCAGGCGCGGGATGACCTCGTAAGAGTTCAGCAGCTCGAAATTCTCGTGGGCGCCGTCGAGGAACCATATCTCGTAATCCCTTTTTCCGAGGGATTCGAGGTATTTCCTCTCGCTTTTCGAGTCGTCCCAGATAAAACCGAAATCACCCGCGACGATGAGAACGTCGCCTTTTTTCAGCGCCCGCAGCGCGGACGGGGCAAGACGGGACCTGTCCCCGTGTATATCGCCTGTTACGTAGATCATTTTCAGTCACCGCCGAGAGTGGAAAGAGCATAAGCCGCCGACATCCAGTCGAACGCGCCGGGCGTGTTGATGAAGTTCGCTATTTTCGCGTCCTTCCAGCGCAGGGCTATATCCTCCGCCTCGGACGGCGAGATCGGGATGCGGACGTCGGTCAGCAGAGCGACCGTATCGATAACCGTCTTGTGTCCGCAGCCGCAGAGCGAGTATATCTCGGAAAGACGCTCCGGGACCTCCCTCGACGCGACCTCGAAAAGCGCGGGCAGGAACGCGGTGCACGCCCTGCCGTGCGGGATGCCGTAGTTTTCGGTAAGAACGTATCCCGCCTTGTGCGGGAACAGCGTGCCCGTGATGTTTATCGCGAGCCCCGCGAAGATCGAGGCTTCGTAGAGCGAGTCGCGCATCTTCTCGTCGGGCGCCGCGGACGACACGCACAGCGAGCGCAGCCCCGACCAGACGGCGGGTATCGCCTTTGCCGCGTACATGCGCGAGAGCGTGTTCGAGGCCTTCGACAGATAGCTCTCGACCGCGTGCGCGAAGGCGTCGAGCGCGGTGGAGACCGTGACGGACCTGGGCATGGCTCTCGTGTACCTGCTGTCGCAGAAAGCGACGGCGGCGTAGCAGTCCGCCCCGTGAAGGCTCTTCTTGAGCCCCGTGCGGCTGTCCGTCAGCACGCTGACGCCCGTGACCTCGCTGCCCGTGCCCGCGGTCGTGCCGACCAGGATGACGGGAAGCGGCGGGGCGCCCTTTTCCCTCTCATAGATATCTGCGGAGGAAAAGGACGGATTGGAAGCGTAGAAAGCGACGGCTTTTGCGGCGTCGAGAGCCGAACCGCCGCCGATGCCTATTATGAACCGGGAGTCCGAGGACGACGCGAGCTTTCCCGCCTCGCGGCAGTCGTCGGTCAGCGGGTTGGGCTTTACGCCGTCGAAAAGCGCGTGCTTCACGCCCGCCTCGTCAAGAGCGGCGCACACGTCGTCAAGCGCCCCGCAGGAAGCCGCGGAACGCGCTCCGGTAACGATGAGACAGCTGTCGCCGAACTTTTTGAATTCGGCAGCGGAGCGTCTGACGCAGCCGGCTCCGGACACTATCTTCACCGGCATATAAGAGTCGATATTCATTATACATCCTCTCGGGCGGGCGGCCCGATCCACGGTCGCCACCTTATTATAACAACCCATTTTAACAATGATATCATTATAACTGTTTTACCGCCGATATGCAATATCATTTTAAACAATTTGCCTTTTTTCGTGCGCTTTTCATCAACTTTCTTGACTTTAAAACCGCAAAGGATTATAATTATACGGATTTTAAAAACAGGAGTGGTTCAACGATGGGCAAATACATTCTCGCTCTCGATCAGGGAACGACGAGCTCCCGTACGATAGTCTTCGATCACGAGGGCAAGATCGTCTCAAAAGCGCAGTATGAGTTCCCGCAGATCTACCCCCACACCGGCTGGGTCGAGCATGACCCCTTCGACATTCTCCGCAGCCAGCTCCGCTCGCTCGCAGACGCTCTCATCGAGGGCAATATCGAAGCGCGCGACGTAGTCGGCATAGGCGTGACGAACCAGAGAGAAACGACGATACTCTGGGACAAGACCACCGGCAGACCGATCTACAACGCCATCGTCTGGCAGTGCCGCCGCACGGCGGACATCGCCGAATCCCTCAAGGCGGACAGAGAACTGACCGCCTACATCAAAAAGCACACCGGTCTTATAGTCGACGCGTACTTCTCGGCGACGAAGATCAAATGGATCCTTGAAAACGTAGAGGGAGCGAGGGAACTCGCGGACAGCGGCAGGCTCCTGTTCGGAACGGTCGAGACCTGGCTCATCTGGAACCTCACCGGCGGCAAGGTACACGTGACGGACTACTCCAACGCCTCGCGCACGATGCTGTTCGACGTCGACAAGCTCTGCTGGGACGAGTACCTCTGCGAGAGGCTCGGCATCCCCATGAGCATCCTGCCCACTCCCAAGCCGTCGAGCTGCATCTACGGCACCGTCGCCCCGAGCGTCCCCGGCGTCGAGGCTCTCGCCGGCGCTCCGATAAGCGGCGCCATAGGCGACCAGCCCTCCGCCCTCTTCGGTCAGGGCTGCTTCAAGAGCGGCCAGGCGAAGAACACCTACGGCACGGGCTGCTTCCTTCTTATGAACACGGGCAAGACCCGCGTCGAATCCAAGAACAACCTCGTCACCGGCGTCGCGTGGGGCCTCAACAACGAGGTCTGCTACGCCATCGAGGGCAGCGCGTTCAACGCAGGCTCCACCATCCAGTGGCTGCGCGACGAGCTCAAGCTCATAAAGAACGCCCACGAGTGCGACATCCTCGCCGAAAGCGTCCCCGACTCGAACGGCATCTACCTCGTCCCCGCCTTCACGGGACTCGGCGCGCCGTACTGGGACATGTACGCCCGCGGCTGCATAGTCGGCCTCACGAGAGGCGTCAACAGGGCGCATTTCGCAAGAGCCGTCCTTGAGGGCATCGCCTATCAGATGACGGATCTCGCCGAGGCGATGCGCGCCGATTCGGGCATCGAGCTCGAGGAGCTGCGCGTCGACGG
>JAFRXS010000084.1 GCA_017443405.1 Clostridia bacterium | reverse complement strand
GGGATAAAATTGCCGCAAATCGGACAACTCATGCCCGGCATATGCTGCGGCGTCTCCTGCGTCCGTGGTTGGTTGGGTATATATCCGCCCACTATCTCGTCCAGTTCTTGTTGCGTCATTTCTCTTTGCTCATTGTTGTTTTCTTTAATTTGTTCTTCTTCTTTGAATTTCTTTTCGTCCGCCATGATCATTTCTCCTTTTTTATTCAAGCGCCGAGCGCAGAAACGCAAGCGCTTTGTTGTGACGTATTTTTACCATACCGTAGCTGATATTCAGCGACGCGGCGATCTTTGTCAGCGGCATATCGTCGTAATAATGTAAAACTATGATATCTGTCAGCTCCGCCGGCAGTTGTTCGAGCGCCGCCGCAAGCTCTTCAAGTGTTTCTGCATTGAGTATTTCATCCTCGGGCAGACTGCCGTCCGACAGTTCCTCCGGTATTTCCTCCGTCGGGCGTATCCTCCGGCAGTAGTCGATCACGGTGTTTCTTGTGATCGAATACAGCCACGTTCCAGCCGAAGCTTTTGAAGGATCGAATGAATCCGCCGCGGAAAACGCTTTTACGAAAACGTCTTCACAAAGATCCTCGATGTCGGAAGCGTTGAATACGTGAGAGCGTATGTATGACAGCACCTTTCCGCGATATTCGGTGTATAACCGCTCTTTTTCATCAGACGTCATATCGGGAGATCTCCTGGTTTTCTGGGCTTTTTCGGCGCCTGCGCGTCCAAAGCGCCCGCGGCGGCGACCAGGTCAAGCTCGTCGTCGTTCAGCTCACGGGCCTCAAGGCGCCGGTGAGTATCGTCGATCACTTTCTGCAGCCGGGCGTTCCCTTCAAAGCGCTGAAAATCAAAGAGACGGTTTAGCTTTGAAGTTGTCACCTTATCCCTCCTTTTGTCCTTTGCTTTTTGTTTTTCATGTATTTATACGCAGAAAAATCCGTGTTGGCAGTTGTTTTTTCAAATTATTCAGTTTTCTTCATTGTCAAGTCTCTGACGCGCCACAAGCTCCGCGAAGAAGCCATCCTTTGCGATAAGCTGCTCATACGTTCCGTCCTCGGCGATCTTGCCGTGATCGAGCACGATGATGCGGTCGCACTGACGGATCGTGGAAAGGCGGTGAGCGATGACGATACGCGTGCATTTCATCCTGTCAAGCGCCTCGGAGACCTGCTTCTGCGTGATGTTGTCGAGAGCGCTCGTCGCCTCGTCGAACATCAGTATCTTCGGCTTCGGCGCGACGGCGCGCGCGATGAAAAGCCGCTGACGCTGTCCGCCCGAGATACCGCCCTGTCCTTCCGAAATCAGCGTGTGCATACCCATGGGCATAAGGCGTATGTCGTCCGCCATACCGGCGATCTCAGCCGCTTCCCAAGCGTCGTCAAGCGTCAGCCACGGCGCGGAGATGGTAATATTGGAAAAGATATCTCCCGTGAAAAGCTTTCCGGTCTGCATGACCGCGCCGATCTTGCGGCGCAGGGATTTCAGGTCGAGCTTTTTGATATCGTGTCCGTCATAATATACGGCACCTTTCTGCGGCGTCTCAAAACCGAGCATGATCCTCATGCGCGTGGACTTTCCGCACCCGGTCTTGCCCACTATCGCAACGTACTGGCCGGGACGGATCTTGAGCGAAAGATTGTCGAGCACCGCCGGCATATCGTCCGTATAGCGGAACGTGATGTTGTTCAGCTCGATACCGCCGGACAGACGCGTAACGACCTGTTTGTCAACGGATATCTCCGGCTCCGCTTCCATGATCGGCTTTGCCATTTCAAGCGTGGGACGTATCTGCGCAAGTCCCGTCGCGATCCCGGCGAGCGCCATAAAAGCGCTGTTGACCATACCGTAAGCGGAATTGAACGCGTAATACTCCGCGACTGAAACCTGCGTTTTGATCGCGAGCGTATACATGACCATCGTGCCGATCAGCGAAACGGCGAGCGTAAGGACGGAGGAGACCTTCAAAAATATCGGCGGATCGTAAAGCAGCTTCGCGCCTTTAGCGTACAGCTTGCCCCACTTGGCGAACGCCCTTTGCTCGGCGCCGGACAGTTTTATCTTCTGTATTCCGGATATGAGCTGATAGGAAAGGCCCATTTCCTTGCTGGCGTGTTCCATACTCTGACGGGTTATCTTCATCCGCGCAATGATCGAGATCACGGTCAGAATCAGCGTGACAAGCGTGATGAAAAGCGCCGGAGCAACGAGCGCGGGCGCATAACTGAAGATCTGAAATACGTAGACGACGGAGAATACGGACGCCATCCCCGTTGTCAGGAACATATTTGCGATCTGACTGCAAAGTCCGTTTATGTAACCGGCTCTGTTCGACAGCTCGCCGGCGCTGTAATCCTTGAAGAAATCCGGAGGAAGAGAGAGGATGCGCATCATCGTCGCCGCTTCGACCGACAGGTTCAGCTTCGTTCCGATGCGCGTGATCAGAAGAGAGCGGACCGATGTAAAGAGAAGAACGGAAAGCGATGCGCTGACCATAAAGACCGCCGTACCGATCAGCACCGAAGCGCTGCCTGAGGTTATAACGTAAGAAAACAGATAATTGTTGAGCCACGGAGTCAAT
>JAFRXS010000083.1 GCA_017443405.1 Clostridia bacterium | reverse complement strand
CTTGAAGATCGGGATGACGGAGCCGTTTGATCCGAGGACGTTGCCGAAGCGGACGGCGACGAACTCGGTCCTCACGTTGTCGAAGAGGGCTTTTTCCTCCTCGGGCGACGCGGGCTTGTCGTTCTTCGTATGGGTGAAGAGCTGCGGGATCCGCGACGCCTCTCCCGCCTTGATCTTGGCGTCGAACGCCTGGATTATCATCTCGCAGAGGCGCTTGCTGGCGCCCATGATATTTGTCGGGTTGACCGCCTTATCGGTACTGATGAGGACGAAGCGCTCGCAGCCGTGGACCATTGCGGCGTAAGCGGTCTTATACGTGCCGATGGCGTTGTTCTTGATCGCCTCGCAGGGGCTGTCCTCCATGAGCGGGACGTGCTTATGCGCCGCGGCGTGATAGACGATCTGCGGGCGGTATTCGGAGAATACCTCAAACATCCGTCTGCTGTCGCGGACGGAGCCGATGAGGACCTCGAGCTTGAGATTGGGATAATTATGCTTGAGTTCGAGCTGGAGCGCGTAAGCGTTGTTCTCGTAGACGTCGAAAATGATGAGCTGTTTCGGGCAGTGAGCGGCGACCTGACGGCAGAGCTCGGACCCGATGGATCCGCCGCCGCCGGTGACGAGGACGACCTTGCCGTTGACGAAGTCGAAGACTTCCTTCATGTCAGCCTTGATCGGCTCTCTGCCGAGCAGGTCTTCGATGGCGACCTCGCGGAGGGCGCTGACGGTGACCTGACCGGTGAGAAGCTGATACATACCGGGGAGCTGCTTCAGCTCGCATCCGGTCTCCTTGCAGATATTGATGATATCGCGCTTGTCCTCCGCGTGGGCGGACGGGATGGCGATATAAATCTTCGAGACCTTATACTTCCCGACGCTCGCGAGGATGTCGTCTCTGCCGCCCGCGATCGGGACGCCTTCGATATATCTGTTCCACTTATTGCTGTTGTCGTCGATGAAGCAGACGACCTTGTCGTTCAGCTTGACGGACGCCTTGACGTCGCGGAGGATCTGCTGTCCCGCCTCTCCGGCGCCGATGATCATGACTCTGCCGGACGCTTTTTCGGGCTCTTTGAGCGCCGATCTGATGAAGAGCAGGAACCTGAACGCGAAGCGCGGCGCGACGAGGAAGACGAACTGGAGCAGCATACCGCCGAGGTGATACGAGGCGGGCATATTGCCGAAGATGACCGAGATGAAGAACATATGGAGGAACGACGCGACGACGGAGCCGAGCGCCGTTTTCACGAACTCGCCGAGCGAGGCGAAGCGCCACATACCGCGGTACATTCGGAAAAGGGCGAAGATGACGATCGAGACGGCGGCGTACGGCGTGATTATGTAGAAATAACGGTAAAGGTAATCCTTCGGGATGGCGGAATACCTGAAGTCGAAGCGTATCATCAGCGATAAGAAATACACGAGGTGGATCGTGATAAAATCGCAGACGGCGAGTAAGATCGCGACGAGCTTCCAGTGCTCGAGTTTTCTGCTCTTCCCTGTCGCCATTCCGAGGTTCACCCCTTTCCTGCGGTCATTCGCCCGCGCGGGCATAATACGCGACGCGCGCGAAGTACGTTTTAGTTATTATACTATATACGTTAAGGGAAATCAACCCTTTTGCGAAAAAACAAAATAAAAACGGGGGAAATGAAAACGACGGTCGAAACGTCGGTTTCCCCCGTATTTTCAGGCGTTCCGGGCGTTTTTCGCCGCGCGGGTCCCGCCCGTTCTCCAAATTTTGTAGAGATGACCTTTTCTTCTCAAAAAGTTTACAGATAATTTGTTTATAATTTACACACGGGCGCATTATTCAGCCGGGGAACATATCCTTCGGCTCGCGCCGGGGGCTTGTCGGGGCGCGCCGGGGGGCACGTCGGGGCAGGTCGGCT
>JAFRXS010000082.1 GCA_017443405.1 Clostridia bacterium | reverse complement strand
GCCGACGAGCTCGTCGGCAAGCTCAACGCGCATTTCGCCGCGGCAAACGGCTGAATAAGGGCGTGCTCTGCCCGAGACTCAGGGCGGTCGCCGATCTCGTCGAGCCGGGGCTGCCGGCGCTCGACGTCGGGACCGACCACGCGTATCTGCCCGTCCGGCTCGTCAAAGAGGGCGTCTGCCCGAGCGCCGCGGCGGTCGATATACGCGTATCCCCGCTTGAGAACGCGCGGAAAAACGTCGAAAAGTCAGGCCTGTCCGACAGGATAGACCTGTGGCTCGGCGACGGCCTTTCGGGCGTGGAGCCCGGACGCTTCGGCACGGTCATAATAGCCGGCATGGGCGGCGAGCTGATAGCGGACATCATCGCGTCCTCGGCGCTCGCGCGGGACCGCGGGACGGTGTTCGTTCTGCAGCCCATGACGAGGTCCTGCGAGCTGCGGAAGTATCTGTGCGAGAACGGCTTCACCATTACGCGCGAAACGGCGGTCGCCGACTCCGGCAGGGATTATCTGTGCGTCCGCGCGGTCTATACCGGCGACACGTCCCGCTCGGGCGACCTGCGCTTTTATCATACCGGTCTGCTCGAAAGCGTCGGAAACGACGCGGCGCGGTCGCTGCTGAAAAAAGAGAAGGGCATAATCCTCGCCCGTCTTCGCGGTCTGCCCTCGGGCAGCCGCGAGGCTATCGCTTTAACGGAGGTTTACGACAGTATATGACGGTCAGGGACATTTACGACGCTCTCGACGCGAAATACGGCTTTGCCTCTCAGGCGGACTGGGACAATTCCGGCGTCACCGCCGGCGACGAAATCGCGCGGGTCGCGGGAGTCTACGTCGCTCTCGACGTGACGAACGAAAGCGTCGAAAACGCGAAAAAAGCGGGCGCGAACCTGATAGTTTCGCACCACCCGTGCATATTCTATCCGATAAAGCAGATCCCGTCGGTAACGTCGGTCTACGCCGCGATCGCCGCGGGGCTGTCGCTCATCGCGCTGCACACCCCGCTCGACAGGGCGGACGAGGACGGCACCTGCTCCGCTCTGTTTGAGAAGATAGGCGCCGCGCCGGCCGGCGGTTCAACGGTCTGCCCGTACCTCAAATTCGCCGACCTCCCCGAAGAGACGGACGGCGAAGGGCTCGCCCGGCTTTTAAAGGAAAAGCTCGGCGGGGGCGTGACCTATACCGCCCCGGCGGGCGCGGTCATAAAGAGGATAGCCGCCGCGACGGGTTCCGCCGGCGAATTCGCCGACGACGCTTTCCGTGAGGGCGCGGACGCCTTCATAACCGGCGAGATAAAATACCATCCGCTGCTGAACGCCCGCGACAGGGGACAGGCGGTCTTCGCCGCCGGGCACTATGAGACCGAAGCTCCCGCGATGGAAAAGGTCGCTTCTTACCTCAGACAGAGCTTTCCCGGTCTTGCCGTGACGCTCGAAAAGTCCGGGCACCCGATAAGCTTTATCTGAAATATCCCCGTAAAAAGCAAAAAAGCCCGCTTGCCGAAGCAAGGAGCTGATTTGCAAAGGTCTGTAAAAAACGGACGTCAGCCTGCTCTCTGGACTTTGCCGGAGCGAAGGCAGCGGCTGCAGACGTGGACAGTCTTGGGCGAGCCGTTGACGATAGCCTTGACCTTCATGACGTTGGGTTTCCAGGTCCTGTTGGAACGTCTGTGAGAGTGGGAGACTTTGATACCGAAGGTAACGCTCTTCCCGCATATATCGCACTTTGCCATTGATAACACCTCCGTACGCAAGGCAAGTTTGGAAATTTCGAAATATCCGAAATATCCGAAAAATTCGAAATTTTCGATGGAACAGACCTTATAATATCAAAAACGAAAGCAAAATGCAAGCTTTTTTTTAAAAACTTTTCACGGCGGGGGAAATGACGCGCAAAAGCGGCCCCCGGCGGCGGAAACAAGGAGAATGAAATGAGCGCAAAGGAAACAAAAAAGGCAGTAAAAGAAGACAAGGGCGGCAAGACGCCGGAAGAGCTCAAGCAGGACGCTCTGCAGACGGCGCTCGCGTCGCTTAAAAAGAAGTTCGGTCAGGGCGCGGTCATCCGTCTGGGCGAGGCGACCGCCCTCAACGTCGAGGCTATCTCGACGGGTTCTCTCGCCATCGACCTCGCCACCGGCATCGGCGGTCTGCCCCGCGGCAGGATCGTCGAGATCTACGGTCCGGAGTCGTCGGGCAAGACGACGCTGGCTCTGCACTGCGTGGCGGAGGCTCAGAAGCTGGGCGGCACCTGCGCGTTCATCGACGCGGAGCACGCGCTCGACCCCGTCTACGCCGCGAACCTCGGCGTGAACATCGACGAGCTGCTCGTATCCCAGCCGAACAACGGCGAGGAGGCTCTCGAGATAGCCGAGGAGCTCACCCGCTCCGGCGCTATCGACGTCATAGTCGTCGACTCCGTCGCCGCGCTCGTCCCCAGAGCCGAGATAGACGGCGAAATGGGCGAGAGCCACGTCGGTCTGCACGCGAGGCTCATGTCGCAGGCTCTGCGCAAGCTCGCGGGCGTCATCTCGAAATCCAACTCCATCATCATATTCATCAACCAGCTTCGCGAGAAGGTCGGCGTCATGTACGGCAATCCCGAGGTCACGACCGGCGGCCGCGCGCTCAAGTTCTACGCCTCTATCCGCATAGAGGTCCGCAAGATGAGCGGCGAGGCGGTCAAGGACGCCGACGGCTCCGTCATCGGCAACCGCACCAAGGCGAAGATCGTCAAGAACAAGGTCGCGCCCCCGTTCCGCGAGGCGACCTTCGACATCCTCTACGGTCAGGGCATCTCCCGCTCCGGCGAGGTCCTTGATTTCGCCGTCCAGCTCGACATAATCAACAAGAGCGGCGCTTGGTTCTCCTACAACGGCGACAAGATCGGTCAGGGCCGCGACAACGCCAAGATCTGGCTCGAGGCGCACCCCGACATGATGGACGAGATAACCCGCCTCGTCATGGAGCGCAGGGAGGATATCCCCGCCTACGCCGGCAAGAAGACCGCCGCGAAGGCGGCAAGACCCGCGCCCGCCGCGCCTGCGCCCGCAGCCGCCCCCGCCGCCGAAAAGGGCGGCATGAGCGCGAGGGATATGCTCGACGTGACGGTCGACGACGAGGATGTCTGAACGTCTGCGGGAGCTGACCACAAAGGAGAGCAAGGGCGGTAAGATACTCGTCTTCGCCGACGGCGAATACCTGTTTTCGCTCGAGCCCGTCTACTGGTACTCCCTCGACCTGCGCGACGGCGACGAGGTCCCGGACGAAACGTTCGAGGCCTTGAGGACAGAGTCCGAACGCCGCCGCGCGGCGGACAGCGCCCTGAGGGTGCTCACGTCGCGCTCTCACAGCAGAGCGGAGCTGAAGATGAAGCTTCGCCGCAAATACTGCGCCGACGCCGTTGAATACGCGATAGAACGCTGCGAGGAGATGGGCTTCATCGACGACGCGGCGTACGCGCGCGAAAAGGCGGAATATCTGCGCTCGGTCAAGGGCTACGCCCCCGTGAGGATACTCGGGGAGCTGCGCGCCGCCGGGATAGACAACGCGATCGCGGACGAGGCGCTCGATTCTCTCGAATTCTCGCCCGAGGACGAGATACCGCGGATAATCGAACGCAAATACCGCGGCGCCGACCTTTCCGACGAGAAGACGAGGCGCAGGATAGTCTCCGCGCTGCAGCGCATGGGCTATTCGGCGTCCGATATTTTTGCCGCTATTTCGGCGTTTGATGACTGCGGCGACGAATTCTGAAATACTGAAGGATAGGAAAGTATGCTGACTAAGATAGGAATGATCTCTCTGGGCTGTCCCAAGAATCAGGTCGATTTCGAGAGGATGGCGTCGGCGCTCGAGAGCGCGGGCTTTACGGTGGTCGACGATCTGGGCGACGCTCAGATCATCATCGTCAACACCTGCTGCTTCATCGAGGACGCCAAGAAGGAAAGCATCGCCAACATTCTCGACGCCGCCTCGATGAAGGAGGACGGGCTCGTCAAGAGGCTCGTCATCACCGGCTGCATGGCGGAGAGATACCGCGACGAGCTGCACGGCGAGTTCCCCGAGGCTGACGCCGTTATCGGCATAGGCGCGAACGGCGATATAGTCGACGTCGTCACCCGTCTTGCCGGGGAGGACGGCGAGCCGGAATTCTACTCCTGCTTCCCGGAGAAAACGCTTCTGCCCCTCGACGGTAAGAGATGGCTCGCTTCTCCGCCGTACTGGGCGTATCTGCGCCTGGCGGACGGCTGCTCCAACCGCTGCTCCTACTGCGCGATACCTTCCATACGCGGACGCTTCCGTTCAAGACCGATGTCCAACATCGTGACCGAGGCGAAGGAGCTCGTAGCCGGCGGAGCTAAGGAGCTTATCCTCATAGCGCAGGACACGACGCGCTACGGCGAGGATATCTACGGCGACCGCATGCTGCCCAGGCTCCTCGACGAGCTGCAGAAGATACAGGACCTGCGGTGGATACGCCTTCTGTACTGCTATCCCGACCGCATAACGGACGAGCTTATCTCCGCGATGGAGCGCAACGACAAGGTCCTTCGCTATATCGACATTCCCATCCAGCACTGCAACGCCGATATCCTGAAGGCGATGAACCGCTCCGGCGACCGCGGGCGCATGACCGCGCTCATAAACAAACTGCGCGAGCGCCTGCCCGGGATAGTCATACGCACGTCGCTCATCGCCGGCTTCCCCGGCGAGACCGCGGAGCAGTTCGAGGAGCTTTGCGATTTCGTCCGTGAGATGAAGTTCGACCGCCTGGGCTGCTTCGCCTATTCGCGCGAGGAGGGGACTCCCGCCGCGGAGCTCGAGGGGCAGCTTGACGATGACGTCAAAGCGTCCCGCGCGGAGACCGTGATGGACATACAGGAGGAGATATTCCTCGATAAACTAAAGGCGTCCGTCGGTTCCGTCCTGCCCGTGATGATCGACTTCTACGACAGCTACACCGATTCCTACTACGGCAGAGCCTCGACCGACGCGCCGGAGATCGACGGAATAATCCACGTCACCTGCGGCTACGAGCTCGAGGAAGGCGACATCGTCGACGTCGAGGTCACGAATGTCGTCGACGGGGAGCTGATAGGCGAGGTCTGCTGACGGCAATGATGTTTGCCCGATAAGGGCAAACATATCGCATGCATCGAAGATGCATATATCGAATCGCGTAAGCGATATATCGAATGCGAACGCAGTGAGCATATATCGAATCACGCGTAAGCGTGATATATCGAATCGCCGTCAGGCGATACGGGAACGCGCGAAGCGAACCTCGCGCGCCGGAGCAGCGGCGGCTTCGCTCGATATATATCCGCTTCGCGGATATTCGATATACTTTGTCGCTGCGCTCCAAAGTTCGATATATCCCTTCGGGATCCGATACGCCGCTTCGCGACAAGAATGAACGGGCGAGCCGCTGCCGTGTTTGTTCTTGACACGCCGGGCGGAAAAATGTATAATAACGTCAGAAGTTGTCTTCGGGGCGGGGTGAGATTCCCCACCGGCGGTATGGCGCAAGCGCCGAGCCCGCGAACGAAGCGGCGTCGAGCCGTTTCGCCGATCCCGTGAGAGTCGGGAGCCGACGGTACAGTCCGGATGAAAGAAGAAAGCTGTCATAATCGCAGCAGCCCCGCCGCGACCGGCGGGGCTTTGCGTATGGCCCGGGGCAACCTCCGAAACAAAAAGGAGGAATCTTAATGACCGAAAAGACCAACAAAAACCGCGCTCTCACCGCTGTAGTCTCTATGGCGATGCTCACCGCTATCGCGGTCGCGGCGGATATCCTGCTGCGCCTGCCGGGCATAGGCGGCTTTCTGACCTACGAGCCCAAGGACGTCATCCTCGTCATCGGCGCGTTCATCTTCGGGCCGGTCGCCGGCGTCGTGATGTCGCTCGTCGTGTGCCTCGTCGAAATGGTCACGGTGAGCAGCACCGGCTTCATCGGGCTGCTGATGAACTTCATCGCGTCCGCGTCGTTCGTCGGCGTGTCGGCGCTGATCTACTGCCGCAAAAAGACGATGCGCCGCGCTTTCATCGGGCTCGCCGCCGGAAGCCTCGTCATGACTGCTGTCATGCTTCTGTGGAACTACATCATCACGCCGATCTATATGAACGTCGACAGACAGGTCGTCGTCGGCATGATACTGCCGCTGCTGCTGCCGTTCAACCTGCTCAAGGCGGCTCTCGACTCCGCGCTCGCCCTGCTGCTTTATAAGGCGGTCGTCACCGCCCTGCGCAAGGCGAAGCTCGTCCCCGTCAGGGACGACGCGACGAAGGGCAGCAAAAAGAAGCTCACCGCCGCGGTCGTCATCATCTCCGCCGCCGCCGCGGCGACGCTGCTCGTCCTGCTGCTCGTTTTCGCGGGGAAGATCTGATTCCTGCGGGATACGCAAAAAACCGCCGCGTTTGGCTTCGCGGCGGTTTTTGCGTTCGGCGGAAAACAGTCTTCCGTCCGTTATTCGGCGGCTTCGGCGTCCGCGCCGAGGTACTCCTCGAGCGTCAGGCCGGCGTCAGTGATCTCATGCGCGATCTCGGGGCTGTCGACGTAGCGGAAGTGCCACGGCTCGTAAGCGTAGCCGGTGACGTCGTCCTTGCCCTCGAGATAACGGAGGATGAAGCCGTGGTCTGCGAGCTTGGCGTGGATCTTCGAGAAGATCTCTTTTTCCGCGATCATATCGTCGTTATCGTCGATGCGGACGCCGTCCTTTTCGATGCAGATGTCGATGGCGAGACCAGTGTGATGCTCGGAATAGCCGGGAACGGCGACGTACTGCTGCGCGTATTCAAGACCCTTCTCCGCCTCGAATTCGTCCCAGATCTCCTGCTGCCTCTTGACCGAACGGTAGGTCGAGTCGAGCTCGATGACGATGCCGTCGTTGTCGAGAAGGTCCTTCTGCAGCTCGAGGAACGCCGCGAGCGCTTTCGCTTCGACCTGATAGGTCTCGCCCCAGCGGTTGGTCGATTCCTCGAGAACGACGGTCTCTTCCCAGTCGTCCGGGAGCTTGTTCTGCTTGTTGACGAGCACGAGATAGTCTATCGTCTCCTCGGGCATATACTCCGCTACGTCCGTAGCGCTGTTGCCGAGACCGAAGAACTTGACGGAAGTGACCTTGAGGGGCTTGATAGCCGCTTCCTCGTCGAAGTCGTCGCTGTTCTCGAGCTGTTCGGCCTTCTCGAAGGTGACGACGTACTCGAACGGCGAATACTCCATATAGAAATCCATCGTGGCGAGGTCGTATCCCGATCCGGTCGTCCAGCCGCCGTTCAGAAGCTCCTCGCCGGTTTTGCCGACGAGAGCCGCCGTCTCCTCTTCGGAAAGCATCTGCCCGTTAAGGCTCTCGCATTTCGTTACGGGAAGCTCCGCGAGGAACGCGCTTTCTTTCTCGGCGTAATCGTCAGCGAGGAAGTCCAGCGCGGAGAATTCCTCATACTGCTCGGGGGTCAGCTCGGCGATGACGCGCAGGTATTCGCCGTCTTTTTCGAAAACGTAAACATAAGCTTTCTCATACGTCGAGGACTGATAATTTCCGTCTCCGGCGTACGCGACGGCTTCGCCGACGGTCTTGAATTCGGGCGCGGCGGGAGCGGCTTCGGTCGCAGATTCGGAAGTCGTTCCCGTCTCTGTCGCGGGTTTGGCGCCGCAGGCGGCGAGAAGGGCGCAAAGGCACGCCGCCGCAACGAGAAGAGCGATCGTTTTCTTCATATCCACTTTAAAAACTCCTTTTCAAAACAGTTTCAAGCTGTTTATTACGTATTCCAATATAGCATACCGCCGGCGGCAAATCAAGCTTTTATCTGCAGCCGGACAGACGCGCGGGGAAGTAAAATATCGAGCGGAATAAGCCCGAGGACCGCCGCAGGAGCGGTCTTCGCCGCCCGTCCGTTCGGGAAAGCGAAGTCGGACTGCAGTACAGTGAAAAACGTCTGTGTTAACCGCGGTCCCGCTTCAAAGCAATTCTTTCGTTTTTGCCGCGAGATAGAGCGGAATATTCGTAATATCGCCGTCTTTCCTGTATCCGCGCTTTGAAAATCTGATCGCGTGTCCGGGAGCGCGGTCGTGAACGTAATTTTTGAACGAGGGGGCGGACTTGTCTTCGCCTCCTTTAACTTCGACGGGGATTATTTCTGTGCCGTTTTGCAGAACGAAATCGATCTCGCTGTTTTTGTCCGAATAGTATCTCGGCTCGACGTCGAACTGTCCGCGAAGCTGCTGTAATACGTAGTTTTCCGTAAGCGGCCCTTTGAACTGATAATCGGTTTTCAGCAGTACGGCGCCGTTGTCGACTCCCGCCATGTGCTTGAGCAGGCCTGTGTCAAAAACGAAGAGCTTGAACTGATCCTGTTTGTCGAACGCGGGCAGAGGATGCTCCGTTTTAGAGACGTTGTAAACGCGGTTCAGCATGCCGGCGGACACGAGCCACTCTATCGCCTCTTCAAAATCCCTTGCTCTGGCGCCCTCCCGTACGGTCCCGTACATGAATTTCTCATTCGGCTTGGCAAGCTGCGAAACGATGCTTCTGAAAACCATGAGGATGCGTCCGCTGTTGACCTTGCCGTTGTGCTTGGAAAAGTCGTTTTCGTAGACCTCGATCAATTCCCGCTGGATACGGGAAACACCTGCGGGGTCCTTGTGTTTTATCCAGGACTGAACGCATTCGGGCATCCCGCCGATGATCAGGTAGTTGTTGTACGCGTCAAGCAGACGGTTGTGAAATATCTCTTCGATCTGCAGGTCTTTCCGGATGCTTTCGTAATAGTCGAACAGCGAAGGATCGGTCGCGCAGAGGAATTCGTCAAAGGTCAGGGGACAGACGTCAAGAAGGTTGACCATACCGACGGGATAGGATTTCGGCGCTGCAAGAAGAGTGCCGAGAAGGCTGCCCGCAGCGATGACGTGGTATTCGTTCGCCTTCTCCTTGAAGTATTTCAGGGCGTTGAGCGCCGCGGGGCACTCCTGGATCTCGTCGAAAACAATCAGCGTTTTCCCCGGAAAGATCTTCTCTCCGGCAATTATGGAAAGAAGCTCTATGATCCGGCGAGGGTCCTTGTTGGTTTCAAAAACGGATCTCAGCTCGTCTTCCTCGTCAAAGTTGAAGTAGACGAAGCTGTCGTAGTATTTTTCCCCGAACTCCTTCATCAACCACGTTTTGCCGACCTGCCGCGCGCCTTTGAGCACCAAAGGTTTACGTTCCTCGTCGGATTTCCAGTTTATCAGAGACTGAATTGCCTTCCGATACATTCTTATCACCGTCCTTCTGTGGGGTCCGGATATAGATTAACACATTATTCCGCGCTTTTCAATGCCTGTTTTACACATTTTTCCGACTTTTTCGGGGGCAAATCAACACATTTTTCCGGGTTTTTCGCGTCGAAAACTCACGTTTTTCCGGAATGACGCGATCCGTTCCGCCCGCGGGAATGAAAGACCTGTCAAAAAACCGCCGCGTTTTATCCCCGCGGCGGCATTGCCGTTATTCGTTTTCTATATCCTCGTAGATCGCGAGGGGGGAGCCGCCCCTGAAGTATTTCAGCCTTTCGGGCTCGAGGAATTCGCCGCGGTGGGCGGCGATGAATATTTCCTCCTTTCGGCGCTCGCGGGCTGTGAACGAGGCGAAATAGACCTCTTTCTTGAACGGCAGGGTGCGGACCGACACGGCGCCGGCGCTGTTCGCGCACTCGACGTCGGTGAACAGTCTGTCGCCCGCCATGGCGACCTCGGTGATGTCTATGCCCTGCTCCCTCGCGGAGCGGATGAGCTTCGTTATCGCCGGTTTCGACGAGCTTCCGTGCGATTTCAGGCGCAGTCTGCGCCCCAGCCGGTGCGCCCGGGGGGAATTGGTGTTCGACAGTATGAACACCTTGATACCCTCCGCCCTGAGGTCGTCGAGCCACGGCAGCACGCCCGGCAGCAGCCTGTCGGTGCCGTCGTAAACAACGGTATTGTCGAGATCGACGCCCAGAGCCTTGACTCCCATTTCGTAAAGGTCCCGCGCCGTGAGGTCGGTGACGCGTTTGACGATATAATCGGGCACGGCGTCCCTGTTGACTATTTTTTCGATATTCATTCGCTGAAAAACGTACTTGTCTGTTCCAAAAACACAGGCGGGCCGCGCGGACCCGCCTGAGCTTAGGCGTTCAAATCATTTCGGATCATTTGAACTTGCGCTTACGCGCCGCTTCGGACTTCTTCTTGCGTTTGACCGACGGTTTTTCGTAGTGCTCGCGCTTGCGGACTTCCTGAATAACGCCGTCGCGCGACGTCTGTCTCTTAAAACGTCTGAGCGCGCTGTCAATGGATTCGTTATCCTTGACCTTGACTTCGCTCACTGTATTTCCCTCCCTCCGGTGCCGCAGGGTAATCATTGCGATCTGTTATACGTCGGGCCGCGTGTTTGCGGCGTAGACCGCGCACAAATACTGACCTTAACGTTCGAGTATTATAATGCCGCGGAGGGATTATGTCAAGCTTTTGTTTAAAACTTTGACAAATCGTAAGTTTATACGGCGCGGGTCCTCAAAAAATCGTGGCTTATGCCGTCATCGCGCGTCTTCAGTTTTCGGTTTGAGCCGGTCCGCGCTGCCGGCAAAATCGCTCGCGCGGCTCCTGAAATAGTCGGCGGCCGCTTTTGTAAAAGCCTCTTTCGTGACGGCGGCGGCAAATTCCGAGTCGATGCTTTTTACGAGCTTTTCATCGTAGGACGCGCTCTCGTCGTCGGAGTCCATCATCGGGCGCGCGCGGGAGATACAGCCGTAAGCAGCCTCCGGTCCCGCCTTGCGGACGGCTTCGCCCAGCGGGGTGAGAAGCGGCTCGCCGTTGCGGCGGTAAAAGTCGGAAAGCGTCGTTTTGCCGGTCTTTTCGTCGAACACGTCGGAGATGAAGACGTTCACGGCGTAGACCTCGCGCCAGACCTCCGGCAGCTCTTTGAACGCCGTTTTGATGTCGGGGCGGACCTCGACGCATTTCTGCGCGAGCAGGGCGAGCCCCTCGATAAGGTCCGCGTCTCCCGCGGCCGCTATCGCCTCTTCGGAAACGTCTGCGAACATCGCGGAAAGCTCGTCCTCGCGGCGGACCGCGGCGATATTGCCGTGGACTCTTCTGAACCGTTTCGCGGCTGCCGCCGCCGCCTTTTTCCAGACGAAGACCGTGACGATGAGCAGAACGGCGAAGATCAGCCACAGGTACCAGTATTCTATGAGATTGCTCATTTCCCGCTCCTTATCGGTCTGTGTCCTTGCTTTTTTCAAACAGTATGTCCGACAGGTCGGAGAACTGCCCGAGCGTGAACGTCTCGGCGCGGACGTCCGGGCGCATCGAGAGTTGTGCCAGCGCGTCGGCTATGTCCTCCTTCGGCAGCCCGAGTCCCGCGGACAGCGAGTTGAGCGCCGTCTTGCGGCGCATGCCGAACGCCGCGCGTATGAGGCGGAAGAAATACGCCTCGTCCGCGGGCTTCACCGGCGGTTCGCTGCGGCGCGTGAGTCTTATGACCGCGCTGTCGACCTTCGGCGGCGGCGTGAACGACGTTTTCGGCACGTCGAACAGATATTCGCTCTGTGTGCGGTACGCGACCGCCGCGGTGATCGCGCCGGACAGACGCGAGCCGACCTGAGCCGTGAGCCGCTGCGCCGCCTCCTTCTGCACCATGAACACGCACCGCGTAAACGGCGCGCCGCTTTCGAGTATCTTCATGATGACGGGCGACGTGATGTAGTACGGCAGGTTGGCGCAGAAGCAGACCTCTTCGCAGCCCGCGAGGGTCTCACGCACCAGCGCGTTCACGTCCGTCTTCATGAAATCGGAGTTCAGAAGCGCGACGTTTTCGCAGCCGTCCAGCGTCTCCGCGAGGACGGGCAGGAGCCTGCCGTCTACCTCGAACGAAACGACCTTGCCCGCGAGCTTTGAAAGCTCCACGGTCAGGACGCCCGCTCCGGCTCCTATCTCGATGACGCCCGACGACGGCGAAAGCCCGGCGCTGTCCGCTATGCGCGGACAGACGTCGGGATCGGTTATGAAGTTCTGCCCGAGGGACTTTGTGAGCTCGACGCCCCTCTTTTTGAGCAGCCGCCTTATGACGGCGGGGTCGGATAGGTCCATCAGTCCCAAATATAGACTCTCGATTCGTAGGGTCTTAAGGTGAACGCGTTGCCCGCGGCGTTAGCCCTGCCGTTATACGAGCAGAGAGCCAGCCTGCCCTCGGACAGCTCGTAGCCTTCGGGCGCCCTGAACGCCATCGGCTCCTTCGCGAAGGAGATGACGACGAGGGCGCGCTTTCCCTCGTACATCCTGCCGTAGCAGTACAGTGAGGAGTTTTCGTGGTAATACTCCTCATACGCGCCGTAGCGCATAAGCTCGCTGCCCTTGCGCAGCGCGAGGAGCGCGCGGTAGTAGTTGAGGACGGAGTTCGGGTCCTTCTCCGCCGCCTCGACGTTGACCGTCGTGTAGTTCGGGTTGACGGTGAACCAGGGCTTGTCCGCGTCGGTGAAGCCGGCGTTCTTTCCCGCCGTCCACTGTACGGGCGTCCTCGCGTTGTCGCGCGACGCGGCGTTCGCGGCGGCGACTATCTTCTTCTCCGGGAAGTGCAGCTTACGCATGATGGCGGCGATATTGTGCGTCTGCACGTCGATATACTCGTCTATCGAGTCGAACGGTATGTTCGTCATGCCGATCTCCTGACCCTGATAGATGTACGGCGTGCCGCACTGGCAGAGGTACATCGTCGCGAGAGCCTTCGCGCTCTCCACGCGGTAGACCTTGTCGTCGCCGTAGCGGCTGACCACGCGCGGCTGGTCGTGGTTCTCGATGTAAAGGCTGTTCCAACCTCTGCCGTAGAGGGACTTCTGCCATTTCGTGAACACGCCCTTGAGCTTCTTTAAGTCGAAGGGTCTGGGTATCCAGCTCGTGAACAGGCCGTCCGCGCTCATGTGCTCGAAGTGGAAGATCATGTCGAGCACGTGACCGGGCTTTTCGCCGATGAGGTCAAGGCAGTTCTTCGCATTGAGCCCGGGGCCCTCGCCGACCGTCATGCAGTCGTATTTCGAGAGCACGTCGTCGTAGAATTCCTGAAGATATTCGTGCAGGTGCGGCCCCCTCGCGTAATGCTCTATGCCCGTGGCTATCGGCAGCGGGAAGCCGTTCTTGAGGTTCGCCTTCGAGATGAACGTGATGACGTCCTCGCGGAAGCCGTCCACGCCGAAATCGAGCCAGAATCTGAGTATGCCCTTGACCTCCTCGCGGACGGCGGGATTGTCCATATTCAGGTCCGCCTGATGTATCGCGAACAGGTGGAGATAATACTCCTTGCGCACGTCGTCCCACTCCCAGCCGTCGCCGCCGAAGGTCGACTGCCAGTTGTTGGGCGGGCGCTTGCCGCCGTTTTTGCCGGGGCGCCAGATGTAATAGTCCTTGTAGGGATTGTCGTCCCCGCCCTTGCGGCTCTGTTGGAACCAGTAATGCTCCGTCGAGGTGTGGTTGACGACGAGGTCCATGATGATCTTGATGCCGCGCTCGTGCGCGCCGTCGACAACCTTGCGGAAATCGTCGAGCGTGCCGTATTCGGGCTGGATGTCGCGGTAGTCGGAGATGTCGTAGCCGAAATCCTCCTGCGGGGATTTGTAGATCGGCGAGAACCAGATGGCGTCGACGCCGAGGCTCTTGATGTAATCGAGCTTCGACAGAACGCCCTGCAGGTCGCCTATGCCGTCGCCGTTGCCGTCGCAGAAGCTGCGTATCCAGATCTGATAGACGGCGATGTCCTTGTACCATTTGCGGTTGGTATCGTACATATATATCTCCTCCGTTTAATTAATCCGCTTTGATGTCTTTGAGCGTTTCGCCCGCCTTCGCGTGTATCGCGAGCTCGGCGCGGGAGTCGAGAGCCGTCGGCGTGAGGTTGATAAGCACGAGGTGCCTGCCGCCGAACGCGCTCACGAAGCCGGCGGCGGGATAGACCGTCAGGCTCGTGCCGGCGACTATGAGCGTATCGGCGCGGGCGATCGCGTCCAGCGCCCTGTCCGTCGTATCGCTGTCGAGCGGCTCTTCGTAAAGCACGACGTCCGGCTTCACTATGCCGCCGCAGGCGCAGCGCGGCACGCCCGTCGAGTTCTTTATGAACTCCTTGTCGTAGGACCTGCCGCATTTCATGCAGTAGTTGCGGCGCACGCTGCCGTGCAGCTCCGCGACGTTCACGCTGCCGGCGTCCTGATGCAGCCCGTCGATGTTCTGCGTGACCACGCAGATAAGCTTCCCCGCGCGCTCGAGCTCGGCGAGCTTATAGTGCGCGGCGTTCGGCTTCACGCCGTCGACGAGCAGCTTGTCGCGGTAAAACGCGAAAAACTCCTCCGGCTGCCTGTCGAAGAACGACCGGCTGAGCATGACCTCAGGCGGGTATTTGTATTTCTGACGGTAAAGCCCGTCTACTCCCCTGAAATCGGAGATGCCGCTTTCGGTCGAAACGCCCGCTCCGCCGAAAAACACTATGCGGCTGCTGTCGTCGATGATCTCCTGAAGCGTCATTTTTCTTCTTCTTTCGCGGGGATATCCCGCTCTTTTTTGTAGCGTCTCATGCAGAATACCGCAGCGCAGACGAAGACGGCGATGAAGAACGCGGATACCGCGGCGCCTGCGCCGAGCCCGGGGGTGGCGTATCTTATCTCTATCTCATGCTCCCCGGCGGGGACGTCGAAGGTCAGGCAGTAGTCCGCGGTCTTTTTCGTTTCCGTCTTTTCGCCGTCGACGAAGACCGAGAAGCCGCCGTCGTCGCCTATCGACGTGAACACCGCCGAATCGGCGGCGAGCGAAATCTTAGCCGAGATATTGCCGTTCCCGTTATCCTTTACGTCTGTGAAGGCTCCGGCTTTGAGCTTTTCATAGCCGCGCTCGAATACGTCGCGGTCGAAGTAATAGAAGGTCACGCCGCGAAGCGCCATGTCGACCTTTTCGAGCGTGACGCGCGCCGTGACTTTGTCGCCCGTTTTTACGGAAGCGACGAACTCGTGCGTCAGGCGCGGGACGAGCAGCTCGTGCTCCTCGCCGTTGACGCTTATGAACATCTCGCCCTTGCGGAAATTGTTGGCAAGGTAGAGGTCGCCGTCCTTTTCGGCGGTATATGTGTACACGAACTCGCAGGGCGCCGATTTGTCCGTTGAGCCGAACGAGCTGCTCTGCCACGTCGCGCCCTCGTGCAGGGTGACGTTCTTCGTTTCAAGCTCCGGCTCGCCCGTTTCGACGAACACCTTCGCGGGGTCGCCCGTCAGAGCGCTGAAAAGGTCGTTCTGATTCTCGAGCGGCGACTGCCCCGAACGGAACGCGAAGCCCGCCGCCCTGCCGGAAACAGCGAAGCCGACCGGCAGGAGATACCCGTTCTCCAGCACGTCGAGCGCGCCGGCGGCGTCGGTTTTGGAGAGACCTGTCGTGACGTCGTGCATATTGCGCGAGGCGATATATTTTATGCCGCTGACCGTGTTCACGACGGGGGAGTAGGGGTTGAATATGTCGCTGACGTTGCGCGCGTAGACCCTCTGCCCGAGCGCGCGGAAGTATTCGTAGGCGCTGCCGCTCATCGTGGACGAGTAGTAGGTCAGACCGTTGTAGTCATACAGCTGCGGACTGTCGAAGGTCCAGTTTTCGTACATCTCCGTGCGGTAAAAATCGCCGCTTCCGTCCTGCGTCTTTTCGTTGAACGCCTTCATCGAGGCGTCGAACTGCGTGTATTTCGCGATGAGGCCGACCTCGGTGTGCGAGTAGACGACGAACATCGCGTTCGCCGCCGCCTCCGCCGTTATCGCCGCGCAGAGGATGAAGGTCAGGACGTTCGCGAATTTGTCCTTCTGATAGTGGATGATGAAGAACATCACCAGAGCGTAGATCGCGGTGAACAGGAGAGCGAAGATGAAGGAGCGCGTTGAAACGGCGGTGTCCTTCGAGAGGAATTTCGTCAGGACTATCACGACCGCGCCCGCGCCTGCGGATATCGCCAGGCGTTTTTTATCCAGCCCGTCCGCGTTCATCAGCGTTTCGCAGCAAAGCGTCAGCAGAACGAACGAGAAGATGAAGCTCCACCGCCCGGGAAGCTGGTTCGGGAAATGGAAGCCGTGCCAGACGTAGTTGAGGACGTTGAGGTCCATCGAGAAGAACAGTAGCACGATCAGCATGACCGCGAACATCCGGCGCCTGAGGGATATCTTTTTGTTGCAGAGGAACAGCGGTATGAGCAGGAAAACGCTCGTCCCGCTGTAAAGATTCGGCACGCCGTATTCAAGGCTCGTCTTCATCTGCGGCAGCAGGTTCGCGGTGTAGTCGAACACGCCGTGATATATGCCGATATCCTCGGGCGACGACATCTCCGACGCCAGAGTCAGGCCTATCGCCTTGTATATCGGCAAGATGCAGACGGCTGCCGCTCCGCCGGCTATGAGGGAATAAAGAGCGAAGCGCCCGGTGCCCTCGAGTATCCCGCGCTTGCCGAGCTCCGCGGCGTGCTCGAGAAGGTAGAACACGAAGTATATCACGAGGAACACGCAGATGCTGAACGAGATGTAGAAGCTCGAATAAATGGTCAGCGCCAGCGTCACGCAGTACAGCAGCGGACGGCGTTCGCTCATCAGCCGCTCGAAGCCCAGCAGGATGAGCGGGAAGAACACGAACGCGTCCGTCCACATCGTCTGGTTTATGTAGGCTATCGCCCAGGCGCAGACGCTGTAGCCGACGCTGCACGCCGCGACGCGTATATCTATCGCGGAGAACTTATGCCTGAGGTAGAAGGACATCGACAGCGCCGCGAGCCCGAATTTGAGGACTATCAGCCAGTCGAGCGCGTTGACGAGTCCGCCGCGCGGCGACAGGAGCAGCAGCCAGTTGAACGGGCTGTTGCAGTAGTACGCGCTCTGCGCGAAGCTGTTGAAGCCGTAGGCGCCCTTCCATGAGAAAAGCGCGACGGCGAGCTCTTTTCGCGAGTCGTACTGCGCGGTGAGCATCGGGAAATACTGGCTCCACAGGTCCATGCTCAGAAGCGAGTTGCCGCCGAACGGCCAAATCTCGTTCTGAAGATAGACTATCGTCATTATTATCACGGGAACGGCAAAGCACAGGACGTGCCAGAACGCGGCAGTCCTGTCGACCCTCCTCCCCGGACGGCTCAAAGTCTTTTTCAACGTTTTGCCCTTACAGTTCGTTTTATTTGCTTTTTACGACCCGATCTGCTTCTCGACCAGCGGCTCGCCGCAGTAGATCGAGCGCAGCTTCGGTTTTTCTATCTTGCCGGTGGGATTGCGCGGGACCTCGGAGAAGATGATCCTGCGCGGTCTCTTGTAGCGGGGCAGGGCGAGGCAGAACGCGTTTATCTCGTCCTCCGTCGCGCTTTCCCCTTCCTTTATCTCGATGATCGCCGCGGCTATCTCGCCCAGACGCTTGTCGGGTATGCCGATGACGGCGACGTCCTTTATCTTCGGGTTGCTCCTGAGGAAGTCCTCTATCTGTACGGGGTAGAGGTTTTCGCCGCCGGTGATGATGACGTCCTTCTTGCGGTCGACGAGCCAGATGAAGCCGTCGGCGTCCTCCTTCGCCATGTCGCCGGTGAGGAGCCAGCCGTCGTCCGTCAGGACCTCGTTCGTCGCCTTCTCGTCGTTGTAGTAGCAGAGCATGACTCCGGGGCCCTTCACGCAGAGCTCGCCGACGTCGCCGGGCGCGACGGGCTCGCGGTCCTCGTCGACTATCTTGGTCTGCCAGCCGTAGCCCGCCTTGCCGATAGCTCCGACCTTGCCGACGTTATCGACTCCCAGATGCACGCAGCCGGGGCCTATCGACTCGGACAGACCGTAGTTGGTGTCGTACTGCTGGTTCGGGAAAACGGTGAGCCACCTCTTGATGAGAGAGGGCGGAACGGGCTGCGCGCCAATATGCATGAGCCTCCACTGCGAGAGCTTGTAGTCGTGTATCCTTATGTCGCCGCGGTCTATCGCGTCGAGTATATCCTGCGCCCAGGGCACGAGCAGCCAGACTATCGTGCAGCGCTCCTGCGAGACCGTGCGGATTATCCACTCGGGCTTCGCGCCCTTGAGAAGCACCGCCTTGCCGCCCGAAACGAGGCTGCCGAACCAGTGCATCTTGGCTCCGGTGTGATAGAGCGGGGGTATGCACAGGAAAACGTCGTCGTGCGTCTGCCCGTGGTGCGCCTGCTCGCATTTCGCGGAGTGCGAGAGCGCGCGGTGCGCGTGCAGTATCGCCTTGGGGAAGCCCGTCGTGCCGGACGAGAAATAGACGGCGCCGAGGTCGTCGTCGGTTATCTCGACGTCGGGAGTCTTCGACGAGGCGTAATTGACGAGTCTGTCGTAGCTCTCGGCGAAGGTCGGGCAGTCCTCGCCCACGTAGAACCTGTAGCGCACGCGAGGTATCATGCCGACGATGTTCTCGACCCTTCCGGTGAACTCCGGACCGAAGACGAGCACGTCCGAGTCGGACTTTTCGAGGCAGTATTTTATCTCCTCCGCGGTGTAGCGGTAGTTGAGCGGCACGGCGAGCGCGCCGGTCTTGAGTATGCCGAAATAGACGGGCAGCCATTCGATGCCGTTCATCAGCAGGATCGCGACCCTGTCGCCCTTCTTGACGCCGCGGGAGAGCAGGAGGTTGGCGAAGCGGTTCGATTTT
>JAFRXS010000081.1 GCA_017443405.1 Clostridia bacterium | reverse complement strand
CGGTGCTCTGCCTGACCCGCTACGGCAACGTCATGGCGTCCCGCGGATCGGTCATCCCGCTCTTCTGCGAGCAGATAGCCGAGGGGAAACAGCCGACCGTCACCAATCCCGATATGACCCGCTTTATGATGACCCTCAACGACGCGGTCGACCTCGTGCTCTACGCCTTCGAAAACGGCAGTCAGGGCGATCTGTTCATACAAAAAGCCCCCGCCGCCACCATCGAGACGCTGGCGAAGGCGATACTTGAGCTCAAGGGCAGCGACCTCGGCTGCAAGATAATAGGAACGCGCCACGGCGAAAAGCTGTACGAGGTGCTCGTCACCACCGAGGAGATGCTGCGGGCGGTCGACGAGGGCGGCTTCTACCGCGTAATGGCGGACAACCGCGACCTCAACTACGACAATTATTTCAGCCGCGGCAACAGGGCTCTTGAGACAATAGAGCAGTACACCTCCCACAACACCGAACGCCTCGACGTAGAGGGGATGAAAAAACTGCTTCTCAAATTAAAGCTGTTCGGCGGAAAGTATTGATATGAACGTTCTTATCACCGGAGCCGCCGGGTTCGTCGGGCGCAATCTCACCGAGGCGCTCAAAAACATCCGCGACGGCAAGGACCGAACCCGGACGGGTGTGGAAATAGGCGAGATATATACCTACGATCTCGGGTCGACCGGGGAGGAGCTGGACCTTTACTGCGAAAAAGCCGATTTCGTATTCAACCTCGCCGGGGTAAACCGTCCGAAGGACCCGGCGGAGTTCATGGAAGGCAATTTCGGCTTCGCCTCCGTTCTGCTCGACACTCTTAAAAAGCACGGCAACGCCTGCCCGGTCATGCTCTCCTCCTCCATACAGGCGACGCTGGTCGGCCGCTACGACGGCGACTACGGCAGGAGCAAGAAGGCGGGCGAGGAGCTCTTCTTCCGCTACGCCGAAGAGACCGGCGCGAAGGCGCTGGTCTACCGCTTCCCCAACCTTTTCGGAAAATGGGCGAGGCCCAATTACAATTCCGCCGTCGCGACATTCTGCTACAACACGGCGAACGACCTGCCGATAACGGTGACCGATCCCAAAGTCGAGCTGGAGCTTCTGTATATAGACGATCTGGTCGACGAGATGATATGCGCGCTCGCCGGTAAGGAGCACAGATGCGAGTTCAACGGCACCGAGACCGTGCTCTGCGAAAACGGCAGGTACTGCGCGACTCCCGTCACGCACAAAGCGACGCTGGGGCGGATAACCGAGCTGCTCGGACTCTTCCGCCGTCAGCCGGAGACGCTGATCGTCCCGGAGATACCGAAGGGCAGCTTTGAAAAGAAGCTCTATTCCGCATATCTCAGCTACCTGCCGGAGAGCAAGGTCTCCTTCCCTCTCGAAATGAAAAAGGACGCGCGCGGCTCCTTTACCGAGCTTATCAAGACGTCCGGCTGCGGGCAGGTGAGCGTGAATATCTCAAAGCCGGGAGTGACCAAGGGTCAGCACTGGCACAACACCAAATGGGAGTTTTTCATCGTCGTCTCCGGAAGGGCGCTTATCGAGGAAAGAAGGATCGGCGTCGATATGAACGGCGACCCCTATCCGACGATGCGCTTCGAGGTCTCCGGCGAGGAGATGCGGGCGGTGCATATGCTCCCCGGGTACACGCATAACATTATAAATCTCAGCGACACCAACGATCTTGTGACCGTCATGTGGGCGAACGAGCTTTTCGATCCGGAAAAGCCGGACACCTTCGGCGAAAAGGTCTGAAACGAAACGGAGTATATTATGTTCGAAAACGTAAAGTGGAAAAACGACGGAAGGCTCAAGCTGCTTATCATCGTCGGAACGAGGCCGGAGATAATACGGCTTTCCGAGGTGATAAAGAAGTGCAGACTGTGCTTTGACGTCATACTTGCGCACACCGGTCAGAACTACGATTATACCCTTAACGGCATATTCTTCCGCGATCTCGGGCTGAACGATCCGGAGGTATACATGGACGCCGCGGGAGAAGATCTCGGCGCGACGATCGGCTGCATCATCGACCGTTCGTACAAGCTGATGGCAGAGATAAAGCCGGACGCGCTCCTCGTGCTCGGCGACACCAATTCCTGCCTCTCCGCCATCCCGGCGAAGCGGCTGCACATCCCGATTTTCCATATGGAGGCGGGCAACCGCTGCAAGGACGAGTGTCTGCCGGAGGAGACCAACAGACGGATAGTCGACATAATCTCGGACGTCAACCTCGCCTATTCCGAGCACGCGAGGCGCTACCTCGCCGAATGCGGACTGCCGAAGGAGCGCACCTTCGTCACCGGCTCGCCGATGGCGGAAGTCCTCCGCGCCAATCTCGATAAGATCGACGCGAGCGGCGTCCACGCCCGTCTCGGACTCGAAAAAGGAAAATACATCCTTCTCTCCGCGCACAGAGAGGAGAACATCGACACCGAGGCGAACTTTACAAGCCTCTTTACCGCCGTCAACGCCATGGCGCAAAAGTACGATATGCCGGTGCTGTATTCCTGCCACCCGCGTTCGGCAAAGCGTCTGGACGCATCCGGCTTCAGGCTCGATCCGCGGGTCATCCGCCACGAGCCGCTCGGCTTCCACGATTACAACAAGCTTCAGGCGGACGCCTTCGCCGTCGTTTCCGACAGCGGCACTCTGCCCGAGGAATCGAGCTTCTTTACCTCGATAGGGCGCCCCTTCCCCGCCGTCTGCATCCGCACCTCGACCGAACGCCCCGAGGCGCTTGATAAAGCCTGTTTCATTCTCGCCGGCATTGACGAAAAGAGTCTGCTCCAAGCGGTTGATACGGCAGTAGAGATGAATCAGAACGGCGATCTCGGCATTCCTGTTCCCG
>JAFRXS010000080.1 GCA_017443405.1 Clostridia bacterium | reverse complement strand
ATATATAATGCTCGGGAATTTCAGCTACAAAAACGCGACAAAACTGTACTTCGGTGAGGGTTCGCTGAACTATCTGAATGAAGAACTGCCCAAATACGGTAAGAACGTCGTTCTCATTTACGGCGGCGGGTCGATAAAGAAAAACGGCATCTACGACGCTGTAATGAAGATCCTTGCCGACAACGGCAAGAACGTCGTCGAGGACGCAGGCGTTATGCCAAATCCCACTGCCGACAAGCTGCGCGATGGCGTTAAGATCGCCCGTGAGCACAAAGCCGATCTGCTTCTCGCCGTCGGCGGCGGTTCCTGCTGTGACTACGCGAAAGCGGTTTCTGTCTCGGTGGATTGTGACGAGGATCCGTGGGAGAAGTATTATCTCCGCTTTGAAGAACCGACCTGCGAGATCGTTCCCGTCGGGTGCATCCTGACCATGACGGGTACGGGTTCGGAAATGAACGCAGGCGCGGTCATCACAGACCACAAAACGCATCAGAAGATCGGGCACGTGTTCGGCGAAGAAGTTATGCCGAAGTTCTCGATCCTCAACCCGCGCTTTACGATGAGCTTACCGAAGCGCCAGATGGTCGCAGGTATCTACGATATTTTCAACCACATCTGCGAGCAGTATTTTTCCGGCGAGGACGATAACGTAAGCGATTACCTCTCTGAAGCGCTGATGAGATCGGTCATCCGCAATTCGCTGATCGCGATCGAAAACCCTGAGGATTATGAAGCGCGTTCCAACATCATGTGGGCGGCGACGTGGGCGCTGAACACGCTGATTTCACGCGGTAAGTCCACCGACTGGATGGTCCACATGCTCGGTCAGGCGGCGGGCGGTTTTACCGACGCAACGCATGGTATGACGCTCTCGGCGGTATCGCTTCCGTATTACAGATATATCATGCCCTACGGCTTACAGAAGTTCAAAAGATTCGCCGTTGAGGTCTGGAACGTTTGCCCGGAAGGCAAGACTGATGAAGAGATCGCGAATGAGGGGCTTGCCACTTTGGAAGCGTGGATGAAGAAAATCGGCGTAAAAACGTCGCTCTCTGAGCTCGGCGCGACCAATGATATGATCGAAGGAATTGCCGACGCGACCTTCATCCTCGATGGAGGTTATAAAGTGCTATCCCGCGACGAAGTCGTGAAGATACTAAAAGAAAGTATGTAACGGAGGAAACGAACGTGAAAAAGATTTTAGTCGCATATTTTTCTGCAAGCGGAGTGACGAAAAAGGTCGCCGAGAATATGGCAAAAGCAGCGGGAGCGGATCTCTTTGAGATAACGCCGAAGCAACCGTACACAAAAGCCGACCTCAACTGGATGGACAAACAGAGCCGCTCAACTCTTGAAATGAAAGACAGAAGCTGCCGCCCGGCGATTGCGTTAGATCCGGACGTCGCCGGATACGACGTGATCATTGTCGGTTTCCCGGTATGGTGGTACCGCGAGCCGTCGATCGTCGACACATTTATGGAAAGCGCAGACTTCACCGGAAAAACCGTCGTGCCGTTCTGTACTTCGGGCGGCAGCGGTCTCGGAGACTCAGCCGCGAATATGCAGTCGCTCGCACCCGGCGCAAAAGTGCTTGACGGGAAACGGTTTTCACCTTCCGCGTCAGCCGATGAACTCAAAAAATGGGTCATGCAATTCTGAAAAAGGAGAATATATGGAATACGTCACACTTAACAACGGTATCAATTGCCCGGCCGTGGGGATCGGAACGTTTATGCTCTCCCCCGAAGACGCGGAGAGAAGCGTTCGTGAAGCTGTTAGAATAGGGTATCGTCTCGTCGACACCGCCGCGGCGTATCAGAATGAGCGCGCGGTCGGACGCGGGATAAAAAGCAACGGGATAGCGAGAGAAAAACTGTTTATCTCGACCAAGCT
>JAFRXS010000079.1 GCA_017443405.1 Clostridia bacterium | reverse complement strand
TGTCGATGCCCTTGTCGAAGTGGTTGTTCGTGTAGGAGCCCTCCTTCGGGTGTTCGCGCCTGTCGCGCAAAAGCTCCGCGAGCGTCCCGAGCGTGAAGCGGGAGGGGACGCTCGCGGCTTCGGCGTCGGCGTATACTTCGTTCGTGAAACAGGAATCCGTGCCGAGGTGGCAGGCGGGACCGTCCTTGATGACTCTGACGGTCAGAGCGTCGCGGTCGCAGTCGGCTGTTATCGACACGATGTGCTGCACGTTGCCGCTCGTTTCGCCCTTTCTCCACAGGCAGCGGCGCGAGCGCGACCAGAAGCACGTCCGTTTTTCTTTTATGCTTATCTCAAGGCTTTCGCGGTTCATGTAAGCGAGCGTCAGCACCTCGCCGGTCACGGCGTCGGTCACTATCGCGGGTATCAGCCCTTTTTCATCGAATTTGAGAGTATCAAGATCAAACATCGCGGTCATCTCCTCAGATCCTTACGTGTACGCCGCTGTCGCGGAGCAGTTCTTTGAGTTCGGAGATCCTGACTTCTCCGAAATGAAAAACAGACGCGGCAAGCCCCGCGTCGACGTCCGGGACGTTTTTCCACAGGTCGACGAAATCCTTCGCGCAGCCCGCTCCGCCGGACGCTATGACAGGTACGTCGACCGCCGCGCAGACCTCGCACAGCAGCTCTGTATCGAAGCCCTGCTTTACGCCGTCGGTGTCCATGGAATTGACGACTATCTCACCCGCGCCGTCGGCGACGCCCTTTTTTATCCATTCTATCGCGTTTATGCCGGTGTCGACTCTTCCGCCCTTTGCGAAAACGCGGAATTCGCCGTCCTTGCGCTTTATGTCGGCGGACAGCACCACGCACTGACTGCCGTAGAGCTTCGCGGCTTTGCTTATGACGGACGGGTCCTCTATCGCGCCGGAATTGACCGACACCTTGTCGGCTCCGCATTTCAGCACGCGGTCAAAACCGTCCGTCGTCCTTATGCCTCCGCCCACGGTGAGGGGGATGAAGACCCTGCGCGCGGTCTCACGGAGGATATCCGTGAATATCCCGCGGCCCTCCGCGGAAGCCGTTATATCGTAGAAAACGAGCTCGTCGGCCCCGCAGGAGCTGTAATACTCCGCGAGCGCGACGGGGTCGTTCACGTCCCGCAGCCCCTCGAAATTCACGCCCTTGACGACGCGTCCGTTTTTTACGTCGAGGCAGGGGATTATCCTTTTAGTCAGCATTGCCGGCCCTCCGCTGTTTTTATCGCTTCGGCGAGGTCTACCGTGTTTTCGTAAAGCGCTTTGCCGATTATCGCGCTGACGCAGCCCGTTTTGAGGAGCGCTTCGACATCGGACAGCGTCGTCACGCCGCCCGACGCGCCGACCGTCGGCGAGCCCAAAGCCGCCAGACGGCGGTAAAGCTCCGTGTTCGGGCCGGACATCGCGCCGTCCTTTGAAATATCGGTGACGATGACGTCCTTTACGCCCAGAGAACCCATTCTGAGGAAGAACTCGTCTATTGCCGCGCCCGAATCGTCGAGCCAGCCGCGCGTCATGACTCTGCCGTCGCGGCAATCCGCGCCGACGGCTATCCTGTCTGCGGTGAACTTTTCGACCATGGAAGCGAGCCAGTCGGGATCCTCCGCGGCGCGCGTGCCGATTATCACTCTGTGAGCGCCCGCGTCGAGGTATTTTTCAATAGTGCGCTCGTCGCGGATGCCGCCGCCGATCTCGACTGCCATGCCGCAGGAGCGGATTATAGCCTCTATCGTTTTGAAATTCACGTCGGAGCCCGTTTTCGCGCCGTCGAGGTCGACAAGATGCAGAAAACGCGCGCCGCGCTCCCTGAAGGACAGAGCGACGGATACGGGATCGGAGGAGTATTCGGTTTTTTTCGAGTAGTCGCCTCTTAGCAGCCGCACGGCGGCTCCGCCGATGAGGTCGATTGCCGGATAAATTATCATTTTCGGACCCCGCAGATTTTCTTGAATGAGCGCAGTATCTCCATGCCCGCCTCGCCGCTTTTTTCGGGGTGGAACTGCGTGCCGAAGATATTGCCGTTATAGGCGGCTGCGGTAAGGACCGCGCCGTAATCGGTCGACGCGGCGAGATTTTCGGGCGGGCAGACCGCGTAGAACGAATGGACGAAATAAACGTAGGTCCCCTCGGGGGTGTTCTCAAAAAGAGGGCAGCGTCCGCCGTCTGGGTAGATGAGGGAATTCCAGCCGATGTGCGGTATCTTGTACCCGTCGGGTATCACGCCGCGCATCGGGACGACCTTGCCGGGGATGAGGCCGAGCCCGTCGTGCTCGCCGAACTCATAGCTCTTCTCGAAAAGCAGCTGCATGCCCAGGCAGATGCCCAAAAGCGGCAGACCGGAAGCCGCCGCTTCTTTGACCGTAACGTCGAGGCCCGTCGAGCGCAGCTTGTCCGCCGCGTCGCCGAAAGCGCCTACGCCGGGCCGTATCACGCCGTCCGCAGCGAGTATGTCCGAGGGATCGGCGGTCACGCGCGAGGAGCAGCCGATATGCTCAAGAGAGCTCCCGAGCGAAAACAGGTTGCCGACGCCGTAATCGACTATGGCTATCATTATCAGAGCACTCCCTTGGTCGACGGGATCGCGCCGTTCGATTCGGGGTCGATCTTAAGAGCGGACGACAGGACCCTGCCCGCCGCCTTGAACGCGCCCTCTATGATGTGATGCGAATTCTCTCCGGCGAGCTGCCTTAAGTGCAGCGCCGCGGGGAAGGACCTTACGAAGCCGAGGAAAAACTCCTTGACGAGCTCGGTGTCGAAATCTCCGACCTTCTGCGTCGGGATATCGAGGCCGTAGCCGAGATAAGCTCTGCCGCTGACGTCGACCGCGCACTGTATGAGCGCCTCGTCCATCGGGAGGACGATGTCGGCGTAGCGTACTATGCCCGCCTTGTCGCCCGCCGCGTCGGCGAAGGCTCTGCCCAGAGCGATGCCGATATCCTCGACGCTGTGGTGGAAGTCGACCTGAGTGTCGCCCTCGCAGGAAACAGACAGGTCGAACCTGCCGTGCGCCGCGAAAAGGGTGAGCATAGGGTCGAGAAAACCGACTCCGGTCCTGATATCCGCTTTGCCGGAGCCCTCGATAACGAGCCTGATGTTTACTCTTGTCTCGGTCGTGAACCTGTGGATATTCGCGCTTCTCATCGGTCTCCTCCGATCATTTCCGACAGCGCCGCAATAAGGGCGTCCGTCTGTTCTTTTGTGCCTATGGTTATGCGTATGTGTCCGTCTATCCTCGGCAGGTCGAAATACCTGACGAGTATCCCTCTCTCCTTGAGGCCCGAATAAAGCTCTTTGCCGCTTATGCCGGGATGCGAGGCGAAAACGAAATTAGCCGAGGAGGGGAGGACGCAAAACCCGAGTTCGCCCAGCTTTGCCGTCGTGTATTCTCGGTTGACCGCTATCCTGCCGCAGTTGAGCTCGTAATACGCCGCGTCGTCTATCGCCGCCGCGCCTGCCAGCAGCGAGAGCCTGCCGACGTTGTAGGGATTGCAGGAGTTCCTTATCCTGTCGAGGTCCGAGATCAGCCCCGCGTCGGCGAAGCAGTAGCCGAGCCTCGCGCCCGCGAGCGAGAAGGATTTAGAATACGTGCGGACCACGGCGAGATTGTCGTATTTTTCGATAAGAGGCAGGCAGCTCTCCGCGCCGAAATCGACGTAAGCCTCGTCGACGACGACGACCGAGTCGGGGTTGGAGGCGACTATGCGCTCGATATCGCTCACCTTGAGGGCGATGCCCGTCGGCGCGTTGGGGTTCGCTATGACCGTGAATATCCCGATGCCCTCGTATTTCGCGGGATCGACCGTGAAATCGTCGGCAAGCGGTACGATCCGCGTCTCGATCGAGTGCAGGTCAGCGAGGACCTTGTAGAACCCGTAGGTGATATCCGCGAAAGCGGCGCGGCCGTGGGCGAAGCACATGAAGCAGAAGTTCAGGACCTCGTCCGAGCCGTCCCCGACGAGGACGTTCTCCGGCTTCACGCCGTAGTGGTCCGCGAGCTTTTTCCTCAGTACCGTCTGCGACGGGTCCGAATACAGCCTGAGGTCCGCCGTTTCGCTCTCCGTCGCGCATTTCATGACGGACGCGGACGGCGGGAACGGCGACTCGTTGGTGTTGAGTTTTATGTATTTCCTGTCCCGCGGCTGTTCCCCGGGGACGTATTCCTTAAGCCCGGAATAACGGGGATCGAGAAAACGTGACAATAAGATCAGCTCCTGGATTTACCGGGACGGCGTTCAGTCCCGTTCTTTTCTGCTGACGGCGGAAGCCGCGTGCCCGTGAAGCCCCTCCTTGTCCGCGAAATAGGCGATATCGTCCGCCACCGCGTTGAGGGCTTCCTTTGAATACATGATATACTGGGATTTCTTGACGAAATCGTCGACCCCGAGGGGGCTCGAGAACTTTGCCGTGCCGCCCGTGGGGAGCGTGTGGTTCGTTCCGGCGAAATAATCGCCGAGAGCCTCGGGCGTGTACCTGCCGACGAAGACCGAGCCCGCGTTGCGCACGAGTTTCAGAAGCTCCTCGGCGTTGTCCGCGCACAGCTCGAGATGCTCGGGGGCTATCTCGTCCGCGCTCGCGACCGCCGCGGCTATCGAATCGGTCACTATTATCCTGCCGTTCGCTTCTATCGACGCTCTCGCTATATCCTTTCGCGGGAGGAGCTCAAGCTGGCGCTCTATCTCGTTTGCGACCTTATAGGCGAGCTCCTGCGAGTCCGTCACCAGCACGGCGGACGCCATGCGGTCGTGCTCGGCCTGAGAGAGCATATCGGCGGCGACGCAGGACGCGTTGGACGCGCCGTCCGCGATGACGAGGATCTCGCTCGGTCCGGCGATCATGTCTATGTCGACCGCGCCGAAGACCTGCCTTTTCGCCTGCGCGACGTAGGCGTTGCCGGGGCCGACTATCTTGTAGACCTTTGGAACCGTTTCGGTGCCGTAAGCCAAGGCGGCTATCGCGCCGGCTCCGCCGCTCTTGAATATGCCGCTGACACCCGCTATACCGGCGGCCGCGAGGATGTACGGGTCCACGCTGCCGTCCGCGCGCGGGGGAGTCATCATGTAGACCTCCCCGCCGCCGGCGACCGAGGCGGGGATACAGTCCATAAGCACGGTCGACGGGTACGCGGCTGTCCCGCCGGGGACGTAAACGCCGACTTTTTCTATAGGCATTATCCTTTCGCCCAGGCGCACGCCGTTTCCTCTGTCTATGTCGAAGCCGGCGCGCTTCTGATGCTCGTGATAAAAGCGGATATTGTCGGCGGCGGCGTTGAGTATCCTTATGAATTCGGGCTCGACCGCGCGGCGAGCCGCCGCGATCTCTTCGTCGGTGACTCGTATCGAGGTAAGCTCCGCTTTGTCGAATTTCTTCGCATATCGTATAAGCGCCGCGTCGCCGTTTTCCCTGACGTCCTTTATTATTTCGGCGACGACGCCGGAAATGTCGCGGTCGTCCTGCGGAGCGGAGAAAACGTCGCTCCTTTTTCTGACTTCGCCGTGTATGATCTTTATCATGATAACCGACTCCTTATGCCCGAGAGCATGCGCCCTATCTCGTCCGGCTTGAACTTGCTGCTTGCCTTGTTCGTTATGAACCGCGCGCTTATCGGGAGTATCTTCTCATAAACGAAAAGTCCGTTCTCCCTGAGCGTCGCGCCGGTCTCGACTATGTCGACTATGACGTCCGAAAGCCCGAGCAGGGGAGCTATCTCGATGCTGCCGTGCAGCTTGATTATGTCGATGTCGCGGCTTATTGACGCGTAGTACGCGCCGGCGACGTTCGGGAATTTGGTCGCGACTCTCAGAGGTCTGCCCTCCGGGTCCTTAAAATCCTTTTTCGCGGCGACGCACATATCGCAGCGCCCGAAGCCGAGGTCCGCCATTTCGTAAACGTCGGGAGAGGATTCGGCGATTATGTCCTTGCCTACGACGCCCGCGTCGGCGGCTCCTCTCTCGACGTAGACCGCGACGTCCGAGGGCTTGACCCAGAAGTAGCGGACGCCCGCGTCGGGGTTGGTGAAGATCAGCTTCCTGCCGCCTTCCTCGAATTCGCGGCAGCCGTAGCCCGCGTCCTTGAGCAGGGCGTAGACCTTTTCTCCGAGCCGCCCCTTGGGGAGCGCTATATCAAGCATCGGAGCCGCCTCCTTCTTCGATGTATGGCTCTATCCTGCCGAGATAGACGGCAAAGCCGAGCCCGCCCGCGTTTATGCCGAATTTCTTCACGAGCCTGTCGTATCTGCCGCCCGACAGGGCGCAGACGGGCAGACCGTCGGCGTAGCCGCGGAAGACTATGCCGTTGTAGTAGTTCATATCGTTGACGACCGAGAAGTCGAGATTTATACCGTCGTCGGTCCCTGATGAGCGAAGAGACGCGGAAAGCTCCCTAAGCTCGAGGACGTAGGCGTCGGTGTACGGCGGAGTCGATATCCTGTCTATACGGTCAAGCACTTCGTTGATCGGTCCGGACAGCTCCGCCAGAGCGGCGAGCTTGTTCGCGGACGTTTCCGCTATGCCGTTTTCGGCGCAAAGCTTGAGTATCCCGTGCGGAGCCTTTGAGGCTATGCAGGAGACTATCTCCGAGCGCAGTTCTTCCGAGCAGCCCGCTTCGTTCAGAGCCGCGTCGGCGAAGCCGAGATGCGACACGTCGAGGACCCATTTGTCCGAAATGAGCTTCAAACTGTCCGCTGCGAGCGACACGACGGTACACTGCGTGGCGGCGTCGATCGCGCCGATATGCTCAAGGCCCGCCTGCTTTATCTCCTCGACGGCAGGGGAGCCCTTTTTGCCGCGGTAGACGTTTTCGCAGTAGCAGACGCGGCTTTCTCCCGAGCGCACCGCGTTCTTGACTATCGACAGAGTGACGTCCGGGCGCAGCGCCATGAGCCTGCCCGAAAAATCGCTGAAGGTCACGACCCTGTCGTCCTCCAGAAACGCCTTGTTCGAGGAATAGAACTCGAGCGGCTCGAACTTCGACATGCTGTATTTTTTATAGCCGTGTGACGAATACAGCCTGCGCAGGAGCAGGGCGGTCTCGTCGATATCCCTGATGAGAAGTGCCATTTTGTCCTCCGGACGGTCAGGTTTCGTTCGTTCTGATCTTCATCGAGATGTCGGCAGCCTTCGCGGAATGTGTCAGGCTGCCCATCGAGATTATATCCACGCCGCAGGCGGCGACGGAAGCTATATTGTCCAGCGTTACGTTGCCCGACGCCTCAGTGACGGCTCTGCCGTTTATCACGGCGACGGCGTCCGCCATCTGCTGAGGCGTCATATTGTCGAGCATGATGATATCCGCGCCCGCTTCGAGGGCGTCACGGACCTCGTCCATGCAGCGCGTTTCGCATTCTATCTTCACTGTGTGCCCGAGTTTTTCACGCAGGGCGGCGACGGCGGGGAGTATCCCTCCGCAGGCGTCGATGTGGTTGTCCTTGAGCATAACGCAGTCGCTCAGGTTGTAGCGGTGGTTCCTGCCTCCGCCGCAGAGCACGGCGTATTTTTCTATCGCTCTGAGCCCCGGCAGAGTCTTGCGCGTTTCGCAGACGCACGCCCCTGTGCCCTTAACGGCTTTGACGGCGAGATCGGTCTGCGTCGCTATGCCGCTCATGTGCTGGAGGATGTTGAGAGCGGTCCTCTCGCCGCGCAGCAGCTCGGTCGTGACTCCGTTCATCTCAATGAGGACGTCGCCCTTTTTGTAGCTGTCGCCGTCGGCGAGTTTTTTGTCGCAGGTGAAGGTCGGGTCGAGCAGTTCGAAGACTCTTGTGAAAACGTCGATGCCGCAAAGCACACCGTCGCCCTTCGCGACGAGGTAGGCGTCGTCCCTCCTGCCGGCGGGAACGGTGAACGCTCCGGACACGTCGATGTAGTTGACGTCCTCGCTTATCGCGTTCTTTATGAGTTCGTCGATATAAAACGGATTGAGCGTCATATCCTGTCGACCTCCCCTAAAATGATGTCCGCGCACGTCGCCATACTGAGCGTTTCGCAGTATTCGCGCGTAACGGCGTATTTTGAGTCCGTAAGACGGCGGATTATATTGTCTATCCTCGTATGCCCCGTCCTGATGCCGCTTTCGTCGGGTATGACGAAATAGGACGACTGCATTATCTCGGTTATCTCGTTGCGGATGTTCTTCGGCATCGGCGCGCCGGAAACGTCGAAGGTCCCGGGATGCACGGAAACGGACGGGAAGCCCGAATTCATGCAGCGCAGGATGTCGTTCGCCGCGTGACGCGAGAAGACGAGCGCCTCGAGCAGGGAATTCGACGCGAGGCGGTTCTTGCCGTGCACTCCCGTGTTGGAGCACTCGCCGCAGGCGTAAAGACGGTTGACCGTCGTCTTGCTGTCAAGGTCGACCTGTATCCCGCCCATGAGGTAATGCTGGCAGGGGAACACCGGGATGAGGTCCTTCGTTATATCCACGCCGTATTTTTTGCAGCCCTCGCTTATGCCTGGGAAGCGCGCGAGCAGATAATCGGCGTCCTTGTAGCGTATGTCGAGCCAGAAGCGGTTCGAGCCCGTCCTTCTGCTTTCGAGTATTATCGCTTTCGACACTATATCTCTCGGGGCGAGCTCGAGGCGGTCGTCGTAGCGGTGCATGAACCTTTCCTCGTGGCAGTTGAGCAGGTACGCGCCCTCGCCGCGGACGCTTTCGGAGATGAGGAACTGCTCGCCGTCGGGCGAGTCGAACGCGGTCGGGTGGAACTGGACGTAGCTGAGGTCCTTTATCTTCGCGCCGAGCGAATGGGCTATCCTTATGCCGTCGCCAGTGCCGGAGCGCGGGTTCGTCGTGTGGCGGTAGATCCTGCCGATGCCGCCCGTCGCGAGCACGCAGTAGCTGCAGAACACGCTTTTCGGCTCGCCGCCGACGAGCAGGTCGGCTCTGAAGCCGCTCCTGACTCCGTGCAGATCGGCAAGGTCGGTATTCTCGGAAAAATCTATATTCGGCCTTGACAGCATCTCTTTCTGCAGTACTCTTACGAGCTCCGCGCCGGTCGTGTCCTCGTGGTGGACGATGCGCCTGCGCGAGTGGCCGCCCTCGAGCGTTTTGTCAAGCGTCCCGTCGGGCGCGCGGTCGAAGACGACGCCCATATCCATAAGGCGCCTGACGTCGTCGGGCCCTTCGTGGACGAGGACGTCAACGGATTCCGCGTCGTTCGCGAAATGCCCGGCGATCATCGTGTCGTTCGCGTGCAGCTCGTAGCTGTCGTCCTCAAAGTCCAGCACCGCGGCGACGCCGCCCTGCGCGAGCTCGCTGCTGCAGACCGTTCTTTCGTATTTTGAAAGGACGAGGACGCTGACCTCCGGCGGGAACTGCAGCGCGCAGTAAGTGCCCGCAACGCCGCTGCCGGCTATCAGTACGTCGTAAACTTCCTTCATTCAGAGCGCCTCCCGTATCTTAAAGAACGTACCTCGGCCGTGAGAAGGACGATGAGAAAGACCGCGGCAAAGGAAAGAACAGCCGGCAGCGACAGGAACGCTCCCGCGCAGCTGCCGAGAGTGCCTGCGTTGACGCCGTAATACCCCCACGCGAGCGAAAAAACTATATACCAGACGATCGCTCCGAAAGCGGAGGCCGCAAGCGACGCCCGCCGTCCCGCGGGAGGCTTGTCTTCGGCGTCGTCCTCGTCTTCGTCCCCTTCGTTGTCCTCGGGAAGCTCGGGCGTCATTTCGGAAACTATCTTGTCCGCGGCGGGGATGACGGCGATGAACTCCTTCGTTTCCTCGGCGTCGACGCCGCCGATAGTCCTGCCGCCCGCCTTTATCGTCGGAAGATTGCTAAGCTCGCGGTAGACCGCCTTGCCGGATTTGTCGTGACGGTACATCATCGCCTTCGCGATGTCGACGGGAACGCCCGCCGCGCATTTGAGTCCGCCGACTCTGCCGAGCGAGGCGGACGCGGTCTCGACCACGAGCCTGAAGCCCTCGCTCCCGTCGTCCAGACGGCAGGGGCTCAGCGTATAGTCGACCAAATCGAGCTTGGTGCCGTTGACTCTTCTGTAGCAGGGGTATTTGCCCGCGTATCCCAGACGGCCGAAATACTTGTCCGCGTTCCTCGCTATGACGAGCACGGACGTGTCGCTTATCTTTCCGCTCATATTCAGACCCATTGTCTTAACCTCTCAGTTCGTCGATAAGACCGTATTTTATATCCCAGAGCCTTTGGGAAAGATCGACGTAGTAGTTGTGCGGGTTCTCGAATCTGAGGACCTCCTCCCAGAGGGCGTCGACCTGTTCGAGGCAGTAGGCGCGTACGTCCGCGAGCGGACGGGCGCGGTAGACGTTCTTGCCGCCGGTGAAGACCGGCTCGAGAAGCTGCCTTGCCACGAAGCCCGTGACCGTTTTCCTCTTCCAGGTATAATCCGGGTCGAAAAGCTCGCAGCTGTCGGTGGCTCCGGGGTCCTCGTCCGTAAGCGTCAGGAGGTCCGCCATCGCCTTGCCGTTCTCGCGGTCGAAAAGTCTCCAGAGATGCTTGGGGCAGGGAGTGGTTATCTTTGACACGTTTTCGGAGAGCTTTATCTTAGGTATGACCTCTCCGTCCTTTTCTATCGCCGCAAGCTTATAGACTCCGCTGAACACGGGATCGGACGACGCCGTGACGAGCCTTTCGCCGCAGAGGAAGCCGTCTATGCGCGCCCCGTGCTGTATCAGTTCTCTTATTATGTACTCGTCGAGCGAGTTCGACGCGATAATGTCGCAGTCCGGGAAACCGGCGTCGTTGAGCTCTCGCCTGATCTTTTTCGAGAGATAGGCGAGGTCGCCGCTGTCTATCCTCACGCCCTTGGGGCGGAAGCCGCGCGGGGCGAGCTCCTCTCTGAATACCTTTATCGCGTTGGGAAGCCCCGAGTTTATCGCGTCGTAGGTGTCTATCAGCAGGACGCACTCGTTGGGATTTGAGCGTGCGTACGCTCTGAAAGCGTCGAGCTCGCTGTCGAACATCTGTATGTAGCTGTGGTTCATCCCGGTGAACAGCGGGATGCCGAGCTCTCTCGCCGCGCTCGAGCAGGTGGTCGCGCTGCAGCCGCCGATATACGCCGCCCTCGCCCCGTAGAACGCGGCGTCGGCGCCGTGCGCCCTGCGCGAGCCGAACTCCACGACGGAGCGGCCCTGCGCGGCTCTGACCATCCTGTTCGCTTTCGTCGCGATGAGCGACTGATGGTTGATGTTCATTAGCAGGAGAGTTTCTATTATCTGGCACTGCACGGCGGGGCCGTGGATGCTGACTATCGGTTCGCCTGCGAATATCGGCGTGCCCTCGGGGACTGCCGAAATGTCGCACTCGAAACGGAAGTTTTTAAGATAGTCGAGGAAATCGGGCGACGCTCCGCGCTCGCGCAGATAGTCGAGGTCCTCGGCTGAAAAGCTGAGTCCGTCAAGGCTCTCCGCGAGCTGCGCCGTGCCCGCCATGATGCCGAAACCGCCGTTGTCGGGTATGTGCCTGCAGAACATATCGAACCATACGGGCGTATCTCCTATGCCCGCGCTGAAAAAGCCGTTGGCGGTGGAAAATGTGTATGAATCGGAGATAAGTGACAGCTTATCGTGCGTCATTACACCGCTCCCTCCCGATAATAAATAAAAATATTCTGTTTATTATAACATCATCTTCTGCACAATTCAAGCGAACATCGGGATAAATGAGGTATTTTTGACCGTTTTTTGCGATTTTTCGCGGTCTTTTTCGCTGTTATCGGGCTTTCGCGCTGAAAAAACAAAAAAAAGGCGACCCGGATGCGCGGATCGCCGTGCGGTTTTCTATCAGTCGGCAGCCATGCCGAGGAGCCACTGAGGAGAAACGTCGAGCGCCCGGGAAAGGGCGGCGAGTTCATGGTCGGCGACTGCTCTTGTCTGCCCCTCCAGCTTGGAGAGACTGGACGCGTTTATGTCCATGCCGATAGATTTGAGCTTTTGCAGAAGATCCTTCTGCTTCATTTCAAGCTCCTTGCGTCTTGCTTCAACTCTCGCGCCAATGATGTTGCGAGTCCCGAGGTCCTGTTTTCTGGTTCTCATGCGGTGTACCTCCCGGAGCGATTATTAAATTATACTAACATAGATTTTGTAAACAATGCGTGAAGTTTTTTAGAAAATCCTTTCTGTTTGCACGGTTTGGATTATCAGTGAACCGCAGGGGTGTCAGCCGTCCGCCGCCGTGAGCGGTATCTCGTATCTGTAGCCGTCGAGGGCTTCGTTCGCTCTGAAGTCCATGCCGGTGAGAACGAGTTTTTCGCCGGCGATTTCGGCGGTAAAGCCGAGTCCGCCTTCGCCGGTGTACAGGAAAGAGGGAAGATTGAGGTGCATAAGGCGCGGATTCTCGACGCTGTACGTGTCCGCGCCGAGACGGTGATAATGGCCGCTGATGAATAGTATCGGGGACTTGCCGGTCTCCGAGTGTTTGAGCAATATTCCATGCAGCCGTTCGGAGTGCGCGCCCATAGACTCGATCGGCTTGTGACATATGAAGAATACGGGTCTGCCCGTTGCGCAGGCTTCTTCAAGCGCGCCGTCGGCCCACCGAAGCTGTTCGTCCGAAATGTAAGGGGCGCCCGTGTCGCAATCCTCCACCGACACCGAAATGAAGGCGTATCCCTGTACTGTCTTTTCATAATAAACTGTATCGGTAAAAATCCCGTTCCACGCGCAGAACGTCCGGTAATTCGTCTGCGCCCGGCGGAAATCGAACGGATCGTGGCTGTCGGTATGATGCCAGCTGTCGTGGTTGCCCATCTCCGGTATTCTCGCCGGTACGCGGCAGTACGCGTTGATAAAGTTGTTCAGGTGTATATACTCGAAGAGATCGCCGGAGTTCGTGACGTCTCCCGCCATGACCAGGGCGTCGGCGTCCGACTGATACTTTCCCAGCGCCGCGAAGCTCCGGCGCAGACTGTCGTCGCGTTCGTGTATGGGGTTCGCGACCGCGTGCACGTCGGATATGAGTATCGCCTTGAACCGCGAGCCGTCGGGGAGCGGCAGCACCCGGGCGGTCTGCAGCAAAAGCGAGAGAATAAGAACGACGGTCGTCAGGAGCTTGGAGATAAAACCTCTTACCGTAGGGATCACTCCTCTTTGATAAATTTAATGAATGATACTATCCGTTTATGCGAATGTCAAGGAATTATGTCTTTTTTGTTGCTTATTTTTGAGAAGAATCGATAAAAAATCTAAATATTTTGTTGACATCGATTTTAACTTGTAATATACTTATGAAGTATATTTGTATCTTATGCTATATATACATATCTTTTCTGTTTTGGAGGAATAACATTTGTCACCCGGAATTTGGATAGCTATCGCGGTCGGCGCCGCGGTGCTGGGACTCGCGGCGGGTTTCATCGTCGGAGTCATACACAGGCGCAGGATCGCCGAGAAGACCATAGGCTCCGCCGAGGCGGAAGCGAAAAAGATCATGACGGACGCCGCCAACGCCGCCGAGCAGGCGAAGAAGGACAGTATCGCCGAGGCAAAGAGCGAGATACTCGCTCTGAGGACGGAGACGGACAAGGAGCTCCGCGACCGCCGTTCGGAGATACAGCGTTCCGAGAGGCGCCTCAGCCAGCGCGAAGAGAACCTTGACAAAAAGACGGAAGCCTTCGAGCGCAAGGAGACGGCTCTTGCCGACAAGCTCAAGGCGGCAGACGAAAAGCTCGTCGACGCCGAGAACTACAAGCGTCAGCAGAGCGAGCTGCTCGAGCGCATCTCGGGCATGAGCCGCGACCAGGCGAAGGTCTTCCTGCTGCAGAGCATGGAGGAGGGCCTCGAGCACGAGAAGGCGGTCCGCATCCGCAACTTCCAGGCGAGGTTCGAGGATGAGAAGGACGAGCTTGCACGCGAGCTCGTCACCACCGCCATCCAGCGCTGCGCCGCCGACATCACCGGCGAGGTCACCGTTTCCGTCGTTCAGCTCCCGAACGACGAGATGAAGGGAAGGATAATCGGCAGAGAAGGCCGCAACGTCCACACGATAGAACAGCTCACCGGCGTCGATCTGATCATCGACGACACGCCCGAGACCATCATCATCTCCTGCTACGACCAGGCGCGCCGCGAGATCGCGAGGATACTTCTCGAGCGTCTTATCGCCGACGGCAGGATACACCCCGCGCGCATCGAGGAAGTCTACAAGAAAGCGCGCGACGAAATAATGAACAAGCAGAAGCAGGCGGGCGAGAAAGCCGTCATCGAAGCGGGCGTCAACGGCGTCTCCGCCGAGATGAGGATGATACTCGGCGCTCTGTACTACCGTACCAGCTACGGTCAGA
>JAFRXS010000078.1 GCA_017443405.1 Clostridia bacterium | reverse complement strand
AGACGGCAAAGACCGTTTACACCCAAAAGCCCGGTGTTACGCCCGACGTTCAGACCAAAGCGTCGGATGAGGAGATATATTCGGCGGCCGCTCTTTTGAATGAAAGCAGAAAACCCTGCTTGTATATAGGCGGGGGAGTCGTCCGTTCCGGAAGCTGCGATCTTGTAAAAGAGCTTGCCGAAAAGACAGGAGCGGTGATCTGCTCGTCTCTTATGGGTATCGGCGCCGTTCCCACCTCGTATCCAGGGTTCCTCGGAATGGAAGGGCTTCACGGACGTAAGGCTGCTTATGAAGCGATAAAAGAATCCGATCTGATAGTCGCTCTCGGCGTCCGTTTTTCGGACAGATCAACCGGCGACGCAGTGAAGTCATCTGCGAACAGAAAGATCATACAGTTTGACGTTGACAAAGCGGAGATCGGGAAAAACGTCTACGTCGACTTCAGTGTTTGCGGCGATATGAAAGACGCTCTGGCGCGTCTTATTGCCGCTGCGGATGCCGCAGCCCGTTCCGAATGGCGCGCCTTTGCCGAAGAACAGAAAGCCGTTGAAAGTCCGTCCGTTTGTCACACTGACGGTCTGACGGTTTATGATATTATAAGCGTTGTCAACCGCGTAAAGGACAAGGATACGGTTATAGTGACCGACGTCGGGCAGCATCAGATGTGGACGGCAAGATACGCTGATATAGACGCGCCTGAGAACTTCCTTACAAGCGGCGGGCTCGGAGCAATGGGCTTTGGTATGGGCGCTTCTGTCGGAGCGGCTATAGGCTCCGGCAAGCGAGTCATACTTATAACAGGCGACGGTTCTTTCGGCATGGATCTTATCGAGCTTGCCACAGCGGTGACTTACCGTGTACCGTTGACTGTCGTTGTTGTAAATAACGGTACGCTCGGAATGGTAAGGCAGTGGCAGACCCTGTACTGCTCTAAGAGATACTCGTCTACCACACTTGACCGCCACACGGATTTTTCCGCCGTAGCCGCCGCTTTCGGGGCCGAAGGAACAACAGCTTCTACCATCAAAGGCTTCGAGAGCGTTTTCAGGGCGGCATATAACAGCAGGCGTCCTTCTGTGATCGACGCGTCGGTATCTCCCGACGAAACAGTACCGTCAAATACGACCTTTGAAGAGACCGGAAAAAGAAGAAGGTGATAATATGAAAAACGGACAGTTCGTTATCGCAGTCTACGTCGATAATAAGTTCGGCGTTCTTTCCCGCGTTACTTCGATGTTTACAAGACGCGGCTTCAATATCGACGCTCTGACTGTCGGCGAAACAGAGCATCCGGAGTTTTCCCGTATCACGATCACCATGAGCGGCGACAGTACCGATAAAGCCCAGATGATCAGCCAGCTCAGAAAGCTCGTCAACGTAAAAAAAGTCGAACTGCTCGAGTCTGATACTTCCGTCAGACGGGAACTTATGCTCATCAAGATAAGCAACGATCCTGCGGTGAGGCAGGACGCGCTCAATGCGGTAGAGATCTTCCGGGCAAAGATCATAGATTACACTCCCGTGGCGTTGTGTATCGAATGTACCGGAGAGCCTTCCAAGATAGACGCGTTCATAGAAACGCTCAAACCCTGCGGGATAATCGAAATGTGCCGGACGGGTATAGTCGCCCTCGAACGCGGCGGCGGCAGCTTGATGGACAGCGAGTGATCCTTTGTCGCAAATGAAAAAGCGGTACAGTTCTATGCTGTACCGCTTTTTGTTAGTTGGAAGTTTATCTTCTGCGCGCCGGACCGACATATCTCGCCGATCCGAAAGCGAGGATATACACAAAAAGCACGTTGAAAAAGATCAGACCTATACCGAACGCGGTCGATTTTCCGAACGCTTTTGCGAAGCGGATGTTGACCAAAACGTAATATATGATATTGACGATGGGAATGATATAAAGAAGGAATTTCCAGCCGTTGCCGTCTGCTATTTTACACGTTTTGTAAAGATTAACGATCGGGATAAAAGCCGTCCAGCCCGGTTCGCCCGCCTTATTGAAAACCTTCCATAACGCGACTACGGAAACAATGTAAATAACCAACGCGATGAACGCGTTCCTGCCGTTCATCAACTGACGGACCTGTTCAAGATAATCGGGCATGATCGATCTCCTTTTCTGTTAATAAAAATTAGTTTCAGAGTCTTACGGTAAACCTGACTTTTTCGGGCGGGATCTTTACTCTCCGGCCGTCGTCGTCAACAACGGTAAAAGTATATTTCGAGAGTCTCACGGATACCTTCACACTTTGCCCCGGCGCTATCGGGACCGTTCTTTCAAAACCGCACAATGACGGATTGGGCGGCGAAAGAGGGGAGTCGGCTTTTGCGAAAAGAAGTACGGAGGTCGAAGCCTGTCGCGAGCCGGTATTTTTAACCGTTACTTCCGCGATACCTTCCTCCGCAGAAATGACGGGGTCCGAATACTCAAAAGCCGTATATGATAGTCCGTGACCGAATTCATAAAGCGGTTTGTATTTAATATACCTGTAGGTGCGGTCCTTCATGGAATAATCACTGAAGCCGGGGAGCGGATCGGTATTTCTGTAGAAGGTGACCGGCAGTCTGCCGGACGGACAAAAATCGCCGAACAACAGGCGGGCGACAGCTCTTCCGCCGAGCGCTCCGGGATACCATGCCTGAACGATCGCGTTTGCCTTGTCGTCAGCGTCGTCGAAATCCGTAGCGCAGCCGGTCATGTTGACGATAACTACAGGCTTGCCGACAGAAAGCACTGCACTGATTAACTTTCTCTGACAATTCGGAAGAAGCAGAGAATCACGGTCGCCGCAGTCTTCGCCCTCAACTGTCTCGTCGAGACCGGTAACGAGCACAGTCACATCGCTTGCCAAAGCCATGTGTTTAGCTTCGGAGAGGTATGAATTCTGATCCCCGCCGTCGTCATCCTTATACAGATGCGTCCCTTCGGTATAATACACGTCGGCGTCGGGAATCGCCTCCCGTATGCCTTCAAGAACAGTAATACTCTTATCGGGAACACCGTGATAGTTGCCTAAAAGCGCAGTTTCGTTGTTCGCGTTGGGGCCGATAACGGCGATTTTTTTTACCTTATCGCGGTCAAGCGGAAGCAAACCGTCGTTTTTGAGCAGCACAAGACTTTCTTCCGATATCTTCATGTTAAGATCGGAGTTCGTCTTACTGCAAAGAACGCTGTCCGACACGCCGTCCCAGATGGAACCGCCGATGTTGCCGAGCTTCATCCTTATCTCAATTGCCTTGACTGCCGACCTTCTTATGGTTTCTTCAGATATGAGGCCTTCGTCATAGGCTAATATGAGATTGTTATAAACGTTGCCGCAGTTTATGTCGCATCCGTTATTTAAAGCGAGAGCGGCGCTTTCGGGCGGTCTTGACGTGATCTT
>JAFRXS010000077.1 GCA_017443405.1 Clostridia bacterium | reverse complement strand
TGTTTTTCCGCGGAGGCGACGGAGAACGATGAAAGCAGCTTTTCGTCGTCCGTCACGGCGGCGGACGCCGCCGCTCCGCTTGAATCTATCGCAAGTACCGTCAATTTCCTCTCTCCTCTATCGTTATCTCTCTCCCGTCCTCGCCGGTCTTGGCGATGGCGACCGCGTAATACCGATCGGGCAGCGCGAACGGGACGTTCTCCGCCCATTCCACGGCGAAGACGCACCCGTCGTAATCCCAGAAGCCGATCGAGTAGAGATCGTCTTCATCGTGTATGCGGTACATATCGAAGTGGCAAAGCTCGCACTTTTCGCCCTCGTAAACGTTGACCAGCGCATAGGTGGGGCTGGACACAGCGGCTCCGGGCGCGAGCACCCTCGCCATTCCCCGCACGAAAGCGGTCTTCCCCGCTCCGAGCTCGCCGTACAGGGCGACAAAATCGCCGGGAGCAAGCCTTGCGGCGAACTCCGCTCCGACTTTTTCGGTTTCCGCGGCGGAAGCGGTATAATACTTATCTGCCATCAGTCTCCGTAAGTGTACGTGATTATCTCGCGGTTCTTGGTCTCGTTGCCCCAGGTGACGGAGAAGGTCTTCCCGTCGACCGTCTTCTCGGCCTTGCAGTAGCTCATCTCAAATCCCGCGGCGGCGAGCTTTTCAACGTAAGCGGCAAGATCGCCTTCCCAGTCCTTTGCGCACTGGTAAGCTATGGAGAAGGACTCCGCGCCTTCGTTTGCATACCACACCGAAGCGGTGGTGTCTATTTCGGGATATATCTTTGCGAGATCGTCGGGGAGATGCGTGGTAAGGGAGCGGTAGATATCCACGGATACCCATATCACCCCGTTCTCGTAGTCCTCGGTGGTGATATCCATTATCACGTCGCCGTTGCCGCAGAAGCCGACGACGCTGATGCTCTGATTGAAGCCCGCAGCGGCGACGTCAGCCATCCATTTATCATAGTCCGCCTGCTTAGCGTCCCAGCTCATATACCACTGCTCGATATCGTCGTTGTCCTGATAGGTGCAGGTGTAGAATTTGATTATGTTCTTGAACTCGGGGATGCCCGCCGGGAGCTTGTCAGCCGGCCAGGGCGACTTTTCGCCGTTTTCGACCGGTCCCTCGGTCACGAACACCTCGGGTTCGGGCATATCGGTGATCACCGGCTCCTCGGTGTCTTTCACGCTGTCGTCCGGCTTCTTGGTATCGTCCTGCTTTTCGGAGCCGCCCTGCTTTGAGGTGTCGTCGGTCCCGGACGTAACGTCCGGCTTCTTGGTATCGTCCTGCTTTTCGGAGCCGCCCTGCTTCGAGGTGTCGTCGGGCGCGGCGGTGTCGTCGGTGTTCGCGGGTACGGTCACCGCGCCTTTTTGCGTATCCGTGCCGTCGGGGGTATTCGGGCCGTCCGATTTTCCGAGGGTCAAAGCAAGCACCACGGCGACGATGACCGCAGCGGCGACGGCGCAGGCGACGATGACGGTCGTCTTCCTGCTTTTTGCCTGTTTATTCTCATTTTTGTTCTCATTTATCTTTTTATCCATGTTATCCTCCGTGTATTTACGAATACAAAATATATAATATCACATTTATTTTCTCTTGTCAATCAAAGAAGCCCTCCGAACGGAGGGCTCCTGCTTTAATTTTATGGAAATCAGAGCGATCTGAACACCTCGGGTCCCTTCTTTTTGAGCAGCGCGAGAAAGATACCGGCGCACGAGGCGAAGACGACGAGCCAGATCAACATATAGAACACGGCGTCCGAAGAGGTCAGTCTCAATATGAACCATAACACGATAAACGCGATAGAGA
>JAFRXS010000076.1 GCA_017443405.1 Clostridia bacterium | reverse complement strand
TACAGCCCTCGTAAACGTCGCGGCGGACGTCTATCTCGTGAAGCGACGCGCCTTCCGCGCTCACCAGAGCGTCGCGGAAAGCCTCGAACTCCGCCTTGTTCATGGGGCAGTTGATATAGTCGTCGGCTCCGCCCCTGTCGTAGCGCGACTGCGTGAACGCCCTCGACATGTCGACGCTCTCCGCGGTCACGACCGGCGCCGCGGCGTCGTAGAAGCTAAGCGTATCGCCGAACCGCCGGCGGATATCTTCCGCGAGAGCGTCCGACGCGAGCGGTCCCGCGGCGACTATGACGAAGCCGTCGTCGGGAATGCTGCAGACCTCTTCTCTTATTATCTCTATGTTTTCGTCCTTTTCAAGCTCTTCGGTGACGATGCGGGAAAACTCGTCCCTGTCGACCGCGAGAGCCCCGCCCGCGGGCACCCTCGCGCGTTTCGCCGCCGCGACGGTAAGGCTGCCGAGCTTTTCCATCTCGGCTTTGAGAAGCCCGGACGCGCTGTCGACGCGCTCCGCCTTGAACGAGTTCGAGCAGACGAGCTCGCACAGCCCCTCTCTTCGGTGAGCGGGAGAGAATCTCGCGGGCTTCATTTCATATAGCCTGACCTTTACGCCCCTGCGCGAGAGCGCGCGGGCAGCCTCGCACCCGGCGAAGCCCCCGCCTATGACCGTTACTCTGTTTTCAGTATCCGCGCCCATAAGACCGACCTCTGACGTAAATTCAAGTTGACAGCTTCTTTTTCTAATATTATAATAAATCACGCGATTAGTCAATAAGCCCTTGATCTCCGCGAAGAAATATCCGAAAGAAAACGACGCCCATGGAAAGACCCTTGCTCGAATATCTCGAGATACCGATAACCGACCGCTGCAACCTGCGCTGCAACGGCTGCTGCGAGATGTCGAATCTCGATATCTGCAAGAAAGAGCATACTCTCGAAGGCTTCGTCAAGGACCTCCGGCGTATGAGCGAGCTTTTTTCCGGGATAGGCAAGATCCGCGTCATGGGCGGTGAGCCGCTGCTCGTCGCCCGGCTCCCCGAATACGTCGCCGCCGCGAGGGAGATATTCCCCGATTCCGATATCCGCGTCGTAACGAACGGGCTGCTCATCCCCTCCGTATCGGAAAGCGTCCTTGACGCCGTGCGCGACGCCGGCTGCGGTTTCGATATCTCGTGCTACCCGCCGACGAGGAAAAAGCTCAGAGAGATAGAGTCCGCGCTCGAAAACAAGGGCATCCCCTATCACGTCACCCCCATACGCTGGTTTTTCCGCGCGATATCGGAAACGCCGCACGGCGACCCCGGGCGCGCCTACCGCAACTGTCTTTTCTCCTACTGCCACTCGCTTCGCGACGGAAAGCTGTCCGGCTGCTCCTACGCTCAGCTCGGTGAACGCCTGAACACGGCGTACGGGCTCTCCCTGCCGGAGAAGGACTGTATAAACATACACACGACGGAGCTTGACGGCGCCGGCATAAAAAAACTGCTCGACAGTCCGCACGTTTTCTGCGCCTTCTGCGCGCGGGGGCTGTTGCCGATACGCTGGTCTGACGCGTCGACGCGCCCGCCGAAGGTGTCCGACTGGGTCGCGCCCGACAATATACTCAACACGCGGCTCTTACCCGCCGCGACGCGTTTGGTCAAGCCCGCCGCCGAGTTCATAAGATCGAAGATACAAAACGGCGGCTGATCCCGAAGCGAAAAAGCAATAAACCCGCTCAAGAAAAGCGGGTTTATTATTATGCCTCCAAAACTGCGCCGCCGCTCACGCGGCAAAGGTATCAGAGCTTCTCGTACGCCTTTTTCCAGGTGATGAACTTCGACGCGTCGTACTTCTCGGGCATCAGCTTCCTGACCGTGCCGATAGACGCCATCGACGCCGCAGCCTTGATGAACGGCGGAAGGACGTTCCTGCGTCCGGCAAGCCCCTTGACCTTGGCTATGATGTCCTGCACGCTGTACGGGTCGGAAAGGCTGAACATCTCCTTCGCCGTCAGGACCTTCGCCTTCATCAGCGCCTCGATGTCATCCGAATCCAGAGCCGACAGCGCGGTCTTGAGTATGTCGGCGTTCAGCTGCGCCTCGCCCATGCTCTTGAAATAGCGGTACTGGTATTTCCAGAGGAACTCCTTCGGGAAGGTCTCGGCATAGCTCTCCACTATGACGTCCGCGAGTATCTTGCCCGCCCTGAGGCTCAGGTTGATGCCGGATCCCGAAAGCGGTTCGGTCATGGCGGCGCCGTCGCCGATGAGGGCGTAGCCGTCCGAGACGAGCAGCGGGAGCGTCTTGCGCAGAGGTATCTTCTCGCACGAGCCGCCTCTGATGATCTTATCGCCGATGAAGCCGTAGGAGGCGTAGAAATCGTCGAGCGATTCCTTTATGTTCTCTTCGGTGATGCTGCCGAAGCAGCCGACGAGGATGTCGATGAAGTCCTCCTCGCAGATTATCCAGTCTATGCCCTTGTGCCCCGCGTGGAAGAAATACACGCCGTAGCCGGGATCGAGGCTCTCGTCCGTCTTGCGGTCGTAATACGCCCTGTAAACGTAGAACGTCTCCTGCGGCTTGATAATGTTCTGTATGCCGAGATACGACGGCAGACTCTGCCTGACCGGCGAGTCGATGCCCGCGGAGTCGATAACGAGGTCGGCGCGCTCGTCGCGCAGCCCGTCCGCGTCCTCGACGGTTATGCCGCACACCTTGCCGCCCTCTACAAGAGCGCTCTTGACGTTCACTCCGAACACGAGCTTCACGCCCGCGCTCTCGGCGTTCGCCATAAGGTATTCCAGAAGCGGCTTTCTCTCGACGTAGGCGATCGACCCGACGGGTTCCCTGTTGCCCGTATCAAGCTTGACCGTCTTTGACGGATCGTAAAAAGCGTTGAGGACGTAGGGCTTGAAAAAGTCCTTTTTCGGCATGGGCATACCGATAAAGTTCATCGTGACGGGGTTCATGCAGTCCGCCCAGTCATAGCCCATATCCGCGCGCTGTTTTTTCTCGAAGACCGTTACGTCGTATCCGTTCCTCGCCAGGTTATACGCTGCCGAAAGACCGCCGTGACCGGCTCCGGCGACTACTATCCTGCTCATATTATTCCTCCGATATTTATAACGTAAAGAGCGAAAGCCGCGCCGGCTGCGGCGCGGCTCGTTTGACCGTAAAAGATCAGTTGTTGTCGCTGTCCTCCGCCTTGAGTTCCTCGGCGAGGCTCTCGAGCATCTCGAACTCCTCGTTGCGCTCCTTGGCGAGCAGCGCGCGGCGTTCGTTGAGCTCGACGTACATCTTTTCCCTCTTCTCTCCGACCAGATCGTAGAAGAAGTACGGGATGGTCTGGATGACGTTGGGGATGAGGTTGATGCACTGGAACAGGAAGAAGACCTTCTGATATACCACTTTGGAGCCTTGCGACCAGGGTTTCTTGGGGATCGTCGTGTCGTAGCCCGTCCACTTGAAGAGGATTATCGTGAGGATGGCGTTGATCGGCCTGGTGACGTTTCCGAGAAGACCGGTGATGATGCCGATCGTGCCGTCGGGACGCTCGCCCGTGACGTACTCGGTATAGTCGTTGATCTCTCTTCCGACCTCCGCGCTGAAAACGTTCGCGGGGCCGTTGTTCAGGCCGTTCAGGCCGTAGAAGATGCCGTAGATGAGCACCATCAGCCATTTCTTGTCGACGTTCGGTATGCCGAACAGCCCCATCAGGCCGGCGCACACGAGATCCCAAAGCCGCAGCGTGATATACGCGTTGCGGTTGTTGTTCTTAAAGAACTTCCTGAACGCGGGGATGAGAGCGACGGAGGGCGTATCGATAACGTTGTAGGGCATGTAGGCGATTAACGAGGGTATCGACCCGCCGAATATCTCCTGCTGCGTAACGACGTCCCAGGAGTAGCCGCCGCTCGACCACCAGCCGACGACGAAGGAAGCGATAAAGTTGCGGAGCATGTACTTGTTCTTGAGGATATAGAAGATGGACTTCGTGAACGGGGCGGGCTTGGGCTGCAGGACTATCCTCTCCCTGCAGTTGAGCGCCATTCCTATATTGCCGACGCAGCCGACGGTCGCGCTGATCGTGGCGATGATGCAGTAGACGTACTTGAGCGGCAGCTTGATGTAACCCTTGTTGTTGAGCTCCATGAGCGGCAGGAAGATGGCGTAGATGAGCTGGGAGCCGATCTCGCCGATGTAGTTCTGGAACAGACCGACCTTGATCCTGTCGTCGGGGCAGGGCGCCTGAAGCGACGTCATATTGTCTCTGGGGATGCTGTATATGGTCGAGAAGGTCTCCTCGATGAACAGCATCACGAACAGGAAGATTATCTTGCTCCGGTCGTTGCCTATGCTGTCCCCCAGGAACACCGCGCCGCTGTAAAGGATTATCTCGGTGGCGAAATACGGTACGGCGGTGAAGAATATCCACGGACGCGCCTTGCCGAACCTCGTCCTCGTGTGGTCGTAGACTATTCCCATCAGCGGGTTGTTGAGAACGTCGTAGATACTGATGAGGGCGAGGATGACCGTGACGTAGGACATGTCCAGCTTCAGGACGTCGGTGTAGTACATGGTCTTGTACGCGCCGAGACCCCTGAGCATCTTCGCCGCGAACTCGCCGATCGCGGGCCAGAGAGCCTCCTTGGTCGACAGCACGTTCGTATGGAACATCCGGATGGCGATATCGCTGTATTTATTGAGCCTGCGCTCGCCGAGAGACGCGGCGGAATCGTCCTCCGCCTTAAAGACGGTCTCTACGAATTTACGGGCGCCGCTTTTCTGTTCGTAATCGCTCATTCTACAGTCACCTCGCACGTTGATTTATAGTATTCGTCGTCGGTCAGCGAATAGATGATGACGACTCCGGGCGCGACGGCGGTAACGTTGCCGTTCTCATCGACCACAGCGACGCTCTCATCCTCGGAGTGCCACGTGACCGTCTTTATCGTCGCCTTGGCGGGCCCCACCTTGACCGAAAGACCGTAGCTCTCGCCGGGCGAGAGAGTCAGCTTGCGCTTGGACATCGCGGAGCTTTCGACCGGGACCCTTACCCTGACGAGGCACTCGTCGGTATAGGTCTTGCCGTTGAATTCCATCGAGGCGGTGACTGTGACATCGCCGGTCTTATGCTTGTCCGCCTTGAAATAGCCCTCCTCGTCGACGGTGAGTATGCTCTCGTCGGAGGAAGTCCACGTTACTTTCGTGTTCAGCGGATCGGAACAGGTACGCGTCGCGGTGGCGTTGTCCGTAGCGCCGGGTTCAACGGTGACCGCGTGCTTGTTGAGGCTGACGGAGGGCCAGGTGAAGTCGTAAACGACCTTTTCCGTGACCTTCGCCGAGACCGTTCCCGTACCGAGATACGCGCAGTCCCCGGTGAACGTGATCTTCATGCTCACGGTCATCTCTTTGATGTACGCGAGCTTCGTAAGCTCGTCCGTGAGGCGCCTGACCTTGTATTCGAGCTCGAACCTGTCGTGCGAGACCTCGATGGACGAGGGGTCGATCTCGCAGACGTCCTTGTAGCCGTCGCCGAGAAGGTCGATTATCTGCTCGGTCGTCCTTTCCGCGAAATTGCGGTCGCGGACGGCGTCGGACTCGTCGAGGTCGAGCACGATGTCGTAATCGTCGCGGTATGTGAGGACGTATTCGTCCTTGGAGTTGCAGATCTCGCAGGACGCCTTGGGCTCCTCGCTCGTCTCGCCGCAGGTCGAGCATCTGTAATAGATGTAGTGGCAGGCGAAGTCCTCGATATCACCGGCGGCTATTTCCGGATCGCGGAAAAACGCGCTGAAATCCTCGGAAAAATCAGTCTCCCTGCCGTCGAATTTTTCGTTAAGGGCCTGCTCGAGACCGTCGGCTATAAACTTGAAGGAATCGGGCACGAGCCCGCCGAAGGATGTCTCGATACTGTCGGTATCGATCGAAAAATCGTCGTAATACACTGTTTTGGGCTTGTCCGCAAGCGCCTTGGCGACCGACGCCTCAAGAAAAGCGCTTACCTCATCCGCCGTTTTGGGCTCGGGCGTAAGCGCCTCGTCACGGACGACGGGTGGGAACTTGCCCTCCATCGACATGACCCTGACGAGACCGATCCCGAAACCGCCGACGAACATCACGCACAGCAGCGCTATGACGGCGAAGTAGAGGATCTTGGTCTGTTTCTCGCGCTTGGCGGTTATCACGACCTTTTCCATTACTCTTCACCGTCCTTTTCCGTCTTTTCCCGGGAGGCTTCACGTTCCGCCTTCATCTCGGCTTCAAGCAGACCTTCCTGCGCTTTTCTGATCTCCTCGTCGATCTTGCGGGTAGCCTCGGTCTCGACTATGGGATAAGGAAGATCGTCAAGCTTCACTTCGCCGCTGCGCACCTTTTTGTGTATCTCCGCGCGCTCGACGCTGCCCTCGACGTACTCGATCGGGATGCCCTTCTTCACGAGCAGATAATTGATCACGAAGACGAAAACGAAGCCCGCGAGCAGCGCCAGCGGCCCGGCGATGAAGCCGCCGCTTACGAAGTGCGCGCCCGCCGCCTGCTTAAGGAACAGACCGGTGAACACGCCGATAACTGCGCAGTCCGCGATACCGATAAGGGCGATCGTCATCGTGACCTTCTGCATCTTCTGCCAGGAAACGAAGCACAGGATCGAGGTCAGCAACACGGCGACAACGATCAGCGCGGAGGACGCGAACGCTATAATAAGGTTGCGCAGCGCCGCGAACTCGGGACCGAACGCCTCGCTCCCCGCCATCTTCAGGATGTAAAACAGGAGCCCGTTGTTGAAGCTGTCATACAGCCCCAGACCGCTGACTGTCGAATCGGCGGAAAAATAAGGCAGCTTAACGCCGAAGCTCACCGCTGGCGCGAGAAGCGTCGCGACGCACACGACCGCCGAAACGAGCCTGAGTATCGTGAGCTTTGAGCCGATGAACGCCGCTTTGAGATGCCTGATCTTGACCGACCAGACGGCGTTCGACAGCTCGGCGTTTTTTGCCTCGCGGTAAAAATTCTCCTCGAACCCGTACATCAGCATATTCGTCCCGCAGGAGGGACAGTACGGGCTGAGGTCGTACAGGTGAAGCTTTTTACCGCATTTCGGACATTTCGCCAATAAAATCACTTCTTTCCCTGAAAATTGATATACATTTTATATTATATATTTACAGATACGGATTGTCAAGAATCAACGAAAGGATTATTGCGGATTTTTTACGGATAAAAGAAAAAAAATCGCGGTCCCCGCGCAGGCGGGGACCGCGGGGGGATATAAAGGCGTTAAGACGGGACCTCTTCGGCGGCGCCGGAGGCGTTTTTCGCTCTCGCGGCGCGCATCGCGTCGAGCTCGGCGCGTATCTCGTCCCTCTTTTTGCCGTCGTAATTGTCGAAAAGGAAGGTGACGGCGGCAAGAGCGTTGCCGACCAGACCGCAGAGCGTGAAGATGAGATAGATGCCGTGCAGCGTCGCGGGCGTCTGCTGCGCCCTGACGGGGTTGCCCTGCTCGTCGAAGGAGTTCTGCTGATAGCCGATAGAGCGGAACAGCCCGAGATAGATGTTCTTTTTTATGAGGAGGAAGACCTTGCCCAGCAGGCTCCCCGCCGCGCAGAGCAGGCCCTCTGCGTGCACCGGCTCGCCGAGATTCTTCTCGGAATACCACTCCATATAGTCCGTCGAGTCCGCCGTGATTATCTTTTTGGCGGCGGAAATGGCGTTGTTCGGCATGCCGGCTATGCCGATGAGCACGCCTATGACGTAGCGTATCTTCCTGATGCGGTCGACGTCGAAGCCGATATTGAACAGCGACATCACGCCGTATAACACGCCCGTAAAGGTGAAGCCCGCGCTGGCTATCGTCCTCGCGTGGAATCTGCGCCCGAGGAACGGCACCGCGGCAAGCCCGACATACGACAGCGCGCCGCTTATCATGTCGATTATCGCCTTCATGCCGAAGTTGTCGAACGTGTTGCGGTAGAGGTAGTTGAGCATCTGATAGGATATCGCCCTGATGTTCTCGAACAGGGACGCTATCTGAAGCACGATGAACGTCCTGTTGTGCATAAGCGCCTTTACCGTGTTCCTGTTCCAGACCGCGGCGCCGTCTTCGCTGCCGCGCTGCACCTGCACCTTTTCGTTGAGCCACATGTGCGGCATGTTCATCCCGATGAAGCCGAGCACGCAGAACACCAGAGCGCACCAGAAGTATATCCATCTGTCGGGCACGACGCCGTCGAGCTTGTCAAGGAAGATCGGCGTGACCCACCCGGGCAGCATCGACCCCAGCGAGGCGGCGAGAGTCGATATCGTGAAGAAATTCTTTCTGTCGTTCTCGTTGTTGGTCATCCTCAGCGACATGGCGCCCAGCGACATATCGAAAAAGGCGTCGACCGTATCGAAAACGAATTTAAAGACGAAGGTCCAGATGAAGTTCAGCAGCGCCGGCTCGAGCGACGACGGGATGAACGTCGACGGCACGAGGAAGAGCAGCATCGACACGACCGCGAACGGCAGAGGCGTGATCCTGAGTATCTTCTTCGACGCCGGCAGATGCCCGGGACGCGTCGGCTTGTCGAGAATGGCGCCGGCTATCGGCGGTATGAAGAAGCCGATGACCGTGTTCACGTTGTCCATTATCTGGCGGCGCTCGGTGCTTATGCCCATGCATTCGTAGGTAAAATTCTCCTCGAACGTCATGATGCAGTCCTGCCCCATCGCGTTGCCGAAGATACCGCCGGAATAAGCCACCTGTTCCTTGAGAGTGAACGACGGGTTGTTTACTACGGTATCCTTGAATTTTGAGATCTTGTCCGAGATCGACATAATGCGCCTCCGTCCGACCGAAAACAGGATTTATATCACATTGGAACAGCTGATATGATAATATTATACATATTAAATCGGATATAATCAAGAGTTTTGTACTGTATTTCGGAGTTCTTCGGTTTTTTCTTCCAAACCGTTTGACAAACCGCCTCCGAAGTATTATCATCTCTGATATGAAGACAGCGGACAACAGCGAAAAAACGGGCGCGCTCTGCGCGCTCTGCCCGAGAAAATGCCTCGCCGACAGGACTGCCGGCAGGGGCTATTGCGGCTGCGGGAGCCGGGTGATGATCGCCCGCGCGGCTCTGCACGAATGGGAAGAACCGTGCATCACCGGCGGGCGCGGCGCCGGAGCGGTGTTTTTCTGCGGCTGCCCGCTTCACTGCGTCTACTGTCAGAACAGCGCGATAAGCGGCGGAGCTGGCGGCAGGGAGGTCACTCCGGAGCGGCTCAAAGCGATCTTCGCCCGGCTGATAAAAGAGGGCGCGTACTGTATCGACCTCGTGTCGCCGACGCAGTATTCCGACGTTCTCGCGGACGTGCTTTCGACTCCCCTGCCCGTGCCCGTCGTCTGGAACAGCGGCGGCTACGACGCCGTCGGGCAGCTGAAAGCCCTCGAAGGCAGGATCGACATTTATATGCCGGACTTCAAATACTCCGACGGCGAGGTCGCGGCAAAGTATTCCCGCGCGCCCGACTATCCCGAAGTCGCCCTCGCGGCGATACGCGAAATGTACCGTCAGACGGGCCCCGCGAGATTCGACAAAAACGGCAATATGCTCGGCGGCGTCATAATAAGGCACCTCGTCCTGCCCGGCGAGCTCGAAAACACGTTCGGCGTCATGGACGCCGTCAGCTCGGAGTTCCCGCGCGGCGAGGTCGTTTTCAGCCTCATGAGCCAGTACACGCCCTGCGGCGGCATATCCGGCTTTGAGAACCTTCAAAGACGCCTCACGCCCGGGGAATACCGCAGAGCCGTCGACTATATGTACCTGTGCGGGATAGACCTGGGTTATATGCAGGAGCTCTCGAGCGCGAAGGAGGAATATATACCGCCCTTCGACCTTACCGGTGTGTGAGCAAAAACGACAAAAAAACAATTCTCGTGCGGCATAAATTCTGCTTGCATTTTATAGCGAAAAAGTGTATCATTGCGGTACACTTTTTTGTGTTTTCAAGGAGATAACAAACAGTGAACAGGTCTTTTCCATCGGCGGCATACGGCAGAGCTGCGGCAAAATGCCGTTTGTTCGAGGGGCTGCCCGCTCAGGTCACGGCGTCGTTCCCCGAAAGATACGGCGCGTCGCTGCGGGAATACTCCAGGGGCGACGTCGTTTTTTCGCCGGACAGCTTTCAAAAGGGTCTGGGGCTCATCATCCGCGGCTCCGCCACAGCCGTAAAAAAAGCCGCCGGCAGGGAGATACGGATGAGCAAACTCACCCCCGGGAGCCTGTTCGGGATGGCGTGCCTTTACTCCGACGTCGAGCGTTTCGCGACCGAGATAAGAGCGAACAACGCCTGCGTCCTGGTGTTCTGGAAAAAGGCGGACGTAGACAGGATGCTCGCCGATAATCCCCCTACGGCGGCGAACTACATCGCCGTGCTCACGGAGAGGATAAACCATCTCTCCCGCAGGCTCGACATTCTCTCCTGCCCCGCCCCCGCGGACAGGCTCGCCGCCTATATAGCCACGCTGCCCGCGGACGAGAACGGCTGCGCCGAGCTCACTTTACCGATCTCCGCTCTGGCGAGAGATCTCAACATAAGCAGGACTACGCTTTACCGTCTGCTGTCGGATATGAAGGACAAAGGGCTTTATACCGACTCGGAGAACGGCAGGAAGCTGATGGTAAGGAAGTCCCCGGACAACGGTATCTCTCCGGCTTTTTTCGCCGGATAATGATAAAATCCCTGTAAAGAAGGTAAGAAAAATGAAACGTACTTTATGCGTCATCCTGGCGGCAGCTCTGATACTGTTCGCCTTCGCCGCCTGCGGCGAAAAGACCCCGACCGAAGAGCCCGGCACCACCGCCGCCGCGGACGCCGAGGTCACGACCGCCGAAGCAGCTTCCGAAACCAAGGACCCCGAAGCGGTGAACGTCACCGTCCTCAAGGGGCCGACGGGCATGGGCATGGCTTATCTCATGTCGCAGAACGACGCCGGAGCGAGCGCGAACAAATACAACTTCACGATCGAGACCGCTCCCGACGTCGTGTCGTCGCAGCTCATCAGCGGCGAGGCGGATATAGCCGCCATCCCCTCCAACGCCGCCGCGGCTCTCTGGAACAAGACCGGCGGCAAGATAAAGATCGTCGCGTCCAACACCTACAACGTGCTGCGCGTCCTGACGAACGACGACGGCGTCTCCGATTTTGACGACCTCAGAGGCAGGACGGTCTACTGCTCCGGCGAGGGCACGACCGTTCAGTACTTCATCGAAAAGATCTTCGCCGAAAAGGGTCTGAAAGTCGGCGAGGACGTCACGATAGAATACGCCGCCGAGCACAGCGAGACCGTCACCCTCGCGAAGCAGGGAAAGGCGGACACGGTCATACTCCCCGAACCCTTTGCGACTCAGCTGCTCATGGGCGAGGAGTCCTACAGGCAGGCGTTCGACCTGAACGCCGCCATCGAGGAGCTCGGTCTGCCGATAGTCATGGGCGTCTACGCGGTCAGGACCGAGTTCGCCGAAAAGTATCCCGAAAAGGTCAGGGCCTTCGTCGAGCAGGACGCGAAGCAGTCGCACGAGATGCTTCTGAACGACACCGATACCGTCGCGCAGCTCATCGAGCAGTACGAAATCATGAAGGCCGCCGTCGCGAAGGCGTCCGTGCCCAACTGCGCGATCGTCTACAAGTACGGCGACGAGATGACCGAAAGGCTCGACGCGCTGTTTAAGATGCTCTATGAGGTCAATCCGCAGAGCGTCGGCGGGAACGTCCCCGACGAGACCGTCTACTTCAAATAATCTCCTCTCTCACATCACGCCGGAACGTCATGAAGATATTAAAAAAGCTTGCCGTAGCCGCCGCCTGGATCGGCGTATGGGAGCTTGCGTCGCTCGCAGTCGGGGCGGATTACCTCCTTCCGGGGCCGCTCCCGACCGCCCGCGCCCTCGCCGCGCTCGCCGCGACGGGGGATTTTTGGCTTTCCGTTTGGGGCTCGCTGCGCGGCATACTCGCGGGTTTCCTCGCCGGAACGGCGGCGGGGCTGATACTCGGCTCCGCGTCAGGGCTGTCAAAAGCGCTGGGCGGCGCGCTTTCCCCGCTTGCCTCCGTCATAAAAGCCACGCCGGTGGCGTCCTTCATCCTTCTCGCGCTCGTTTTCATGAAAAAAGCAGCGGTGCCGCCGTTCTCCGCCGCGCTGATAGTCGCGCCGGTAGTCTGGAAAAACGTCAACACCGGCTTCCGTCAGGCGGACCCCCTGCTGCTCGAAATGGCGGAGAGCTTCAAAATGCCCTTCCGCCGAAGGCTCGCCGCGATCTACATCCCCGGCGCCGCGCCGTATTTCCGCTCCGCCTGCGTGACCTCGCTGGGCATGGCGTGGAAGGCTGGAGTCGCGGCGGAGGTCATCTGCGCGCCTCACGACACGATCGGCAGGTCGATGTACCTCTCGAAGATCTACTTCGAAACGCCGGAGCTTTTCGCCTGGACCTTCACGGTCATAATCATCAGCTTCATACTCGAGCTTCTGCTCGGACGGCTCATCGGAGGTAAACGGAATGTTAAGGACTGAGGGTCTGACCGTGACGTTCGGCGAAAAGACCGTCATAAGCGGCTTTTCCCACGTCTTCCCGGAGGGCGGAACGACGGTGATACTCGGCGGATCCGGCTCGGGGAAGACTACGCTGATAAACGCCCTCGCCGGCTCGCTCGAACCGGCCGCCGGCAAAGTGATAAACGATAACAAAACGGTTTCGCGCGTGTTTCAGGAGGACAGATTGATCCCCTCCTATACCTCGCTCAAAAACCTGACCTGCGTCGGGATATCCGAGCAAAAAGCAGAGCGGTACCTCGAAAAAACGGAGATCGCCGACGCCGCGGGCAAACGCCCCGGCGAGCTGTCGGGAGGCATGAAACGCCGTCTGGCGCTGGCGCGCGCTCTCGCGTTCGACGCGGAGCTTTACCTTTTCGACGAGCCGCTGTCGGGGCTCGACCCCGACACCGCGATAAGAATGGCGGCTCTCATCCGCGCCGAGCTCGAAGGAAAGACCGCGGTGATCGTCACGCATAACGAGGAGGCGGCGAGGATCATGGCGACCGCCGGGACCGTCAGGCTGGAGCCGCCGCAGTAACGGCGGGACGAAATACAAAAAAGGCGTATCTCACGACGGAGGTACGCCCTTTTTAAGCGGATACGGCCAAACCGTCCGCTCACGCCCGCAGTCGATTACGGCAAGCCGGAGCGAAAACCTGCGGTTTTCTGCTGTTTACACTAACAGAAAAGAGCCGGCTGGGTGGGAGCCGACCCTTTCCTAAGAGGGGGGGATAATTCGGAACAGTTTCGTCAGCGTTAACGAAAGCCGCGTCCCGAACTTTTCTTTCAACACCGTTATTATAACCGCCGATTATTGCGGACCGACTTCATCGGTGTGAATTTTATCGGAAGAAAATGTGAAGTTTCCGTATCCCGAAAAGGGCAGCGCCCCGTCACACGAAGTGACGGGGCGCGAAGATCCAAACGGCTTTAAAATCAGTAAACGAAGGTATTGAATATGGTATCCGCGGTCATCGTGATGTCCTTGTCGGTGAGCGTGATGAACAGGATCTTCGCGGAATTTATGTGGATCTTGGTGTCGTTGTGGTGCGTCATGGACACGAACTGACCGTCGGGTGTGATCGTCGCGGTGATCGTGAAGTTGGTGTAGGTTATGACGTAATCGGGATCCTTGAGGATCGAGATGCCGCCGAGCTCCTTGTCGATATCCGCCTTATACGCGAGGTTGTCGGAGATCTGGGCGATGTAGCTCGCGTCCTTCGCGTCGGGAGCGATCTCGTCGTTCATGACTATGGTGACCTTGTAGTTGGAGCCGTCCGCCACGCAATCCGCGGATTTGATCTTGGACAGATCGGTCAGCGTGCAGTCGGGCATACGACCGGTAGCGTCGCCGGAGCCCTTCGCGTTGACCTCCGTCTCGGCTTTATCTTCGGAGGTCATGTAGCCGGAGGCGATATTGACGACCTGCTTGTCGATGGAAGCGTTTCCGGTGAGGTTGAGCTCGGGGATGGTCTGCCAGGATTTCTTGTTGTAGCCGGCTTCGCCGTTCTTGACGCGCTTGACGGCCTTTCTGTAGAACTCAAGGATGTCCGCCACGCCGGAGGGCATGCCGGTGCCGCTCGGAGCGGGTGTGTCGCCCGAAGGAGCGGGAGCCGCGGTGGTCGCGGGTGTGTCGCCGGAGGGAGCGGGAGCCGCGGTGGTCGCGGGTGTGTCACCCGAAGGAGCGGGAGCCGCGGTGGTCGCGGGAGTATCGCCCGAAGGAGCCGGAGCCGCGGTGGTCGCGGGAGCGCCGTTTTCATAAACGAGAGAGATGAGCAGGACGTTGTCCGCCGTATTCTCGGCGCCGCATGCCGCGAGAGCGAGCATGATAACGGCCGCGAGAACGGCGGCTGTGACCTTG
>JAFRXS010000075.1 GCA_017443405.1 Clostridia bacterium | reverse complement strand
CTCATCCGTAAGCGGTACCGGCAGAGATGGGATGTGGATATAGTAAAGCGGTTCGCCCTTTTCGATGACTATGCCGTTTTTCTCGTAGCGTTCGTAAGGCCAGTCTGACTTTTCGTACTGGAAACGTCCGAGAGCGAATCGGTTCATACTGAACATTCCGCCGTTCCAGGTACAGACGAAAGTGCCCCAGACGCCTTTGACTTCCTTGCATTCCAGAAGCTTCGCGGTGAGGTCGGCTGCGCCCTGCCGGTATATCTCGTCTTCTATGCCCGCCGCGGCATAGCGGTCGTGCAGCTCGTCCATACACGATACTATGAATACTTCCTGAAGTGTATAGGTGGATATGTCCGTTTCTTCGGCGAGGGCGTCCATCTGCTCGACGTAGTAACCGAGTCCTTTATCTTCGGAAGCGATATATTTCTCTCTGAGGCGGTCCATAAGAGGTTCTTTGCCTTTATCCCTCAAAACGCCGATAACACGGTCGAATTCCGCGACGGCTTCTTCGGGATAATTATCTTCCTTCATGAAATCCAGAATAAATTCCCGGTTCATTTTGACGCTCCTTCTTTTATCTTTTGCGCGTTTAGTCTCATTGCGTCTTCGTAAGCCGTGAGGCTGATATTACCCGAAGTTACGGGATCAAGTTCGATCACGGGTATCCCGCTGCCTGAAGCGATCAGATCAGCCGCGGGATCGTCGTATAGCGGCGGGATCGCTTCAAACGTGATATCTCCGTTTTTTGCGGCATCGGTCAAATCGGCAAGCGTTCGCGCGCCCGGTCTTATGCCGTCGTCAAAAGGTATGACCGCGGCAGTTTCAATTCCCGCAAGACGGAAAATGTAATCAAAGCCGTCGTGGAAGGATAGGGCTTTACCTGATACTCCCGAAGTTATCTGCGATATTTCTGAGGACAGAGCGCGCAGCCTGTCAGTGTAGTTTGCGGCGTTCTGATTGAAAAGCCTTGAATACTCGGGGAACGCCTGACTCAAAGCGTCCGTAATGTTTCTGACCTGAATACAGGCGTTTTCGGGATCGAGCCAGATATGAGCGTTGATCTCCCCGTCTTCCGAGATAGTATCCGTCCCGACGGAAGTATCGGCTATCAGCATATCGCCCGAGGCTTCCGCGGCCTGCTCCGTAAAGCTTTCCATTCCGCAGCCGTTTATGATAAAGACATCGCAGCGGGACAGATTTTTCATATCCTGCGATGTCAGCGTGTAATCGTGAAGGCAGCCGAAATTATTCTCGGACATGACGGCAACGTCTATTTCATCGGTTCCCTTGGTTACGTTGAGAGTGAAGATATACAGGGGGTAAAACGAAGCGACGACAAGAGGCTTATGTTCGGGCTCTTCAGACGAGCATGAGCACAGGCAAAGCAGCGCGACCGCCGCAAGGAAAGCCGAAATCGATCTTTTAGGCATGTTTCCCATTTTTTTTCATCTGCCTTATATCGGAGCCGTAAAAGGCGAGCACCGCGTATGTTCCGATCACCCTTGAGGCGACTCTGCCGAAATACTTCTTGTTGAATTCGTCAAGCGAAAGATTGGTATTGAGTATCGTCGGGAGGCCGAGTATCATCCTCGTGTTTACTATGTTGTAGATCTGCGACGCGGAGAACTGTGTGACGAATTCCGCTCCGACGTCGTCGAGGATCAAAAGATCGCAATGCGTCAGCATATCCATGGTGTTTTCGTTTTCCGACCTGCCGAAATGCTCGTTCTCGAGCTTGTTCATGAGATTCTGACAGGAACCGTAAATAACGCCGTAACCCTTATCGATGGCTTTACCCGCGATCGCGAGCGAGAGATGCGTTTTTCCGAGACCTGTATCGCCGGTCATGAATATACTGCCGCAGGTAAGATCGAAATTGTCCGCGTACTGCCTGCAGTAATCCAATATCGCTTTCATATGCTCGCGCTGCGATTTTTTGCCGACTTTTGCCGTGTCGGAATAGTATCCGAGGTCGAAATCCTCAAAACTTGAGATCTTGAGAGAGGACGACTCGCTTAGTTCCTCATAGGCGAGATTTCGTACGAGTTTGTTCCTGCACTCGCAGTATCTGTTGTTTATGACTCCGGTGTCGCTGCAGACGGGACAGGAATAATGCGTGTCAAGATGATCGGCGGGAAGACCGGAAGAAACGAGCAGAGCTCTGATGGCGTCCTGAGCGTCAAGAGACTTTTTTTTCTGCTGCTCCATAAATTCGGCGACCTTTGTTTTGTCTTTCATAGACAGGGACTTAACGACGTCGAGAGCGGCCTGAACCATCGCGCGGCGGTATTCGTAGTATTCGGGATGCTGTTTGCCGAAAATCTCTTTTCGCTTTTCAGCTTCGGCTTCGGCAGCGGCTTTTCTGGACGCAAGGATGCTGTCGGCTTTTTCGTATACGCTTCTGCTGTACGCCACGCTTACACCTCTCTTTTCTTGAATACCGGCGTCTCTTCTATCGCGCGTCTGTTTGCGTCTTCTATATCAAGAGAAGGACCGGTCTTTTCTTTCTTTATCTCAGTCTTTGCGGCATTGACGTCGGCTTCGGTCTTAACGCCGGAATTGTGCCAGGACGTCAGTATTTTATCCATGTATTTGAAATTGACTTTAGCAATATTATCCGCCGTTTCCTCATAAGCGAGCAATATGACCGGAAGTCCGAAACCGAATTTGTTTGTCCATTTTTCAAGGTATTCGCGCTGCTTTGAAGTCGGACGAGGATTGCCGACGCCCGTCGACGCGCGGAAGTCGTTCCACAGCTTATCGGTATTGTTGAGCATGAGAATGTGCTCAAGCGCTTTTTCGATCGTGTCCACGCCTGCCTGAGCCCACTTCTTCGCGAGTTCGGAAATATAAGACGTCCCGTCCTTGCCGTGTTCGTGCGCGTAGCCGCAGATGGTTACGATGACCTCACAGGGCAGGGAATAGGTGTCCTTTATCATAAGAAGCGTCGCCTGAGTATCGTAGCCGATAGTTCTTCCGAGTATCTTCTGCACCTCGGAGAACATCCCGGTGATCTCGGGGTCCTCTTCCGATCTCGCGGCGATCTGAGCCATTGTCGGTTTGACTACGGGGATAGAGGCGAGCTGAGGCTTCTCCGGCTCTTTGGGTTGTTCTTCAGCCGGCGCGGGGACGGGCACTTCTTCGGTCTCATCCGAAATGAGTACGCCCTTTGACGCCCAGAAATACAGCGCGTCGCTGAGATCCCGTTCGCTCATGCCGAGCTGCGCCGCCGCCGTTGAGTCTTCTATATCCTTACCGAGGTTTGCGCACATCCAAATGATCGCCCGCAGGTGTTCTGCCCCTGCGAGCTTCAGATATTCGGCGACGCCCGACGGTACGACGAGCGAGTTCCGGTATGCCGCGGGGTTTATCCGATACATGATCAGATATAGTCCCTGAGCGCTTTACTTCTCTGCGGATGTTTGAGCTTGCGGATCGCTTTGGCTTCGATCTGCCTGATGCGTTCTCTTGTGACCTTGAACTTTCTGCCGACTTCCTCGAGCGTCTTGGGCTGATTGTCGACAAGACCGAATCTCAGTCGGAGGACTTCGGCTTCTCTGTCGGTAAGCTGCGCGAGGACCTTATTTATATCTTCGCGGAGCATTTCTCTGTTCGTGGCCTCAGAGGGTTCGGGAGTGTCGTCGTCGGGGATGAAGTCACCGAGGTGACTGTCGTCTTCCTCACCGATAGGCGTTTCGAGCGAAACGGGCTCCTGCGCGACGCGAAGCGCGTAACGGACTTCCTGCTCCGTTTTGCCGATACGCTCGGCTATTTCGGGTATCGTCGCCTCTCTGCCGAGCTCGTGCTGAAGTATGCTGCCGGCTTTGCGGATCTTGTTTATCGTTTCGTTCATGTGAACGGGTATGCGTATCGTCTTGGACTGGTCAGCAATCGCCCTGGTGATGGACTGCCTGATCCACCACGTCGCGTAAGTCGAAAACTTGAAGCCCATATCGGGATCGAATTTGTCGACAGCCTTCATGAGGCCGAGATTGCCTTCCTGGATGAGATCGAGGAACTGCAGACCGCGCTGAGTGAAACGCTTCGCGATGCTGACGACAAGACGGAGGTTCGCCTCGATAAGCGTCTTCTTCGCCTGTTCGTCTCCGAGCTTTACCCTCTGCGCTACTTCGATCTCTTGCTCCTCGGTGAGCATCTGATAATGACCTATCTCGCGGAGATAAGCCTTGACCGGATCGTCGGTGGGGGAGTCGTCGTCAAGATCGATATCGGTTATCGAAAGGTCCTTTTTGAGAGAGGCGTCGTCATAGCCGTCTTCGTCAAGATCGAGCGCGAGATCGTCGATTATTTCGATCTTGTTTTCTGCGAGAAGCTCGTAAAGACGTTCGGTCTGAGTATCCCCGAACTCGTATTCATTCATCAGAAGGTCAAGATCGCCGACGTTGACTTTGCCTTCGGTCTTGTGCTTCTGGATAAACTTGAGCATCGCGTCGTTCTGACGCTTTTCAAGAGCCTGTTCGCGGGTAAGAACGCCGGTGGGTTCCTCGGCTGCGGGGGAGGTCTTATCTTCCGCGTTCGATGTTTCAGGAGTCAATCCTTCGTTTTCGATGACATCCATTTCATTTAGCTCCTTCATTTTTGAATTTTGCGAGAAAATCTTCGTCTGATAGCTGATCCGCGGATCCGGTGGACCCTTTTTTTCTTTCGTCTTTGAGATACTTTGCGCAGTCAAGGCACTCCGCCGGATTGCCTGCGATCTCTTCGCGGCGTGCAGTCATACCTGCAAGTTCGGAAACCTGATCCTGCGAAAGTTCGGCGCTGAGGTCGGAAATGAACAAAGGTCCCTGAGATCCTCTGCCGGAAATCGCTTTCAGTAAGGTCGAGTAAATGACTTTTGTATTATCATCCGGCATATCGTCCGGTTCTATCAACGTTTTGAGCTTCTCTGCAAAGTCGGGACTTCTCATGACGGAAACGATGATCGTTTCGGCGGCTTTGCGCGCGCCCGCGGCGGCTTTTCCTCCGTAACGCGACGGCGGAGCCACAGCGTCCTTTGCCTCGTTGAATTCCCTTGAATGCTGAGCCCGGGCGTTCCTCCTCCGGGCGAACTGTATCTGAGGAACTATCGCCTCTGCTCTTACTCCCGTCTCCTCGCTGAGCTTGCGGATGTATATTTCCGCTTCAACGGTATTGCGAAGACCCGCGAGGATGGGAACGGCTTTGTTGATGTATTCGAGTTTGCCGTCGTCGGTAGATATATCGAGCCCGGCTTTTGCTTCGGCAAGATAAAACTCGGTGTCGTTCCCCGCTCCGTCGAGAATGGCGCGCATATACTCGGCGCCCCATTTATGAAGTATCTCGTCGGGGTCCTTTCCGCCTCTCATGGTAACGACGCGAAGCTTAAGTCCCGTCTGAGAGAGTATGCCCAGACTTCGCCTTGCGGCCGTTCTGCCGGCTTCGTCGCCGTCATAGGATAAGATGACCTCGTCGGCGTAACGTGAAAGCAGATGAGCCTGCTCTTTCGTAAGGGCTGTGCCCAGACCTGCCACGGCGTTGTTGAAGCCGAATTGATGATAGGAAATAACGTCCATGTAGCCCTCGCATAGAATCAGCGTTTTTTTAGCGCTGTTCTTTGCGAGGTTCAGACCGAATATCCCTCTTCCTTTTGTATAAACGAGAGTATCGGATGTGTTGATATACTTGGGTTTGGTATCGTCCAGGACGCGCCCGCCGAAAGCGACGACTCTGCCGCTCACGTCGATTATCGGATACATGACGCGTCCTCTGAATGCGTCGACGATATTGCCCTTTTTTGTTTTTCTTGCAAGGTCGGCGGCTACGAGCTCGGCAGGGGAGAAGCCTTTTTTGCCAAGATGGCGGACGAGAGAATCCCACTGCGCAGGAGCGTAGCCGAGACCGAATCTCGTGACCATCTCTTTTGAAACGCCGCGTTTTTCGAAATAATCTCGGCCGGCGCTGTCGGAGCCGTTGAGCATATAATCGTGAAAAAACCTTGCGGCGAGACGGTTTGCTTCATAAGTTCTCGCCCGCATTTTTGCGGCTGTATCGTCGTATTTGTCTTCGGGCGGAGCCATTCCTACCCGGTCGCACAGCCAGCGGACGGCGTCGGAGTAGTCGAGATTCTGGGAGCGCATGACGAAATTGACCGAATCGCCGCCTACTCCGCAACCGAAACAGTAATAAGACTGATTGTCGGGGTAAACGGTAAAGGACGGCGTTCTTTCGTTATGAAAAGGACAGAGGCCCACTAAATGTCTGCCCGCTCTCCTGAGCTCCGTGTAGGCGGAGGCGAGCTCGGTTATGTCGCTGCGTCTGCGCAGTTCATCAAGAAATTCGGGGGCGTATCTCATTTCAGTATTCCCAGACGCCCGGAATGAACAAGCGCGAGTAGTGAGACATCGCGTACCGGTCTGTCATTCCGGAGATGTAATCGACGGCAGCCCTTGCCGGAGTTTCGTTGCGCGCGATCTGCGCGTAAAGCGGCGGCAGTTTTTCGGGATGCTCGGAATATTCGATGTAAAGTTTTTTCACAAGGGCTTCGGCTTTGCCTTCTTCACCCTTGCAAACTGGATTGAAATAGACGTTGGCGAACATGAATGCGGAAAGCTCGTCAAGAGCCTGCCTGCATTCGTCCGAGAGTCTGATCTCTTCTCCGCTGTTTTCTATGGCGGATATGACGAGTGAGTTGACGCGCTGAGCTTTGCTCGAACCGAGCAGCTTTCTTATCTCGAGAGGTATATCGGTCTCGGATATCACTCCCGCGCGCTGAGCGTCGTCGATATCGTGGTTAATATACGCGATCTTATCGGCTAATTTTACAAGTCTGCCTTCGGGAGTAACGGCTTCTTCGCCCTTAGTATGGCACAGTATGCCGTTTCTGACTTCAAACGTAAGATTGAGACCTTCGCCGTTTTTTTCAAGTCTGTCGACCACGCGCAGACTCTGTCTGTAATGGGCGAATCCGTCGGGGAAAACGTGATCGAGCGCGCGTTCACCGGCGTGACCGAACGGTGTGTGCCCGAGATCGTGCCCGAGGGCGATGGCTTCGGTCAGATCTTCGTTGAGCCTGACGGCTCTTGCGATCGTGCGGGCGATCTGCGTGACTTCGAGCGTATGTGTAAGTCTTGTGCGGTAGTGGTCGCCTTCGGGTGAGAGAAAGACCTGGGTCTTACCCATCAACCGTCTGAAAGACGCGCAATGGACAATGCGGTCACGGTCGCGCTGCCATGCGGTACGCACCGGACATTCTTCCTCCGGCTCCGCTCTGCCTCTGGATCTGTCGCAGAACGAGGCATACTCGGCGAGCGTAGCGTGTTCCATTTCAAGCGTACGTTCACGTATGGAGCCGTCGGGCATCGCTCTCACCTCAATTCTCAGACGGCGTTTTGTGCAACTATCTTGCGCAAGCCCGTATCTTCGGGAGTAAGTCTGCCGGATGAAGCGTCGGACACGGCGCTGATGAATCCGTCGGTCGAATCCGCGGGTAATTCTACAGTAAAAACGACCGAGTCGGTATTTTCGGTGCCGGAAATATATCCGCCGAAAGAGCCGCAGACCGAAGCGATCCTGCCGTAATCGGAATAACCGCCGTTGATCCTGTATACTGCGAACAGGCTTGCAGGAGTTTTGCCTGCCGCCGCTACGGCGCCTGCCGCGGCTTCTGAGTAAGCTCTTACAAGACCTCCGGTTCCGAGAAGTATACCGCCGAACCATCTTGTGACGACGATAACGCAGCGGTTGAGTTCTTCCCGGGTGATCCTCTCAAGGATCGGTTTGCCCGCGGTGCCTGCAGGCTCACCGTCATCTGAAGAACGGAAGCTGTCGCGTGATATTACCCAGGCCCAACAATTATGTCTTGCGCCGGATGAATTCTTTCTGACGCTTTCAATAAACTCGGCGGCCTCCGACTCGTTGTCGACGCGGGAAATGACGGCTCTGAACCGGGATCTTTTGATCTCGATCTCGTATTCCGCCTGCTTGGAAGGCAAGTATAATCCGGACATTTTATACTACGCCTTTATAGCCAAAAGAACACGGTACTTGAGTGCCGTGTTCGAATTGTGGACAGGAGCGGATAAATGCCGCTGCACCGTTTCAAGGACGAATTCTCAGTCCTGCGCGGGCTTGTCGAGATTATAGCGCTTCCTGAACTTATCGGCACGTCCGCCAGTATCAACAAGCTTCTGCTTGCCGGTAAAGAAAGGATGGCACTTGGAACAAACGTCGACCCTGATGTTTTCCTTGGTGGAACGTGTCTGGATGACGTTACCGCAAGCGCACCTGATCTCGGTTTCTTTATATGCGGGATGGATACCGTCTTTCACGTGGTTTCACTTCTTTCTGTCGCAATTGCTTTATAATATAGCATACGCCCGCTTGTTTTGTCAAGTCATATTTGATGATATATTGTTATATTTTTTTATAAAGAACATCAGCCGATTTTGTGATTTTTTAGTTGATTTATATTGCGAAAAGTATTATTATCATTTTATATTCAAATTTAATGAATATTTACGGTGGTGGATTGGACTTGTACGTTTCGGATGACCGCGATCCTTCGGAAAGCTTTCCTTTTTTTGCGTTCCTTTCGCGCATGAAATATATCCAGCGCTGGGCTTTGATGCGCAATACCGAAAATGAAAACCTTTGTCAGCATTCTTTTGAAGTCTCTGTAATCGCTCATGCGCTGGCGCTTATAGGAAACAGGCTGTTTGAAAAACACTACGATCCCGGCAGGGCGGCCGTACTTGCACTTTTTCATGACGCGCCGGAGATATTTACCGGCGATATGCCGACGCCAGCCAAGTATTTTACCGACGAGATAAAAACGGCATATTCATCGCTTGAGGGCGCTTCGACCGCCAAGCTTATCAATTCCCTGCCGGAGGAGCTTAAAAAGGATTATACAGACCTTATAAGAACTTCAAGACGGGACGCAGAACTCCGAAAGCTCGTAAAGGCCGCCGATAAGATCTCTGCTCTTATCAAATGCGAAGAAGAGCTTAAAGTCGGCAACAGAGAGTTTGCCGGCGCTTATGAATCAACGCTTAAGAAGATCGAGGCTCTCGGCCTGCCGGAAGTAAAGTATTTTATGGATAATTTCTTCGACGCGTATTCGCGCAATCTCGATCAGCTGCAATGATATATTCCGCGTCACCGAATGATCTTGCCGATATCGTCGCGTTCTGCGAAAACGATTTTCTCGGCACACAGATCCTGACAAAGCTCACGGTTTATGGCTTTGATTCCCTGATGGTATCCTGCGCGGTATCGCGCTTCGACGGCAGACTGAATACAGTTATTCTGCAAGAGGGAAGGCTGATGACGGTACTTGCCGACGCTACCGCAGATTATAATGAACTGTATTCCTATCTGAATATGACGTTGCCTCTTCGGGTATATGCATATTGCGACGTCGCCTGTAAACTCGATCTGTTTGGCTGCGAACGGGCCGTCATTGCGCGTTATGTCGGCGGAACGCTCGCAAATGACGCGCTGTGTTCAGAAGTGACGTCGGAAAATATAGCCTTGCTGTATCCGTGTATTTTCCCTTTTTTTGACACGAAGTTCACAGACCGCGATTCGTGGCTCACGGAAAACTCGCATAAGCTGAGACACGGGCTTTCATTCGGAAAGACTGTTATTATTGACGGAAAAGCGGTTTCCTGCGCACTTGCCGAAAGCGTTACCGATAAGGTCGCCGTTATCGGTTCGGTTTCTACGCTTAAAGAATATCGTCAACGCGGATTCGCTTCGGCGTGTATACGCTCCCTTGTTTCCGACCTGCAAACAAGCGGCAGGGATATTCTTCTCGCTTTTACCAATAAATCTTTATCCGGATTTTATTCCGGACTCGGATTCAAACCGACAAACGATTTTTATATCTATCTCTATCACGGAAAAGAAAATGTCGATCGAAATCACTGAAAAAATTAGAGAATTGTCTTCGGTCGCGGAGGAAAGCTGTATTGAAGCTTTTCGTCGTATAGACCGTATCTGCCGGATAAATCAGGAAAAAGTCCTTCGCGCTTTCGTTGGCTGTCCGGTAACGGAGTCGTCTTTTACCGGCACTACCGGTTACGGGTACGGCGACAAGGGCAGGGAAGACCTCGACCGCGTCTGCGCGGAGATATTCGGTACTCAGGACGCGCTTATCAGGCACAGCTTCACCTGCGGTACCAATACCCTCGGTATAGCCTTGTTCGGCGTGCTGCGGCCCGGCGATACGATGCTCAGCGCCACCGGCACTCCTTACGATACCATCAGACCTGTAATAGGTATAGGAAAAAACGACGGTTCCGGTTCGCTTGCCGACTGGGGCGTAAAATACCGCGAAACAAAACTCCGCGCCGACGGTACTCCCGACCTTGAAGGTCTTGCCCGAGATATCAAAGAGTATTCTCCCTCGCTCGTTTATATCCAGCGTTCGAGAGGTTACAGCCTGCGGCCGTCTCTGGGCGTCGATGATATAGAGAAGATCGTTTCCGTCGCCAAAAACTCCGGCGTTGAAAACGTAATGGTCGATAATTGCTACGGTGAGTTCGTTGAAACAAGAGAGCCGTCTGCCGTCGGCGCAGACGTAATAGTAGGTTCTCTGATCAAAAATCCGGGCGGCTGCATCGCCCGCTGCGGCGGTTTGATAGCCGGCAGGCGCGATCTTATCGAAAAGATATCGTTCAGGGCTACCGTTCCCGGTCTCGGCAGGGAAGTCGGCGCCACGATGGGCACGAACAGAGAGCTGTTTATGGGGCTTTTCAACGCTCCGCAGGCGACCGCTCACGCTCTTAAGACGGCGGAATTCACAGCCCGGCTCATAACTCTGATGGGTTTTGACGTAACTCCGCGCCCCGGGGAGGTCAGGGCGGATATCGTTCAATGCCTTCTGCTGGGCAACAGACAAAACCTTATCAACTACTGCCGCGGGATCCAGGCTGCTTCGCCCGTTGATTCGCACCTGACACCGGAACCCTGGGATATGCCCGGATACGACGATCAGGTCGTTATGGCCGCGGGTACTTTTACTTCGGGATCGTCAGCGGAGATATCCTGCGACGCGCCTTTGCGCGAGCCTTTCGCCGCGTGGCAGCAGGGCGGTATAAATTACGATTCTGCGAGGTATGCGGTAATGAACGCGGCCTCTATGCTTGAGAGGGGAACATGAAACGTATCGGGCTTTTAGTTTTTGTATTTATTATAGCGGTTTCGGTGATCTGTCCCTTTGCCGCTTTTGCTTCCGATACTTCCGTTGAAACGACAGTGAAAGAAAACAGCGCATCACAAAACAAATCCGAAGCTTACAAAAGCGCAGACGTGCCGCTTTTTATGGGCTCTCTCGAAACTTCCGACTATCCGAGGTCTCTGACCCGCGGCTTTACCGGCGACACTTTTCGCAGCTGCCGCATCCCTTCGCTTATCTGCGTTGAAAACGGAACATATGAGGGGATGCTGGCTGCTTTTTGCGATGAAGCCGCTACAGGCGCCGACTGGGGCAAGATAGACATTTGCGTCAGAACGAGCTCGGATAACGGCGTCAACTGGACTTCTCCCGTCAGGATAACGGATATGCCCGTCAGGGAACCCGTTCTTGAAGACGGCGATACCGGCAGCGCGTTCGCGATGGACCCCGTCTGCGCGCAGACCGCGTACGGCGATATTGTTCTTATGTTTGACATATTCCCCGAATCAAAGGGTATCCACGATCCCGGCAAACTCGAATCTTCAAGCGGTTTTATCGAGGTGGACGGCGAACAGCGAATGATCATGCTGACTTCGCGCGAGAGCGTCAACGACGTAAACACGTCCGATAAGACCGCGACCGGTTATACCTGCCATTCGATGGATAAGACGGGCAGGATTTTTGACGCCGACAATAACGATACCGGCTATTATGTGACCCTTACAGGCGATCCCGCAACGCTGGGCGACGTATACTACAGCGTCGGGCAGCCCGACAGACTCGGGAAAAGCACGGCTCTTTATCCGAAATTCAGGGACGACGGAAACAGCGACGTCTATACGGGAAACATTTTCCTTAATAAAAATATGCCCGACCTTCCGAAGGCGGGCGAACTCCCGCAGCCCGCTGAGCGAGTCAAGCTTTCGCCGGACAGTAAAGACAATTACTGTGAATACGTCTGTTATAAGACTACCGCGGCGCCTTTCCGCTGCGTTAAAACGTCTTATTTGTGCTGTGTTATCAGCAGCGACGGCGGAAAGACCTGGTCTTCGCCGGTATTTCTCAACGGAAGCGTCCGCAATGAAAGCGACGGCTATTTTCTCGGTACCGCCCCCGGGAACGGCATAAGACTTAAAAACCAGTCGTTTTCATCCAAGACCCGCAGGGTACTTATCCCCGTATACAATCTCGATCACGCTTCCGCCGTCTACTCTGACGATAACGGCAAGACCTGGGCGAGAGTCCCTTCCGATACCACCTGCGTTCCGGGCGAAAGCTGTCTTGCGGAAACAGCGTCGGGCAGCATAATATCCTTCGGCAGACAGTCCGGGCTTTCCAATACTCCGTGCGGTATAAGCTATGACGGAGGAGATACCTGGGTGGATTACGGCGAAACTAAGCTCGTCAGCGTCAAATGTCAGAAATCGATGATATCTCTTCCCGTTCAGACCTCTTACAGGCATACACTTAAGGGGCTTGAAGTCGGTTTGGATTATATCGCGTGCGTGCATCCTTCCGGAAACTACGGAAACGATTCATCAAGAAGCGGCGGTGTGCTGACCGTTGGCGTTATAGCTCCGGAAAGCAAAACCATCGACTGGAAATATGAAAAACCGCTGAAGACCGAAAAGAAGTATTCTGATCTCGGCGCAAACAGCGACTTCTTCGCCTACAGCAGTATGTGTGTCCTTGCGGACGGGAATATAGGACTTCTTTACGAAGCGGCGCCCAGCGGCTATATCGTCTTCACAAGATTCAATACCGAATGGATGACCGCCGAAAAAACGTCGGAGTCCGTTGTGTCGTATAAGACGGACGTAACTCCGATAGTGCGAACGGTCATGATCCTCTCGATCATCGCTTTCGCCGCGTTCGTCGGGATCGAGGTATTCAGAATGTACCTGAAGAAAAACAATCGGATCACAGACGAGGTCCTGGCCGAAGCTGAATATGACGAAGCCGATCTGTCGGAAGAAAGCGAGGACGGCGAAGGCGACGAAGAAGCAGACGGCGAATTATCCGATACAGATGACCGGGGAGATAATGATGGGAACTGAAGAGCGAAAAATAAAAGGGGCGGTCTTTGACCTCGACCACACGCTGTTCGACCGGTACGCTACTCTTGCCGAGATCGCGCCTTTGCTGGCGGAAAAGTTCGGCTTCAGGGAAGGTATGAGCATTTCCGATGTGACTCGGGAGTTTATCTATGCCGATAAAAACTACGTGCATCTCGGCTGGCCGACCGTTTTTTCACACCTGCGCTTATCCGTCGGTTTTCGCGAGGACGTTCAGTTCGAGGATTACCGTTCATTTCTGCTCGAACAATTCATGACGCACGCCATCAAGTTCGATTTTTCCATTCCTATGCTCCGGCAGTTGAGAAATGACGGCTACAAACTCGCCCTTATCACAAACGGCTCGGGCAAGGTGCAGCGAGCGAAAATATCCATGCTTGGCCTCGGCGATGAGTTTGACAATATACTGATAAGCAACGAATTCGGTCACAACAAACCCGATCCGGAACCGTTTCTTTATACAGCCGAAGTTCTGGGGTGCCTTCCGAATGAACTTATCTACGTCGGGGACGACCCGAAAAACGACGTTTACGGCTCCCGCAACGCGGGGTATACTCCCGTCTGGGTCATGACGACCGGCGTTTGGGTGTATCCCGATATACCCAAACCCGAATTCTGTGTCCGCGACGTCAGTGAGATCCCGGGTGTACTCAAAATACTGAACGGAGATGTTTGACATGAAGATAAAAGTAATATCGCTTTTTCTCGCTTTTCTTCTTGTATTCTCATGTATGATTCCTACTGTCGCCGCTGACGACGGATGTGACTGCGATACTCCGCCTGTCGTTACCGTTCGCGGAT
>JAFRXS010000074.1 GCA_017443405.1 Clostridia bacterium | reverse complement strand
AGGTGACCGAGGTCAGCGCGGTGCCCGGCGGGCAGACGGGAGAAGACCCGTCGGAGCCCGTGACCGAAACGCCGGAGAAGCCCGCCGCGGAGGATATAGACGGTCTCGCGATAGTCGGCTACGGCGCGAGGGGCCTCATCTACGGCGTTTACCGCTTCATGTACGAGTTCGGCGGCTGCAGATGGTACACCTCGGGGCTCGGCATGACGACCGACAGGACCTACGTTTCCGTCCCCGTCGGCTTCGGCGGCATAACCTACGACTGCTCCTTTGAGTATACCGATACCGACTGGCGCAGCCCGCGCGATACCGTGTACTCGCTCGCGAACGGACTCAACGGCGGCCCCTACCGCAGCATCTCTTCGCAGTACGGCGGCACGGTCAACTATATCGCGGGTCTTTGCCATACGCTCGCGACGAAGTTCTGTTCGCGGGATAAATATTTTGACGAGCACCCCGAGTATTTCGCCCTTCACGACGGTCAGAGAGTGAATAAGCAGCTCTGTCTGACCAACGAGGAGGTCTATAAGACAGTAAAGGAAGAGGTTTTCGCCCTCCTTAAAGAGTCGCACGATCCGGGCGCCGCTATCCAGATAGTTTCGCTCACACAGGACGACAATCAGGAATTCTGCGAGTGCGAAGCCTGCAAGGCTCTCGACGACGCGAACGGCAGCCACGCCGGCACGATGATAACCTTCGTGAACAGGATAGCGAAGGACGTGAAAGAGGCGGGCTACGACAACGTCCTTATCGACACCTTCGCCTATCAGTACACCAGGACCCCGCCGACGGCGGTCGTCCCCGAGGACAACGTGATAGTTCGTCTTTGCTCGATAGAATGCTGCTTCTCGCACGCGCTCGACGATCCCTCCTGCGAGGACAACGTCAGCTTCGCGAATGACATAAAGGTCTGGAGCGGCATCTGCGACAGACTCTATATATGGGACTATACGACAAACTATTCCCAGACGCTCGGCGTCTTCCCCGATTTCGCCGTCCTTAAGGACAATATAAAATTCTTCAGGGAGAACAGCGTCAAGGGTATCTATGAGGAGGGCAACTACTATATCGACGCCTGCGACACCGAATTCGGCGAGCTGCGCGCCTATCTGCTCTCCCGTCTGCTGCTCGACCCCGAGCGCGACATAGACGCGGAGATGCTCGGCTTCCTCAAGACTTACTACGGCGACGCCAACGGCTATATCAAGGATATAATCGACATGTACTCGCTCAACGCGGCGAAAAGGCACGTCCATATCGGCGAGCCGATGAAGGACAGTCTTGACTTCTCGGACGACGAGGTCGCCGCGATAGACGCCCTGTGGGAAAAGGCTCTCGCCGAGTGTGAGACCGACGCTCAGAGATGCAACGTCGAGCGCAGCCGCATTTCCTGGCGCTACTGGAAAGCCTGCGCCGGCAAGGGCGAGTTCGCCGGAGTTTTTAAGGGCGCGGACGCGCGCAAACAGCTCAGGGACGACATCCTGGCTTCCGGGGCGACGAAAAGCAGCGAGGGCTCCGATCCGCCGATCAGATTCAACCTTTTCTACCGCTTCCTGCCCGCGAACAGCTGGTTCGGCAGCGGAAAACCCGTCGACTATATAGTCGCGGTCATCGCGGTCCTGATGATGCTCGCGGTCATAATCATAAGCGCGGTCGTTTTCGTCAGAGCCGCGAAGTCAAGGCGTCCGATGCTGCTGCTCGCCTTCCCCGAGGCGCTCGCTCTCGCCGCCGCCTACGCGCTCAACTGTTGGCTGTTCCTCGACTGGAATCCGGTCGGCTACGGCGCGACGATACTGCTTATCGGCGTGATAGTGTTCGCCGCGGTCCTGACGCTGTTCTACAAAAAGGGCGGCAACGTCAGGAAGTGGTGCGCCTACTCCGGCGTATTCGCGGCGCTGCATATGATAGTCCATATAGCCGTGCAGAGCGTTATCCACATGGCGGTGTTCCATATCAAGCGCCCGCTGCTCGCGATCTGCATAACCTACGTCTGCTGCCTCGCGCTCGATCTGCTCCTCGTCCTGCTGATGCTCCGCAAGGCGTCGAAGCCGAGAGAGGCTTCTCCCGAGCCCGCCGCGCAGCCGGACGCCGCGCAGACCGTTACAGAAGCGGTCCCCGAAGAGGTCCCGGAGGAATCCGCGCAGCCGGTCCCCCCGACTGCCCCCGAAGCCGTACCCGAAGAGACCGGGGAATATGTTCCCGATCAAGTCTCGGAAGAGACCGGGTCGGCCGAAGTCCCGGATAGTCCGGCGGACGGGGACGGCGGCGCGTCGTTCTGAACACTTATTGAATATTGATCCGTTAACACACGATCGACAGATCGATGACCATACTCTCCCGCAAATGAAAGGAAGATGTAAATGACGATAGCGATTACGGCCGACGACGCGAAAAAGGAGCTCATGACGCAGTTCTGCATCGCTTACTGCGGTATACTCAGCCGTCACAGGATCGTCGCCACCGGCTCGACCGGCAAGCTCGTTTCCGACGCGACCGGGCTCGAGATCAAGACTTTCCTCGGCGGCGTCCAGGGCGGAGGTCAGCAGATAGGCTCGCACATAGCCTGCAACGAGGTCGATCTCCTGCTTATGTTCCGCGACCCGAACTCCGGCCGTCCCACCGACCCCGATTTTGACAGTCTTCTCCGCCTTTGCGACGTGCACAATATCCCCGTCGCGACCAATATCGCCACCGCGGAGGGGCTCATCCACGCTCTCGAGCGCGGCGACCTCGACTGGAGAGAGATCGTCCGCAAGGGCTGATTAAAGAGGCATAAAATGGCACTTATAACTAAAGCTCCGAGGGGTACGGCGGACGCCCTACCCGGCGACAGCTGCCGCCTTGCGGAGATCGAGAAGGTCGCTTCCGAAACGGCTTCGACCTACGGCTTCGGCGAGATAAGGACGCCCGTTTTCGAGCACACCGAGCTTTTTGACCGCGGCGTCGGCGGAACTACCGACGTCGTTCAGAAAGAGATGTACACCTTCGACGACAATTCCGGCAGGTCGCTGAGCCTTCGTCCCGAGGGCACCGCCGGAGCGGCGAGGGCGTTTATCGAGCACGGTCTTTTCAACGAGCCCGCGCCGCAGAAGTTCCGCTACGGCATCTCATGCTTCCGCTACGAGAAGCCGCAGAGCGGCCGTCTGCGCGAGTTCCATCAGTTCGGCGTAGAGTCGTTCGGCTCCGCGCATTTTACCGCGGAGACCGAGGTGATAGAGCTCGCCTCGCGCATCATCGGCTGGTTCGGCATCGAAGCCGTTCTGCGCATAAACTCGATAGGCTGCAGGGAGTGCAGAGGTGAGTACCGCGCCGCGCTCAAGGAGTATTTCGCGGCCCATACCGACTCTCTCTGCGATACCTGCAAGGGCAGGCTCGAAACGAACCCGCTGCGCATACTCGACTGCAAGAATCCCGAGTGCCACGAGCTCGCCGCCGGCGCGCCCGTCATACTCGATTATCTCTGCGACGACTGCCGCGCGCATTTTGAGGGCGTAAAGTCGATGCTCGACGGTCTCGGCATAAAATACGAGGTCGACCCGATGATAGTGCGCGGGCTCGACTATTACACGCGGACGGTCTTTGAGTTCGTCAGCCCCGTGCTCGGCGCGCAGGGCACCGTCTGCGGCGGCGGAAGGTACGACGGTCTCGTCGAGGAGCTGGGCGGTCCGCCCACTCCCGCCTGCGGTTTCGGCATGGGGCTTGAACGCATGCTGCTCGCAGCTGAGCGTTCGGGCTACGAATTCTCGCGGCCCGAGGCCCCGGACGTTTTCGTCGGATACGACCCTTCCGACCCGGCAGCCATGACAGCCGCCGCGAGGCTCGTTTCCGAGCTTCGGGATTCGTTCTTCTACGCCGATTTCGACGTCTGTTCGAGAAGCGTCAAGGCGCAGATGAAGTACGCCGGCAAGAAGGGCGCCAGGTTCACTGCCGTCATCGGCGGCAGGGAGCTCGAGTCCGGCGAGGTCTCGGTCAAGAATATGAGAACGGGCGAGCAGACGCCCGTCAGGCTCGACGAGTTCTGCGAACGCATTTTTGGCCTTATCTCGGACGATCTCGTGTCGTCTGAGCTTTCGGACGAAGTCGCCGGAGAGCTCGCGGAACGGGGGATAGACATCCGCCCCGACGGGGACGGTAAAGAATAATCAACGTACAAGGAAGTTCACATGGATAATTTACAGGGTTTCAGCCGCACGGGTTACTGCGGCGATCTCAGAGAGTCCGACGCGGGCAAAACCGTAGGCGTTTGCGGCTGGGTTCAGCGCAGGCGCAATCTCGGCTCGCTTCTTTTCATCGACCTTCGCGACAGGACGGGAATCGTCCAGATAGCCTGCGACGACAGCACGCCGCGCGAGCTTTTCGATAAGGCGAACTCCGTCCGTCCCGAGTACTGCATCGCCGCGAGCGGCACGGTCAGGGAGCGTTCCTCTAAGAACAAGGACATCCCCACGGGCGATATCGAGATAGAGCTCAAGGATATAAGGATACTCGGCAAGGCGGAGACGCCGCCGTTCGAGATAGTCGAAAACTGCAAGACCGACGAAACGCAGAGGCTCAAATACCGCTACCTCGACCTCCGCCGTCCCGACCTGCAGCGCAACATACTGATGCGCGACAAGATCTCGCACATCACGCGCAACTATTTCCACGAGAACGGCTTCGTCGAGATAGAAACGCCCATCCTTATGCGATCCACGCCCGAGGGCGCGCGCGACTTCCTCGTCCCGTCGAGGATACACAAGGGCGGCTTCTACGCGCTGCCGCAGAGCCCGCAGCTTTACAAGCAGCTTTCGATGGTCGCCGGTTTCGACCGCTACATCCAGCTCGCGCGCTGCTTCCGCGACGAGGACTCCAGAGCCGACCGTCAGCCGGAATTCACACAGATAGACATGGAGATGTCCTTCGTCGAGGTCGAGGACGTCCTGAAAATAGGCGAGGGCTTCATTTCGACGGTGTTCAAAGAGGCTCTCGGCGTCGATATCCCCCTGCCGCTTCCGCGCCTTACCTACGCCGATTCGATGAACCGCTACGGCACGGATAAGCCCGACACGCGCTACGCGATGGAGCTCATCGACTTCACCGACACCGTGAAGGGCTGCGGCTTCTCCGTGTTCGAGGACGCCGTCGCCGCGGGCGGCACGGTCAGGGGCATAAACGCCAAGGACGCCGTCAAAACGCTGTCGCGCAAGGAGATAGACAAGCTCACCGATATGGTCAAGGGCTCCGGCGCGAAGGGCCTCGCTTGGATCAGGATGACTCCGGACGGCGTCGCCTGCTCGTTCTCTAAATTCCTGAACGAGGGCGCGCTCGACGCGATCCTTGAAAAGGCGGGCGCCGAAGAGGGCGACGTGATACTGATAGTCGCCGACAAACGCGCGTCCATCGCTCTTTCCTGCGCCGGCGCTCTCAGGTCGACGGTCGCCTCGAAGCTCGGCATAGTCGGCGAGGGCTTCAACCTTCTGTGGATAACGGAGTTCCCGTTTTTCGATTGGGACGACGAAAACGGCCAGTGGGTCGCGATGCATCATCCGTTCACCGCCCCGATGGACGAGTGCCTGCCGTATCTCGAATCCGACAAGGGCAACGTCAGGGCAAAATGCTACGACCTCGTGCTCAACGGCATCGAGCTGGCTTCCGGCTCCATCCGTATCACCGACCCCGAGCTGCAGTCGAGGATATTCACCCTGCTCGGCCTCTCCGACGAAGAGGCTCAGGAGAAGTTCGGCTACCTACTCAACGCGTTCAGGTTCGGTCCTCCGCCGCACGGCGGCATGGGACTGGGGCTCGACAGGCTCGTTATGCAGATGCTCGGAGCGGACAGCCTTCGTGACGTCATCGCGTTCCCGAAGCTCAAGGACGCGACCGAGGCCATGACGGAGTGCCCGTCGCCGGTCGATAAGGAACAGCTTGATATTCTGGGTATAAGCGTTACGGAGTAACGCGATTTCGCAGCAGGCTCGCCGTAAGGCGGGCCTGTTGCGTTATTCTTGTCGCGAAGCGACATATCGAATCCCGAAGGGATATATCGAGCTTTTGAAAAAAGCATATCGAATCTCCGCGAAGCGGAAATATATCGAGCGAAGCCGCCGCGGCTCAGACGCGCGAGCTGCGCAACAAACATTTTTATATCGCCTGCGGCGATCCGATATATCACGCTGACGCGTGATTCGATATATTGCCCCGTCGGGGCAATTCGATATATTTGCTTCGCAAATTCGATATATGCTCACTGTGTTCGCATTCGATATGTTTTGCCGTCGGCAAAACAAGTCAAGAGTTATTGACAATCATATCTCAGTCAATTATTATAGAAGCCAGAAATAATAAAGGGGGCACGGCATGGCGACCTGTCCGAAATGCGGCAAAAAGCTGCGGCTGACACAGTGGCGGCCGGAGTGTCCGTACTGCGGCGTCAACATGATCTACTACAACGCGAACGACCGTCTGCTTGCCGAAACGGAACGGGCGGAGAAGGAGCACGCGAAAAGCCAGCCGCGCATAGACCGCGCGAAGGCGTCGTTTTTCGGCTCGCCGAAGGCGATCGCGCGGCTCGTCCTGCACGTACTGCCTATAGGCGCGCTGTTTTTGCCTCTCGCGAGGCTCGTCGGCGCCGACGCCGTAAAGTCTGTCGGCGCGATCGATGTCTACAGGTACGTTTCGTCCGTCGGCTTCGGTCCGCTCATCAACGCGGCGCTCTCCGGCGCCGCGCTGCCGCTTTCGGTCCTGCCGCTGCTCGTGTCGGCGGTCATGATTTTGGTCTGTCTTATCTGCCTCGTGATGTCGCTCGGCAAACACGGCAAAGCGCGCAATTTCATTCTCAACGTCCTGCTGCTGGGGTCCGCGTGCGTGTCGCTTTATGCGTTTACCGTCGCGGCTAAAACGCCGTCCGCGATCTCTCCCGACTGCGTATCTGCGGCGCCGGGTCCCGGCGCGTACGTTTATATCGCGCTGCTCGCGGCGATCCTTATTTATAATCTCTATCTCGCGAGAGCCGGTCTGCCGCTCGAATACACGACCTGCTATATCGGCGGTCTGCCGAGCGACGAGTATTATTCGATGGTCGAGCAGGGCGTCGACGAGCTGACGATCCGCAAAAAGATGGTCGAGGCGCTGACCGTCATGCAGCAAAAAGAGATCGCGAAGGCCCTGGCGGAAGAAGAAAAGGCGGCAGCCGAGCGCGCCGCGCGGAAGTGAGGGGGCTTTACGATGAACGACGACAGAAGAACTCTTACCTACGCGGACGAGCTGCGCGAGGTCAACGGCAGGCTCCACGAGCTCGTGGACGTCGACCGCCGCGTGCTCGACCGCCGTCAGACGGTCGGCTATATGCTGTTCGACGGCAGCCGCGACTTCAATATCGACGGGCATAAGGATCTGTTCCAGGACAGTATACTCAAGATCAGCTTCCCGCTGCAGTCGAGCTTCAACTTTTTCGCGGGCATCTGGGATATCGTCGACGATTTCATCGTCGGCAGCATAATCGAAAAGACGCGTACCCGCTGGGGCAAATTCGTGCCCTATATCTTCGTCGGCGGTCTGCCTTACGCGGTCGTCGCCTCGCTATACTGGCTGCTGCCGCTGTTTTTCTCGCAGGCGCACGTCGACGACAAGAACTATCTGCCGAAATTCTTCGCCTACGCGATACTCAATCTTGCGCTGGAGTTTCTGAGCAATATCCGCAACGTCGCGATAGACGGCTATCTGTCGACGATAACGCCTTACCCGTCCGACCGGCGGCGCCTGCTCGCGATTTCGAGCTATTTCCGCATAATCTATTCCCGCCTGCCGGATATCGCGGTCGAATTCGCGCTCGATTTCATCAAGAACGGTCTGGTCGTTTCGAAAAAGAACCGGACGACGGATCAGATGATACGCCTGTCGATGCTGACAGTCGGTCCTGCGACGACGGTCATCGCGGGGCTCGTGATCACCTGGTACGCGACGATAGCGCGCGAAAGGGTGCATCAGAAGATAGAGCGTCCGCGCATAATCGACAGCCTGCGCATCGTCATGACGCACCGGCCGGTGCTGCTTTACATGATTTCCAACGCTCTGGGCTCGTTCGGCACGGGACTCACGACCAACGACTATTACCGTCAGGTGCTCAACTGGACGACCTTCGAGACCTTCGCGGGCATACCGTCCTTCTTTTTCCAGCCCATCGGCTTCGCGAACTACAACAAGCTCGCGAGGCGGTTCTCGACGAGGACGCTGTATATGGTCGGCCAGGTGTTCGCCAAGAGCTTTTACATCCCGCTGTACTTCTACGGCATGTTCTTAAAGAACAAAAAAGGCGAGCGACTGTTTACCGACCGCTGGGCGATGCTGCCCGTGACCGCCGTCTGGGAGATAATCTACGCCACGTTCTGGGGCGTGCGCACTATCTCGATCGACGAGATACGCAACGAGTGCAACGATTATCTTGAGTGGAAATGCGGCTTCCGCAGCGAGGCGATGCTCTCCGCCGCGAGCGCGTTCATAACCAAGATACCCTCGCGCATAAACGGCGTCCTGCAGCCGAAGTATAAAGAGTGGACCGACTACGACATGACCGCCTATACCGAGGGCAGGGAGCAGCCGGAACGGGCGCAGAAGTGGATATTCGCGATGGCGACGCTTTTCCCGGCGATCATCGTGCTCACGAGCATGATACCGATGTTCTGGTTCAATATCGACAAGAACACCCGCGACAGGATGTACCGCGAGCTCAACGAGCGCCGCTCCGCGGAGGCGGAGCGCGTCAAGCGCGAGGCGGACAACGGGAACGAGTCATGAGCCAGGCCGGGGAAAACTGCGTGTTCGCGGAGGGTGAAAACAGCCTGATCGTCTTCGTTACGGGGATCGGGCAGTCCTTCTCCTATCTGTTCGGCGACGAATATCTTTCGCCCTGCGCGTTCGCGAGCGGGACGCTGCAGGATTATGAGAACTACGCCCCGCTGATAGCGGAGGGGAAGTTTGAAAAGACCTGGAACCTTTTCCCGAGCGACTTCGCCGCGAGGATGCGACAAAAAAAGACGCGGCGGGCTCTCGCTCCCGTCCTGCGGGGCGTTCTCGGGAGCCTGATGCTCCGTAAAAACAGACTCAAAAGCACCGACGTCCGCGCCTTCGCGAAAGAGCTTTTCGCAGGCTGCGTCATAGATGAAAACGGCGACGGCGACCCGCGTGTGGTCACGCCGCGCTACGCTCTGCCGCTGTCGCGGTATCCGTATATCACGCGGCCCGACGGCAGCAGCTTCAGCCGCGCCAAGGAGCGGTTTTACTCCTGCGTGCCCTGCGCGGACGTTTCGCGGCGCTTCCTCGGCGATAGCTTCGAGGACTACCTCTACTGCTTCAACTACAAGCCATACTCGACGTTCTCCCGCACGACGCGGGAGCTGCATGAGTTTATCGGCAGGATACTCGACGAAAACGAAGTCGGCGCGAAGGAGGTCGTGCTCATCCCGATGAGCATGGGCGCCTCGGTCGTCGACGCGTATCTCGCCCGCTATCCCGACCGCCGGGATAATCACGTCAGGCGCGTCGTGAGCGTCGTCGGCTGCCACCGCGGCAGCGACGCCCTTTACCGGCTCGTCACGCAGCAGTTTCTTCGCAAGCCCGCCGTTATGCTGCGCGACGCGCTGAACGGCAAAAAGGGTATAGGAGCCGCGGCGGCGAGGGCGGGGCTCCGCCTGTTCGGCGAAAAGGCGCTCGACGGGCTTCTTTACACCGCGCTCGACGGCGTGATACGCGAGGTCATTTTCGACGCGCCGACGCTCATGTGCCTCATCCCCGAGGACCGGTACGCGGAAGCGCGCGAAATGGCGGTGTCCGGGGCGGTGCTCGCCGACGCGGACGAATTCCAGCGCGCGCGCCTGACTTTGCGCGACCGCCTTAATGACCTGTCGGCTCAGGGCGTGACCTTCGGCTTCATCGCGGGGTACGGCCTGCCGTTCGGAGCCGACGCCGGCGACTTCGAGATGCTCGGATGGGTGCGCGGCGCGGATAATACCAACAGCGACGGCGTGATACAGATAGAGTCAACGGTACCCGGCGCGGCGAGCGTCCCCTGCGGCGAAAGGTTCGGGGACGCCGGGGGCAGACGCCTTTCTCCCGACGGCTCGGTCGATATCTCCGGCGCGTTTTTCCCCGACAGCAGCTGGCTTTTTCAGGGGCAGCAGCACGAGCTCGAGTATAATGAGACCGCCCTTTCGCTCGCCCTGCGGCTGGCTCTCGGGCGGATAAAGACGGTCTCCGACTGCGATGAGCCCGGCTCGGAAAACGGGTATTACCCGCAGTTCAACGGCTCGCGCGACGTGAAAACGCTCGTGCGGCGTGACCTCCCGCGGCTTGAAAAGTATCTCGCCGGCGGCGGGACTCTTACTCCTGAGCAGCAAAAGCTTTACGACGAGGTCCGAGCCATGCGCCTTTCGACCGTCAACGACCGCGGGCGCGACGACGCGCTTATGAAACGGTTCACAGAAACTCTCGACGCCTGCCCGGCGCAGTAGGCGACCGCCGCCGAGCCCCGCCGCCGCGCGGTCCGACGTCTGTGATCCGTATGGACAGATACCCGGTCCGACCCTCGATAATGACGCTCCTCCGCTCCGACCGGCGGAGGTTTTTTTGTCGTATTTTTAACGAAAATACAATATTTACAACATAGGGTAAGGGGAGTTGAACACAAAACGGTTTTTCAGAGCATCTTTTCCCCAATACTGCCTCATCTGCCTTGATAATACGACAGTATTATCAAGGCAGCTTCGTTGTCTTGAAAAAAAACTGCCTCTGAAAAACTGCTTCGCACCTTTGGACAAGGTATTGTTGAGCTATTTTGTGCTCTGAAGACGCCGCTTTGCTGACGCAAAGCAAGGATGAAGAGCGCGAAAGAGCCAAAAAGACCCGGCCAAAGGCGATTCGGGT
>JAFRXS010000073.1 GCA_017443405.1 Clostridia bacterium | reverse complement strand
AGTGAAGGTAAAAATGGGTCGCGCACACAAAAAACAGGGCGGTCAGACGGATAACGTCCAGCCGCGGGTCGCGTTTGCGTTCAGCCGCGTCGCTCATTTTGTTCTCCTTTCAGGCAGTTTGCTCATTTCACGCGCCCGCCGCGGCGCGCCTTTGCGATAAGCTCCCAGAACCAGACCGGGATGTCGTTCTCGCAGTCGACTATGACGTTGTTACGCACCAGAGCGACCTGTATGAACTTGACCGTGTTGTCGTAGAAAAACGCCGTGTCGACCAGCGGAAGCACGTCGCGAAGCGTCTCCGGCAGCTTCTCAAAACGCTGCCGGATCAGCTTTTCGTCGACCCCGTGGCCGCCCTTCTCCACCCTGCGGTGGACACGCTTTATCGCGGTCTCGAGGTTCTCGACCCCGACAAAGTACAGCCTTATGTGATAGCCCGCGTCGCGCGCCTTCTTGATCTGCTTGACCACCGTCTGCGTCGGCAGGGTCGTCTCCTGGTTGAACGACTTGCCCTTGTCGATACATTCCCCGATGATGCGCAGCGCCTTGCGGCTGGCGTTGATCTGCAGTATGTCGTCCTTCCAGTAGCCCTCGCTCGCGACTATCTCGTCTATGTTGACGCGCACGCCGAGATCCTCGTACTTGTTGAGGATACGGTAGAGAGAGGTCTTGCCCGCTCCGTTGACGCCCGCGAAAAGAGTGTAGGTCTTCTCCGGCGGACGGCGCATCTGACCGGTGTGCTGCGACGCGCGGCCGCTCCCCGCTCCGAACAGCGGCTTGCGCATGTCGGGCATCGCCTGCCTGACCTTGTCCGGCACCGCCTCGCGTACCCTGCGGGGTATGCGCACTATGTCGGAGCGCAGCTTGTCGACGCGCTCCGCAAGTCTCGATATGACGCTCATAACAGCAGCTCGCCTATGACCTTCTCCTGCTCAAGCTGCAGCTTTAAATTGAGCAGCTTGCGGTAGAAGATCTTCTCCTCACGGCTGTTCGCCGCAAGCAGGCGCTCCTCTAAATCGTGCGCCGTCGCCCGCGTGAACGCTTCGTAAAAATCACCGCGGTCTATGGGATTTGTGACGTTTTCAGCCATGGTTTTTCTCCTTTTATAAAGGATATAAAGGATATTCGAGTATGTTTACGAATATTATTCCTTTATCGCGATCCCGAGGTCGTCGAGCGCCTTTTTGTCGGTTGGCGACGGGCAGCCCGACATGAGCTCGGACGCGTTCTGGACTTTGGGGAAGGCGGTCACGTCGCGGAGAGAGTCGGCGCCGCAGATTATCATGGCGAGACGGTCGAGACCCATTCCGCTTCCGCCGTGCGGCGGCGCGCCGTAGTGATACGCTTCGACAAGGAAGCCGAACTTGGCTTCGATCTCCTCGTCGGTCAGCCCGAGCAGCTCGAACATGCGCTCCTGGAGCTGCCAGTCGGTGATGCGTATCGAGCCGGACAGCAGCTCGGTTCCGTTGAGGACCATATCGTACGCCTTGGCGCGGACGTTGGCGGGATCGGTCTCCAGGATGTCGAGGCACTCCTCCATCGGCATTGTGAAGGGATGGTGCATGGCGTCCCAGTGCTCGGTCTCGTCGTTCCACTCAAAGAACGGGAACTCGGTGATCCAGAGGAAATTCCACTTGCCTTCCGGGATTATATCGAGCTTCTTTGCGACAGTCAGACGGAGCTGGCCGAGGACCGGCAGCGTGACGCGGTCCTTGTCCGCGACGATGAGCGCGACGTCCCCGCGCTCCAGCCCGAGCTTGGCGATAACGGCGTCGAGCACTCCCTCGGAAAGGAATTTTGCGAAAGAGCAGTTCGGCTCCTCGTCCGCCCAGCGGATATACGCCAGCCCCTTGGCGCCTATGCCCTTCGCCTGCTCGGTGAGGCGGTCGATCTCCTTGCGGGTCAGCGTGTGGGCGGCGTTCTTTGCGACTATCGCCCGGACGCTCCCCTTGCTTGCGACCGCGCCCTCGAAAACGGCGAAGCCGCAGTTCGCGACCGTCTCGGAAAGGTCGGTTATCTCCATGCCGAAACGGGTGTCCGGCTTGTCGGAACCGTAACGGGTCATCGCCTCCGCGTAGGTCATGCGAGGCATCGGCGTGGGTATGTCGATATTCAAAAGCTCAGAGAAGAGACGCTTGATGAAGCCCTCGTTCATCGCCATGACGTCCTCCTGCGTCGCAAAGGACATCTCAAGGTCGATCTGCGTGAACTCCGGCTGGCGGTCGGCGCGCAGATCCTCGTCGCGGAAACAGCGGGCGAGCTGAACGTATCGGTCGCATCCGGCAAGCATCAGAAGCTGCTTGTAGATCTGCGGCGACTGCGGCAGAGCGTAAAAGCATCCCTTGTGTACGCGGGACGGAACAAGATAGTCGCGCGCGCCCTCCGGCGTCGAACGGATCATCATGGGCGTCTCGATCTCAAGAAAACCGTTCTCATGATAGTATTCGCGCGCGATCCGCGCGATCTCCGACCGCATCGCAATGTTGCGCTGCAGACAGGGACGGCGCAGGTCAAGATAACGGTACTTCAACGCCAGCTCGTCGCGTACCTTGCTGTCGTCCACGATCTCAAAAGGCGGCGTCTGCGCCACCGAAAGCACCTTGAGCGATGTGACAAAAATCTCGACCTCGCCCGTGGGCAGGTTGGGATTGACCGCCGAACGTCGGCGTACCACACCCTTCGCCGAAATAACGCTCTCCGCGCGAAGCCCGAACGCCACGTCGAATATCGCGCGGTCGGTCGCGTCGTCAAACGCGAGCTGTACTATCCCCGTCCGGTCGCGCAGGTCGATGAAAATGAGCTGCCCCAGATCGCGCTGGCGCTGTACCCATCCGTTGACGGTCACTTCATTCCCGACGTCCGCCGCCGTGAACTGACCGCAGTATTTCGTTCTTCTGTCGTTTTCTGTAAATATTTCTGCCATATGTTTTTTCCTTCTTTCAGGATTTTGTTTTCTTTTTTATTCGGGAAAACTTTTTGAAAAAAGTTTTCCCGCACCCTTTCAAAAACTCTTCCGCTCGTCCTTTCCGACGTATACATGAGGCGGGTAATGGGTCGCCGGTTTGCCAAAGGCAAATCGGCAGGCGTGAAGACGGATAAGCCGCTCCCGAAAGCTCGCTTT
>JAFRXS010000072.1 GCA_017443405.1 Clostridia bacterium | reverse complement strand
GCCTCATCTGCCTTGATAATACGACAGTATTATCTGCGGCAGCTTCGTTGTCTTGAAAAAAATCTGCCTCTGAAAAACTGCTTCGCACCTTTGGACAAGGTATTGTTGAGCTATTTTGTGCTCTGAAGACGCCGCTTTGCTAACGCAAAGCAAGGATGAAGAGCGCGAAAGAGCCAAAAAGACCCGTCCAAAGGCGATTCGGGTTCGACTCCCCTTACCCTATCCGCGCTTACGCGCATACACAAATCCCCCTTTGCCTTCCGGCAAAGGGGGCGTTTATATCCGTTTTGCGTATTTATCCGGCGTAAAGCTGCCCGTTGACGTACAGCTTGTATCCGTTGGTGACGACGTTTGACGCGCTGCCCGAGAAGCTCGTGACGTAGGTATCCGCGGTGAGCGTCCAGGTGGAGGAGGAGTCGAGCGTTACGTTCACTGTCCCGACCTCTGTCGAAACGGTATCGCCCGCGGCGTTCGTGATGCTGCCGCCGATACAGCCGGTAAAGGTCGAGCCGTTCGAGAGGTTCAGCGTCAGCGTGGAGTTGTCGCCGACGAGGATCGCGCCGTCGAGCGTCTGAGCGGAGGCGTTGAGCGTCGCGGTGTTGTTGCCGCCGTTCCAACCGTCGTCGCAGACGGAGAGCAGGACGTTCTCGCTGTCGCTGTTCACGATCCTGACTCCGGAGAGCGTTATGACGGCGTTGGTGTTCGTCACGTGGAAGATGTGACCGCTCTTGCTCGTCAGACTGCCGTTTGTCATCGTGAAGGTCGAGGTGCCGCTCGCGGCGTCGCCCGACATCGACTGATAGATCATTATCGTGTCGAGGAACTTCGCGTTGCCGTTGCGCTTCGTGTTGTTCGCGGTCAGGTCGCAGTTGTCAAGGGTTATGGAATTGAGGCCCTCTATGCACACGCCTTCCGAAAGATTGGAGACCAGCGTCGCGTCCGAAACGGTGACGTCCGCGGTGGAGTATATCGCGGGGGAGCCGAGGCCGTTCGAGGTGTAGGAGCCGCCCTCGACGGTCACCGTGCCGCCGCCGCGGTCGGTACGGATCGCCGCCGAGGAGCGTCCGCTCGTGGTCACGGTAAGGTCATAAGCTTTCGTTATGCCGCCGCCCGTCGTCATGATGCCGCCGGAGCCGTCCCCGGTCGTCGTTATCGTCGAATCCCTGATTATCAGCGTCGTGCCGTCGCCGGAGGCTCCGTTGCTGCCGCCGTTGCCGCCGTAGCAGAAGACGCCGTTGGCGCCGCTCGCGCCGGAGGTGACCGTCGCTCCGGTGATCGTGGCGGTCGCGCCGTCTTTGACGAGCACAGCCGCGTTCTGACCGTAGAAGTTGCAGTTGTCGCCGCCGTCCGAGTCGCCTGTCTTGGTGACCGTCGCGCCCGAGACGGTGACCGCGTCCGCGGCGCTTATGAGCAGCGCGCTCTGATCGGACGTTGAGGATGAATACGTTTTTCCCGTTTCGTTCGTCGCGGTGGTGATCTGTGTCGCGGCGTCATAGGTCACGCTGCCGCTGCCTCCTCCGGGGGGAGTGCCGCCGGGGCCGCCTCCGGGAGGGGTTCCGCCGGGACCGCCCTCGGGGGGAGCCGCGCCCTCGGGAGGAGTTCCGCCTTCGGGAGGTTCGCCGGGCATATCTCCGGACGGAGCTTCGCCGTCCGGCGCGGCGGGCATGCCTTCACCGTTTTCGGACTGCGGAGCCGTTTGGGCTGCCGCCGTCGTGCCGGAGTCCGCGCTTTCCCGCTTTCCGCAGGAGGCGAAGCAGGAGAGTATCAGCGCTATGCCGAGCAGCATCGCAATGAGCTTTTTCATTTTTAACATCCTTTCTTTTGTATTTTCTCGAACCGTTTTATCCCTGCGGGCGGGAGCATCGGACTGTTCCCGCCCTGTCTGACCGGGCTTTCGCCCGTTTGCGGACGTTCCGGCCTTATCAGGCGGCGGAGCCTCCGAAGACGCTTTTGATCATGCTTACAAGGTTTTTGATCCATTCGAGGATCTTCTGCAGGATGCCGGAGAGCGCGGATACGGTTCCGGAGTCCGTCTGTCCGTTCCCTGGACGGTTGCCGCCGGGACCCATGCCGCCGCCGGGGCCGGCGTTCCCGCCTGCCGCGGAAGACGCCGTGGCTGTCGCGCTGCCGTTAAGCGTGTAGCTGCTTCCGGAAGAAACGGAGGGACTTGCGAAAAGCACGTATGCTGCCGCTCTCGGTGCCGTGGATATTGACGTATAGACGGTATTGCCGGAGGCGTCTGTGACCGTGACCGTCTGACCTGCCGTGACGATGCTGCCGCCGGTACTGCCGCCCATGCCGCCGGGACCCATGCCGCCGTCCGTTTTGAAGCTGCCGCCGAAGGCGACGTACGCGCCGGAATAGCTCTGCTGCATCATGGCGTGCCCCACGGCGAGTACCGTCGCGCCGCTGAACGCGCAGCCGTATTCGGTGTCGATCGGGTCGCCGTCTCCCTGACTCGGCGCGTAGACCTCGAGAATCCCGCCCTCGAGCGTCGCACTGCCGTTGGAGTCTATGCCGTCGCCGTTCGTTACGTTGGCGTATACGTACCCGCCGTACTGGTTGTAGCTGAATTCCGCGCTCCGCTCGGCTATGTCGCTGTTGGCGGCGTTTATGCCGTCGTCGGACGCGTTGACGTATACGCTGCCGGAATAAACGTTGACCGTCGCGCCTTCGATGCCCTCGGCGGCGTTCGTTACGGTGACTGTCGGACCTGCCGTACCCGCTTCGCCGATGTTCAGGACGTGATCGCATTTGATCGCGTCGTCCGCGGCGGAAACGGTGATATCGCCCGAGAGAATGTTGAGTTCCTTGTCGGATTTGATGCCGTCGTTGATCGAGGCGTTGACGTTCAGAGTCACGTCCCCGATCGTCAGGGAAGCGGTGGAGAGCAGAACGTCGGTATAATTGCCGTCGTCGTCCTCCTCGTAGAGGTCCGCGCCGCCCTTGACTCCGTTTTTGCCGAAGGCGTTGACGTTGATCGTGCCGGAGCCGCAGATGGTGACGTTCGAGCCGTCCTTGCATTTGATGACCGCGTTCTCTATATCGGGATAGAGCGTTTCATCGGTATATACGTCGTCGTTGTTGTATTTGTCGTCGGTCAGCGTGTTGACCGTTCCCTCCGCCGCGACTATCGTCACGCCGCTGCCTTTGTTGCAGGTTATCGGCGCGGTCGCGGACGCGGTGAGCGTCAGACCGTCAAGGATCAGGGTTACACCCGTGACGCCTTTTTTCACCACGATCGTGCCGTTTGAACAGAAGCCGGTGAAGGTATAGGTCCCCGCGGCGGTGATCTTCACATTCGTGCCGCTGACGGAAACGCCGGTCTCGCTGCCGGAGGTAACGGAAGCGCCGCTGTCGGTGAATGTGATCAGAGTTGAGGACGCATCCTGCGCCGATGCGGTCACGGCGATGCCCGCCGCTATGATGAGGCTTAAAATAATAGCTGTGATCTTTTTCATGCCGATCTCTCCTTTTCTGATATAAGCTGATTTTTTATCCGTGTCTCTGTTTTCATTTTCCGGTTGCATCGGTCTCTCCTCCGTTCCCTTCGCGTGTCGGTGCCCGTTTCGTTTATGAGTCCATTATAGCCGCCGTTCTGAAAAAATCCTTAAAAAGAAAAATTGTTTTTTTAAGGTCGTTTTCAAGCCTGCTCTTTATTTTATCTGAAAGGGTATGCTATACTTATAAAGAAGGAGCTGATCTTATGAATATCCTTATCGCCGAGGACGAGGTCTCTCTCGCGAACGCGATCAAAAGGATCCTCGAACAGCAGGGCTATTTTGTCGACGAGGTCAACGACGGCCTGTCGGCGATCGACTACGCCAAGACCGTCGGTTACGATCTGCTGATACTCGACGTGATGATGCCGAAGCTCGACGGCTTCGAGGTCGTGCGGATACTTCGCAAGGACGGAGTGAATACGCCGATACTCATGCTGACGGCAAAAACGACCGTGCGCGACAAGGTCACGGGGCTCAACAGCGGAGCGGACGACTATATGACCAAGCCGTTCGATCCCGAGGAGCTTCTCGCGCGCGTCGGGGCGCTTACCCGCCGCACGGGAGAGGTCATCGTGGACAGCGTAAAGTTCGCCGATCTGTCGCTCGACACCGCTTCCGCCGAGCTGACCTGCGGCGGGGAAACGGTTCAGCTCAGCCGCAAGGAATTCGAGATAATGAGGATCTTTATGTCAAACCCGAAGATGACCGTCACCAAGGACAGGCTTCTCGACAGCGTCTGGGGATCGGATTCCGACGCGACGGACAATAACGTCGAGGTCTACATATCCTTTATAAGGAAAAAGCTCAAATATCTCAATTCCCGGGTCTCGATCAAAAATATACAGAAGATAGGCTACCGTCCGGAGGTGGCGGAATGACCGACGGTTACCGTAAACGATTTGTCGTTACCACGATGGCGCTTCTCGGCGCGGTGCTGTTCACGGGCTTCGCGCTGCTGGATGTCTTTATGATAGTGAACGAATACCGCGGCCTCGAAAACACGATGCGGCAGGTCGTCGCGCCGTGGAACGATCCCGCGGGCAACGGCAGGGGACTTACCGACGCGGAGCCGCCCTCGAAGCCGGACGGATCCCTGGCGGAGCCCTCCGCGGGCGAGGATCCGCCCCCAAAGCCCTCCGGCGAAACAGACGCGCCGGCGGACCCCGGTCGGGACCCTCGCCGGGCGGGGGATTACGTGATCGTCGCGGTGTTCTGCGATCTTGCGGACGGCGGGATCACGCTGCTGACGGAGAGCGAAAGCATAGGTGAAGATACCGTCAAGGAAGTCGTTCCGATCCTGCTCGAAGCGGACGGGGGCTTCGGCAGACTCAGGGATAAAGGCCTCATCTATTACATCGACCGCGAGGGCGACGTCTGCCGTATAGCGCTGACGGAATCGTCCGCTTTTACCGCGAACGCGCTCAAAAATACCGCGGCGATGATCCTGGTCTATCTCGGCTCGATGGCGGTCCTGTTCCCCGTCTGTCTGCGGCTGTCCGCGGTCGCGGCAAAGCCGATGGAAAAGGCCATCGATATGGAGCGGCAGTTCGTCGCGAATATTTCCCACGATCTCAAAACGCCGATCACCGTGATACTGGCGAACAACAGCATACTCAAATCAAACTCCGGTTCGACGGTCGCCGAGCAGTCGCAGTGGATAGAGAGCACGGACGCCGCCGCCAAAAACATGATGGACGCGGTCGGCGAGATGCTGACGCTCTCCGCGCTGGAGTCGCAGGAGCAGACCGTGACTCCCGTGCGCACGGATCTTTCTTCCGCCGCCGAAAAAAGCGCGCTCCAGCTCGAAAGCATCGCTTTCGACCGGCGAATCACCGTGGATACGGAGATAGAGAAGGGCGTTTTCGTTCTCGCGACGAAGGAATACGCGGAGCGCGTCTGCAGTTCGCTGCTCGAAAACGCCTTAAAATACGAGCCCGACGGTGGCAGCGTATTCGTCGGGCTGCGCAGGGAAAAGAAAAAGGCCGTCCTGACCGTCCGCAATCCCGGCAGCGTTATAGACGCGGACGACCTGCCGCGCGTCTTCGACCGATTCTACCGGGCGGACAAAGCGCGCGGCTCCCGCGGCGGTCACGGACTCGGTCTTCCCATTGTCAAACAGATCGCCGGGCTCATCGGCGCGACGGTCGGCGTTCGCAGCGACGCGGCGTCAGGCACGGAGTTCACCGTGGAGTTTGAGCCCGCAAAGAAGGCGTGAAGTAAGATCCGACATTATATATGAACCCCCTTTTGCTTTCAGGCAAAGGGGGCTTGTATTATCGGGCGTTAGGTTTTTGATCCGTTTTGCGCCCTTGTCCGGCGTAACGCGGATCGTTGGCGCTACTTTCCGAGCGATGACTCGATCCATACCTGTTTTCCGTCGGTATATTCCGACTTCAGCATCCTTCCGTCTGAAAGAAGACCGTTGGAAAACGTGAGTTCAATATGGCATTCGCCTGTTCTCTCATAACTTTGTGCATCCGGATTTGTAACTCCACGGGCATACACAGTAAAACGGTCGACGTGTTTTCCCTCGATTTCGCTTTCAAAACGGGAATAAACGTTCCCGTACTCTTTGCCGAAACGGTTCATTACGGTGATTTCAGCGTCGCCCTTTTTGAGGCTGTCAAAGTCTGCCGTAACCTTCTGCATATCATCGTATTCTCTATTGCTTGGAGAATACCGAAGGTATCCGTATTTATCGAACTCAAGCGGATGCAGATTGCCTGTGCCCTTTGAAATGATTTTTCCGGTTTCGTCAGCCTTCAGGAAAATAAAACCGTTGCAGCCGGAGTGGTTTTCCGGCAAAAACCAGACCTTATATTCATCACCGAAATTGAATCCTTTGTATTGACTGTAGTATTTTTTCCTTTCGCTTTTATTCAGGCTGTTTCCGTATTCCGATATTTCATGCCAGCCTTTTTCCGCAAGGATAACCGCCGCGTCCGCATACGGCGCGTTCAGTTCGATCTCGCTAAACAGCGCTTCGCTTTCTTCGGTCGAACACACATACCAATCAAACCATAGCGGGTAATCGCGGGTAAACGCCATCGCGCGCGGCAGCAATACACAGGAGCACACGGTCACCGCCGCGAAACAGACGCCCGACACGACTGCTTTTTTCCGTGGATTTTTCACCGGACGCGCTTTGTCTTTTTTTATCAGTATTGCAGCAAGAATGCAATAAATGGCGCTGAGTACGGTACCGGCTATGGAAGCTAAAAGAAACAGCCACGGCTCCGCGTATTGCGGGATCACAAACGGC
>JAFRXS010000071.1 GCA_017443405.1 Clostridia bacterium | reverse complement strand
CGCCTGAATTATTCGCGTCAAATTTACCGCGGTCAGATGTCCTCGTCGTCCTCGTAATTCGGATCGAACGGCATGATTATCGGGCTTGTGCGCACGACGTCGCGCACGGAGAAGCGCCTCACCTCGACAGTCGGGGCGACGAATTCGGTTTTCTTGTTCGCATTATTTTCTTCCATATCAAGCCTCGCATATCTATGATCACGGATCGAGCGGAAGAACGATCCGTCCGCCCTCGCCGGCCTCGTTAAGCAGATCGTCCCAAAGGGAGTCGATCGGATCGGCCGCCGTGTCCTCATTATCCGTACTGTCTTTTTCCGCCGTTTCGGCGAGCGGATCGGGCTGTCTCCCGCTGTCCGCTTCTCGCGTAACCGGCGTTTCTCCGCCCGGACGATCGTTTTCCGTCGTATCGTCCGGCTCCGCGCGCTCGGTGGAGGGCGTAATATCCTCACCGTCCGAAACGTCCGGATCACGCTCCCTGTCCGTCACAACGGGATCGTCGTCGAAGATAAGGCCGGTATCCGTGTCGACCGTCAGGCTGTCAAACGTTTCGTCCGGCATAAAGAACCCCGGCGTCGAGGTGTCGCCCGTGTCGGGCACGTGGGGAGCGGGTGGCGCGGAGCTGTCCGCACCGCCTGCGCCGCCGTCACCGCCGCACGCCGCGAAGGTAAACACCGCAGCGGCGCACAAGATCGCTCCGGCGATCCTTGCAAAGCGGGATTTCATCAATCCAGGATCTCCCCGTCCTGCCCGGTCTCGTCGCCGAAATCGAAAGCGTCGGTGGAGAAATACATATCGTCGCCGAGAATGGGGATGATATCCGCCTCGGGCATAATAAACAGTTTCTTTTTCATATCACAAACTCACTTTCTGATGATCGTAAGCATCAAGAGGGCTCGCCATTAACGAACCTGTAAACCGCGTCGCCGTAATTGATAAGCGTGTCCGCGAGGGTTTTTATATTGCCTGTCTTTCCGCTCGCGGTAAGCAGGTAGGAGTATACGCTGTACTGCAGCACCTTGCTGACTCTTGTCCCGCTGCTGTTGTAGACCGCGAACTGCAGCGTCCTGCCGAACTCCGACGGGTTGAAATTGTCGTAGTACACCGCGCCGGCGAGGTCTTCCAGATTACCGAGATCCTCTGTTACCGTAGAGTCTCCGTTCTTATACTTCACCTTGACGGAGTAGCTTGACGCGTCGGCGCCGGTGTAAGTGAAGTTCAGCTTGATCCTCACGTTATGCCCGAGGTCGAGCGCGCCGCTGACCCACTCGAACCCGGTAAATCCCGATGCGTCTGAGCCGATCTTCTTTGCGACGTTCGATTTGCCGACGCTTGTGGGGTTATAACTTGTGGAATTGTAATTATATTCCGTCACGCTGTTCAGGTTCAGCGCGGCAAATCCTTCGCTCGCGCTTGTCTCGTACACCTCGATCCCGTGCGCCGCGAGGGCGTAAGTCTCGGCGGCGACGCCGTAGCGGACTATGCCCGCGCAGATCTTTGCGGTCTTCAGCTTTGCGGCGGTCTTATCCTTCTCATACTCGTCGATCTGATTGTAGCAGTACTCGATAACGCTGTAGTTGAGCGTCGCCTTCTCGGTATCGCCTTCATAGAAGGTGACCACGAGGTTTTCTCCCAGATGCGCCGGATTGAGCTCGCTGAACACCCAGACGTAATACTCGACCGCGTCTACCGTGGCGGATGATTTTGCCGTGATCGTCGCATTCGATCTGCCTGTCCCGTTGCGGTTGACGTAGTTTACCGTAAATTTGGCAGTCGAGGCGTCCAGCTTGCCTGCGCCGAACGCGGACTGCGGGATCATGAAGTATACGTCGATCGCGCTCGTCAGCGCCAGCGTCCTTTCGATCTTGACCCACTTGGCGTAGAGTATCGTATCAGCGTTTATCACCAGCGGGAAGGTGTACGGGACCGTCAGTGTGCTGTCGAACCAGCCCATGAAGATGAAGCCGTCCGCCGTGGGATCGGCGGGCTTGGAGAGCGAGAACCCGGCGTTGTCCGTGACCGGACTTATCGCCGTACCGTGTCCGCCCAAGTTGAAGGTGACGGTGACGGTGCTTGCCGTCCAGTGGGCGAAGACCTCGAACGAGCCGCCCGTGTTTGCGGCGGCGAATTCGTGGCTCGTGACCTCGGAACCGCCTTCCGCCAGCGTATACCAGCCGTCGAAGGTGTAACCGTCGCGGCTCGCGGTGTAGGTCGAAGTGTCAGAGAAATCCACCGTAACGGCGCTCCACTGCGCGTAGAGATCAAGCGCGGCGTTGTTCGTATATGAACCGCTGAGCGCATAAGACGTGCCGTTTCCGGCTGCGGCAGTGTCCCATCTTGATATCGTTCTGTATGCCGACGCGCTCGCGGTCGATACGGTCGATCCCGCGCCGTTGCCGTTGAACGTGACGGTCACCT
>JAFRXS010000070.1 GCA_017443405.1 Clostridia bacterium | reverse complement strand
GGGCACCGCGCTGACCTCGGTCACCTGCGCAGCCGCGGCGGGACGCGTTCTGAATATCGGGGAGATGATGAAGCTGCCGTCGGTCTTGCCGTCGTCCTTTGCCGAGGCGAGAGAGGTCGAGCCGACGCTGATGACGAAAACGTCGGGCAGACCGGCGTCGGTCACGATCTCATGCCTGACGCCCGAGACCTTCTCTATCAGCGACTGAAGCTCCGCCGCGGCGGCCTTTTCATAGGCCTCCGCCTCGCCGCCGACGACTATGACGGCGTCTTCCGGCAGGACGAAGGACACGCCCGCGGCGCCCGAGGCGGCGATGACCGTCCCGAGAACCATACATACGGCGATAAGCGTAACGAGCAGCTTTTTCATATTTCCCTCCGTATTATATCCCGGATGTTTACGGGAGCGGATATTACATCGAATCCTCTGTTATTATATCGACGCCGGTGCCGAGGACGTCGGCTATGACCGTCTGCCCCGCGGCGACGGGAGCGTCGACCGTGACTTTTGCTATCTCCGCCATGATGTCGAACATCCTCGCCTTGGGGACGGGTGTCCTCGATTTTACCGGCACCACCGGATGCCTGCCGCCGCGGACCTTCACGGTCGACGTGAGCGACCTCATCGGGGCGGTGAGCTCGGTCTTCGCGTAGGCCTCGCCGCGCTTGCAGGTGTTGCCCTTCACCGAGATCACGTTGCCTTCGGCGTCCTGCTCGGCGGTTATAGTACAGCCTATGGGGCAGGTGACGCAGGTCATTACGGTTACTTTATTTTCAGCCATTATTCTTCGACCTCCACGCTGAGGATACTGTCGGGGCTCAGGTGCTTCAGGGTATCGCGTTTGATCGTGACGTTCTCCATCTCGCCGGGGGTGAGCCTGACGTGCTTCTTGTCGGAGATACGCTCGCCGTCCGCCTTGACGACGATGCGGGCGTTCTTGTATATCGCGCCGACCCGGAAGAACAGCTTAACGTCCTCCGGAGCGTGGATATTGACCTTCTGCGGCACGATGTAGCGCACGCCGGGGCCCGTTTTCGTGAAGATATATTCCGCGCCGTCGAACGCCGAGCGGTCCCTGATGTACGCCGCGGCGCCCTCGCCCGCCGTCTGGGCCTCCATCGTGACGAAGTCGACCAGGTCGTGCACCTGCAGGACGTTGCCGCAGGCGAAAACGCCGCTCTTCGTCGTTTCTCTCATCTCGGTGACGACGGCTCCCCTCGTGACGCGGTCAAGCTCGACGCCCGCCGCGACAGAAAGCTCGTTCTCAGGGATAAGACCGACCGAGAGCATCAGCGTGTCGCACTCGACGTACTCCTCGGTGCCGGGGATGGGCTGCATGCGCTCGTCGACCTTGGCTATCGTCACGCCCTCGAGCCTGTCCCTGCCGTGGGTCGAAACGACCGTCGTGGAGAGGTGGAGCGGGATGCCGAAGTCGTTGAGGCACTGGACGATGTTCCTGGTCAGACCGCCCGAATAGGGCATTATCTCGCAGACCATCTTGACCTCCGCGCCCTCGAGAGTCATGCGGCGCGCCATGATGAGGCCGATGTCGCCCGAGCCGAGGATGACGACCTTGTGGCCGGGCATATAGCCGTCGATGTTGACGTATTTCTGCGCCGTGCCGGCGGTCATGACGCCGGACGGACGCGTGCCCGCCATCTGCAGCGCGCCGCGCGGACGCTCCCTGCAGCCCATGGCGAGGATGACGGCGGTCGCGTGTATCTTGAGGACGCCGTCCTTCTTGTTGACGGCGGTGACCGTATTGTCTTCGCCTATCGAGAGCACCATCGTGTCGGTGCGGACGTCGATATCTGTCTTTTCGACTTCCTTTATGAACCTTCCGGCGTATTCGGGGCCCGAAAGCTCCTCGCCGAAATAGTGCAGGCCGAAGCCCGTGTGTATGCACTGCTCGAGTATGCCGCCGAGCTTCTCGGCTCTCTCGAGGATGATTATCCTTTCGACTCCGCGTTCGCGGGCGCGAAGCGCCGCAGCCATTCCCGCGGGACCGCCGCCGATAACGGCGAGATCGTATCTGAGTTCCATATCGCCGTCTCCTTACTTTGTACGCTCGTAGATTATCTTCGAGTCTCTGCCGAATTTGGTTATCGCGTTATAGGGGAGCTCGAGCTCCTGCGCGAGTATCTCAAGCACCTTGGATCCGCAGAAGCCGCCCTGGCATCTGCCCATCCCCGCCCTCGTGCGGCGCTTGACGCCGTCGACGTCGCGGGCTCCGGTCGGGCCGGTTATCGCGTCGCGTATCTCGCCCTCGGTGACCGTCTCGCAGCGGCAGACTATCCTGCCGTAGGCGGGGTCGCGTGCTATGAGCTCCTCGCGCTGTTCGTCCGTCAGGTGGCGGAAACGCACCGGCGCTGGCCTGCCCGTATCGTATTTCTCCTTGAGCGCGGGGCGGACCTCGCAGGCGTCAAGGAAGATCTGTTCGACTGCCTCGGCAATGGCAGGAGCGGCCGAAAGACCGGGAGACTCTATGCACGCGGCGTTGATGAGGCCGGGGCACGCCGCGCTCCTGCCGATGACGAAATCGCCGGACGAGCCGTGCGCCCTGACGCCGGAGAAGGAGGTTATGGCGTCCCTTGAGCTTGCCGCAGGAACGCTCTTCGCCGCGAGGCGCTTGACGTCCTCGAGGCCTTCCCACGTGGTGGAGACGTCCTCGCAGTCGGGAACGTCGAGCGAGGTCGGACCGATGAGCAGATTGCCGTCGACCGTGGGCGTCACGAGTATGCCCTTGCCCATCACGGTCGGGCACTGGAAGATGACGCGGGAAACGAGGCCGCCGACGTTCCTGTCGAGCACGAAATACTCGCCCTTGCGCGGGATGATCTCAAAGCTGTCGTCGCCCATCATGCGCGCGACCTCGGCCGCGTGTACGCCCGCAGCGTTGATGACGAGCTTCGCCTCGACGGTGCCTGCGGAGGTGCCGATGAAGTATCTGCCGTCTTTATATTCGACGGAAACCACTTCGGCGTTGCGGAGGAATTCGACTCCGTTGGAGGCCGCGCATTCGGCGGCGGCTATCGTCAGCTCGTAGGGGCAGACGATGCCCGCGGTCTCGGCGAGCAGAGCCGCCTTGACTTCGGGGTTGAGATTGGGCTCCATTTTAAGGAGCTCGTCCCTTTCGACGATCCTCATGCCCTTGACGCCGTTGGCGACGCCCCTGTCGTAGAGCGTCCCGAGAGTTTCGACCTCCTCGTCCGTAAAGGCGAGAACGAGCGAGCCGTTGTTCTTGTAGGGGACGTTCAGTTCCTTGCAGACACCCGCCATCATTTCACAGCCCCTGACGTTGAGCTTCGCCTTGAGAGTGCCGGTGGCGGCGTCGAACCCCGCGTGGCAGATCGCGCTGTTGGCCTTGGTGGCGCCCATCGCGACGTCGTTTTCTTTCTCGATAAGAACAACGCTCACGTCGTATTTGGAAAGCGCCCTCGCGGTCATCGCGCCGGTAACGCCGGCGCCGATTATTGCCGCATCGTATATCATGACCTTTATCTTCCTCCCATCGGATTATAATCCGGTTGAATTTTATCATAAAGAATACTCATTATCAAGCGAAAATCGGGCATTTGGGCATATTTTTTTTAAACGTTTTTCGCCTGTTTTCCGGCATTACGCCGTCGATGATCCGTTATTATAAAGACTAAAACGCGGATGAAAATGGAAAAACAGGGCGGATGACCGCCCTGTCCGGCATAAATACGTATATCAGAAGCGTCCGCTGCTGCCGCCGTGGCTCGAGCCGGAGGAACTCGTGTGAGTGCTGCTGCCGCCGCCCCCGCCGGAGCTTCTCGACGAAGGCTCGGGCTTGCGCGTGCGGTTGACGTGGCTGCCCACGAAGAAGGTTCCGCCGTCCTGAACGTTGAGCGTGCCCTGACGGACGTAGGTGTCCGCGTTCTTCTGCGGCTTGACGTTCATGACCTTGCTCTTCATCTTGCCGGTGACCGCGCCGCCGGAGATGAGGCCGACGATGACCGCGAAGACCGACGCGCCGCCTATCTCCTTGCCGGTAAGGGACTTCGGGAGATTGCCGACGTCGTAGGGCTCGCCCTCTTCCGCCTTGGTCATGAACTGATCGCAGAGGTCGGCGTACTGATCGAACGCCTCGTAGTAATCGCCGTTCGAGAGCTTGGAAACGATGGTGTCGGTGATATACTGCTGACCGCGGTCGGTGAAGATCTGTATCGCCCTGCCGGTTGTGGTGATATGCCACTCGCGCTCGCTCATTGAGATGAGGAACATGATGCCCGACTTGTCGTCGCCCTGACCGTAGCCGTTATAGTCGTAGAAATCGTCGGTGAAGGCGGTGACGGACTTCGCGCCGAGAGAGTTGACCGTGACGACGGAAACGTCGTGCCCCTGACGGGTGCTTATCTCCTCGAGCTTCGCCTCGAGCGACGCCCTCTCCTGCTCGGTCAGCAGGTTCGCGTCGTCGACGAGCAGGGGCTTCTGTCTTGTGGCGGGTATGGTCTGGGTCGAGCCGGTCAGATACTGGATCGCCGCGTCGATATACGCCCTGACGCCGTCGTAGTAGTTATCCGCCTCGTTGTACATCGAGAAAACGGTCCTTTTCTGTTCGTCGGACACCTTGCCCGAAACGGAACCGTACTCACGCATATAGATCGTGTTCTGCTCGAAATCGACGGCGAGTATCACGCAGTCGGCGGAATAGCCCGCGTCCGCGCGGTATTTTTCGAGATAAGCGTCGATATCGGCGCCGCCGAGCGTGTCGATGAACACGCAGCAGACGTCGCAGCCGCACTCCGCGCTCGCCGCCGCTGCGGCGGACTCGAGCCCTTCGAGCTCTTCCGCAGAAAGCCTGCCGGTGAAGTCGGCTATCCTCTTGCCGTCGCCGGAAAGCCTTATATCGCCGCCGATCGTGAGGACCGGCCCGTCCGTAAAGGCGGGAGACACGAGGTCGATATACGCCTTGACGCCGTCGTAGTATGTCTCCGCGTCGTTGTAGGCGTCGAAAACGCTTTCCTTAAGTTCGTCGGACGCCTTGCCCGCGGCAGCGCCGTATTCGCGGAAGTAGATCATTTCCGCGTCGAAATCGAGAGCGAGCATCACGCAGTCGGCGGAATAGCCCTGCGACGCGATGTAGTCTTCAAGATAATCGTCGATATCCGCGCCGCCGGTGCCGTTGATGAACACGCAGCAGATATCGCAGCCCGCCGCGGCGCTCGCTTCGCCGGCTGCGGCTTCGAGCGCGGCGGTATCCTCGGCGGAAAGCCTGTCGGTATAGTCGACTATCCTGTTCGCGCCGTCCGACGTTATCGAAAGTCCGAGGGCGGACGACGCGCAAAGCGCGAGGATGAGGACGAAGGCAAAGACCGTAACGGTCCTTTTCAAAACTCTGACGTTCTTCATTTCCGTACCCTCCCTCACATAAACAGATAGGCGATGAGCATGCCGGCGCCGGCGACGGCCGCAGCCACGCCCGCGAAGATGCCCGCGAACCATTTTTTGTAAGCGCCCTTGTCGAAGGGAAGATCGCCCGAGAACTTGCCCGTCTGACCGTTCATCGCGAAGACGTAGTTCTTGCCCTGGTATGTCGTCGTGAGCATCCAGACCGGCAGCAGGGCGTATTTCGCGCCGCTGTCCATTATGTTTATGTTGCTGCCGACCGCGCGGACGCTGCTGTAGCCTGTGACGGTCGAGCCGAACGCGCTCTCCATGCTCGTGCGCAGCCTCTCGTGGACGCGCTGCGAAAGCTCCTCGGCGCCTACGTCGTACTTGTCCGCGACGTAGCCCGCGAGATACGCGCCCGAGAACTCCCTCGCCTCACGGTAATCGAAGGGCTCGATGCACTCCATGAGCGTGTCGTCGGTGCGCCTGCTGCCGTCGGCGGGGATGCGCTCGAACATCGCGCCGCCCACGCGCTTGATGCGGAACTCGGAGGTCTCGACGTAGTCGTAGTTCGAATCGCTCCAGCTCCTCGTGCGGGTACCGATATAGTCGACCTCGCCGCTGACGTTCGCGTCGAACAGCCAGAACGGCAGATAGATCGGCTTTATCTCTTCTATCTTGTGCTTCGCCTTGAACGGGCCGGGGATGAGCCTCTTGCCCTTGATGTGCTGCTCATAGGCGCTCATGGCAGCCTTTTTGTCGAGCTTGAACGGTATGATGAGGTCGGGCTTGAGCGTGCCCGAAAGAGCGCCCGACATGACCGTCCTGTTGCCGCAGTAGGGGCAGGTTGTCGCGGCGGTGTTCGCGTCGCCGACGATCGCGCCGCCGCACGACGGGCAGGACCAGACGCGCATGCTCTCCTCCTCGCCGGGAGCCCACTGCGTGCCGCCGTTGTTGTTGATCGCGCCGTTGAAGTTCGCGCCGTTGAGCTGATCGGGAGCCTGAGCGGGCTGCTGCTGTGTCGCGCCCGCTATCTGCTCGTCCTGCTTGCCGAACATCGCGACGTCGTACTCCGAGCCGCAGTAGGGGCAGACGAGCTTCTGCTTGGCTGCGTTGAACTCAAGCGCGCCGGTGCAGTTCGGACATTTGTACTGTACGGTATCTGCCATATTTGCCTCCTTTGGGGATTTATATAAATATTAATTAAACAACCTTTTCAAAATCGCTCTTGGGGTGCTTGCAGACCGGGCAGAAGAAGCTGTCGGGAATATCCTCGAATTTCGTCCCCGGCGCTATGCCCGCTTCGGGCATGCCCTTGGACTCGTCATATTCCCAGCCGCAGATACGGCAGCGCCAGACGGTGCCGGAGCTCTGCTTCGCGGCGGGCGCGGGCTTGATATTGCTCTGATAGTAGGTGTAGGTCGCCGACGGGGCGCCGTCGAGCTTGAAGCCGTCCGTAACGTCCGCTATGAACAGCGTGTGAGTGTCGAGGTTTATCTTGTAAAGCACCTTGCCCGAGATGACCGCGTTAACGCCCTTTGTAACGTAGTACAGGCCGTTCGCGGAGCGCTCTGCGTCGGGGAACCCGGCGAATTTGTCGACGTCCCTGCCGCTGGCGAAGCCGAAGCGTTTGAACAGCTCGAAGTCCGCCTTTTCGCTTATGACGGAGATATTGAACCTGCCGTCCGCGTCGATCATCGCGTTGGTGAGGTTCGCCTTGTTGACCGCTATCGTGACGCGGTTCGGCTCGGACGTGACCTGACACGCGGTGTTGATGATGCAGCCGTTGTCCCTGCCGCCGTCGTTGGCGGTCAGGACGAACAGACCGTAGGTGAGTTTGTACATCACGGTGTTATCCATAAGCTTTTGACACTCCTTTACTGTGCGAATTCGAGTGTGGCGAAGGTCCCCGCGGGGAGGGTGAATCTGACGTTCTGCGAGAAGTCGAGCGTCATGACCCGGCGAAGCCCTCTTTCGTCGCCGCATAAAAATACCTTTACTACGCGGGCGTCCGCGCCCGAAGCCCTTATTTCGAGCGATACGGGGCGGTCGCCGATATTGGCGGCGGCGAGGAGCTTTTCGTCCCCGCCTGCCGCGGCGAGCGTATATACCCCGCCGTCCTCGCAGGAGCTCTCAACCTGCGTACCGAGCCCGTAAAGCCTCCCGAACTGCGCGAAAGCGTAATAGACGGGCGTGGGCAGGTTCGACGGAAAGTCGAACAGCGGACCGTAGTGGACGCCCAGCTGCGCGTCGTAGAAGCACGCGCCGTCGACGCGGCAGTTCTGCATCGTGTACATGGCGGCTGCGTAATTCGCGGCGGCGCGCGCCGAGCGCATATTGAGGTAGACCTCCTCCTGCCCCTCCTTTACGGGCTGACCGCCGCGGATGATACAGCTCCATTCGGTGTCGAAACGCTCGACCTCGTCGCCGAAGCCGTAGCGCCTCAGCGTTTCGTCGACGAACGCGCTCTCGCGTTCTATCTTGCTCATGTCGTTCTCGCCGAGATAGCCGTGCCAGGTGAAGAAATCAAGCGGCGAGCGCGTTTCGGGAGCCGTGATATACTTTAAAAACCCGTTGAGGAACTTCGCGTCGTCGGGGAGCCAGCATCCGCGGTCCTTGTGGAAGCTGCCGGTGATGTAGCAGCTCGAGTAGCCGCCGACCTTCACATCGGGGTGACGCTCCTTGACCTCGTGAGAAATAAGCCGGTAAAGCTCGTAGAACTGCTCCGGAGTTCCGCCCCAGCAGGGCGCGCCGTTGGGTTCGCAGTCGGGTCCGCCGTCCGGTTCGTTCCATATCTCCCAGTATTTTATGCCGAACCGGAAGCCGTCCGCCCAGCCGTCGTTATAGTGCCTTACGATATGCTCGCAGACGCGGGCGTATTTGGCGGGATCTGAAGGCGGCCCGATATAATACTTTTTAGGTTCGTGCTCTATCGTCGTGCCGAAGCGGTAGATGACCTGCGAGCCCGCTTCGACGAGCTTTTCTATATATCTGTCGGTCAGAAGAAAATCGTAGGACCTCTCGTCCTCCTCGTCTGCCGACGGATCGGGGAAGATATTGTGGACGTCGACGTATTTTGAGAGGCAAGCATTGAAGCCCGTGTCGTGAAGCCTGATAAAGGGCGGTTTAAGGGCGGCGAAAGCCGGAAGAAGCTCGCCGTAGCCGGTATCCCTCGCGGCGTTGTTGAAGCCGTGGAGCGGTTTTATCGCCCTTAAAGGTCTGTTGAAATCCACAAAAACCGACATTTCAGACTCCTTTCGGGAGCTCCGCCGTTTTACGGGCGGGAAATCTCAGAAGATACAGCAGCTCGCCGCTCGGGTGGGTGCCTATCCTCTCGTAGCCGCGGCTCTCGTAAAGCCGCCGCGCAGCGGTGTTTTCGACGGCGGTGTCGAGCAGTATCCCGCCGTACCCGCGCCCGCGGCAGTATTCGGACGCGAAGTCCATGAGCGCGGAGCCGATACGCCTGCCGCGGAACGCCTCCGCGACGCCGACGCCCAGCCACACGACGCTGCGGTCAAGGTCCCACAGGAACAGTATGCCCGCCATCGCGCCGTCCTCGAAGGCGCCGAAAAAGATATGCCCGGGGCGGCGCCCGTCGAGGTATTCGAGCGTCCTGTTAAGATTCCCCGAATTATAATTGAAAAAGCGCGTCCCTTCCTCGCCGAGCGAGCCGAAAAAGGTCACGACGGCTTCCCTGTCGCCTCTGTCGAGCTCCCTTACCGTCATGATCCCTCCCCCGCCGACGGTCTGACCGTCACGGTCTTGTAAACGTGATATATAACGAAGCCGGCGGGCGAGCCGTTCGGCTTTTTGACGTTGCCCGCCTCGGTATAATCGACGGGAACGGTGAGGGAATCCCTGCCCTCGCTCCTGTAAGCGGCTATGCGCGCCGCCTCCTCTATGTCGGAATCCGACGGCGTACCGCCGTTTCTGACGAGTATCACGTGCGAGCCGTGCATCTTCTGCGCGTGCAGCCAGATATCGTCCCTGCGGGCGGTGCGGAAGGTGAGCCTGTCGTTCTGCGCGTTGTTGCGCCCGGCGAGCACCTTGAACCCGCCGGAGGTCGTATACTCGAGCGGCGGCAGCGGCGCGGGATCGCGGACCTTGTTCTTCCTGCCCTTTTCCGCGCGGCGCAGATAGCCCGCGTCGGCGAGCTCGCGCCTTATTTCGGATATCTCGCGGTCGCCCTCTGCTCGCGAAAGCTCGTCTATGACGGAATCGATATAAACGAGCTCGTTTTCGCCCTTTTCTATCAGCTCGGCGGTGACTTCCTCCGCCGTTTTCATCCTTTTATATTCCTTGTAATGCCTTTGAGCGTTGCGCTCCGGCGTGAGCGCGGGGTCGGCGGGTATGCTCACCGTGCCGCCGCCGTACCAGTCGGTGACCTCGTAGTGTGAAGAGCCCTTTGACAGCGACGGGAGGTTCGCCATTATCATATCGCCGTAGAGCCTGTATTTGTCGCGGTCGGCGGCGCGCGCCATCGTTTCGCGCTGCGCCTCGAGCCTGCGCACGACGCGCTCTCTCGTCCTCGACAGAAGAGTGAACAGGTCGCGCGCTCTCGCCCTGACCCGCGCGAGGTCCTCCCTCTCGCGGAAAAAGGACTCGAGAAGCGAGCTTAAGTCGGGATAACGGCGTTTCTCGACTCCGTCGCCGTACTGCGTGATATCGATAAAGGAAATATCGAGCGGCTTGCCGTCCGGGTCGTAGACGGCGGTCGGGACAGGGGCGCCGGAAACGACCGTTTCGCGCAGCCCGTCCAGCAGCTCCCCGAGAACTCCGAGCTGTTCCTCGCTCACGCCCGGGAAGGCGTCCTTTGACGGCGCGCGCAGGAGCGTTCTATATTCGAGCTCTCTCGCCAGCAGCGGCGAAACGCCCATAACGCAGCGCATGACCGCGGAGGTGACGTCCCTCGCGCCGCAGGAGCGCATCCTGCCGATGATCTCCGAAGTCGGCGCTTCGGTCAGCGACAGCTTGTCCTGCGACGGGGGCAACTCGTACCCGAGCGCGGGCAGCACGCGGCGCACGGACGTGCGCGAGAGGTCGACCCTGTTGACGGCGTCTATCACGTCGCCGTCCTCGTCGAGAAGTATGATATTGCCGTAGCGCGGCATGAGCTCGCAGACGAGCGTGCGAAGGTGTCTGTCGCCTATCTCGTCGGCGCAGTCGAAATCAAAATACAGGACGCGGTCGGTCTTTTCCTGCCGGATGCCCGTGAAGATACCGCCCGTGAGGTGTTTTCTGAAAAGCATGCAGAGCATGGGCGGCGAGGCGGGATTCTCGGGCGCGGTACGGGTCACGCATACACGCGGGCAGTCGCCCGACGCGGAGAAATAAAGCGGGAACCGCCCCTCCCTGCCGCGCATGAGCAGAACGATCTCGCCGCGCGACGGCATATTGACCCTGTCTATGCGCGTCCCCGTCAGGACGCCCGTAAGCTCCCGCGCGAGCACAGACAGAAACAGACCGTCCGCAGCCATTATCTTCACCCCGCCTTTTTGCCGTATTCAGAATAATCTAATTTATTATACACTATACACTTCAAATCATCAATATTTTTTATAATCTATTGACTATCATTTTCTAAGCAATAATCCATTTTCACAGAAAACCGTCGTGATCGTACTTACACGACGGCTTTCATTTCTTTAAAGATTATAAACCCCTTAAAGCCAGTCTTTCGGATTGTCAAGTTTTGCGGATACACGCAGAACTGCTCTCGCGTCGGTTGCGGTAATCTGATTGTCCCCATCCAGATCGGCAGCTAAACGACCTATCTCATCAAGGTCTGTAAGTTTTGCAGAACATCTGAGAATCTGTCTGGCATCGGTAGCAGTCACAACACCGTCGCTGTCAACATCTCCGAGCAAAATGATCGTTTTTTTCAGATTTGTGATTCCAACGCCGGAAACAAGAACTATCGCCCCGTTTCCAACAGTATCCGAAATATCAAGAATATCCCCCTCATTATCTGTAATTGAATAACTATAATCACCGACCAGCAATTGATCAAGCATTTCAGCTGTGATCTTGTCTTTGACCGCCAGAGTTATAAATATCTCCGATTCTGCATACGCATAGTCCTCAGGCATTGATTCACCGTTCACAATATTGATATTGTGCACTGCCGCAGTGGGCTTTGCGGGCGTAGGTCCCACAGTCGGGCTCATTGTGGGGATATCGGAAAGGGTTGTTGTTTCCGAGTTCTCACCGTTTTTCGGTATTGTTTCTCCACTGCTCAGTATAGCGCCACACTCTTTGCAAACAACATCGCCTGTATAACCTTCCTCGGTTGCCGTTGCCTCTTTTTTGTTTATGATCTCTGTTCCATAATCGGAATGGTTGGAAGTATCTATTGCAAGAAGCTCTTTTTTGTTTTCTCCGCATACAGTACATGTATACGTTTTTTCGCCCTGAAGAGTGCAGGTCGGTTTAACAGTGACCTCCCCCATATCCCATGTGTGGGAAGCGGGAACAATTTTCTGTTCTACCAGCATAATTCCGCATTCAGCGCAGTGAGAACCTTGTGTCAAACCTGACTTAGTGCATGTCGGAGCAACGGCAGGGTCGATAACTTCGGAGTGACCGGTAGAGGGAATGACCTCTTGCGCTACGAGCACCTGCCCGCATACGGAACAATACGAACCGTCAGTTTTTCCGTCTTTTGTGCATGTTGCAGGATATCCTTTAATCTCAACAGGCGCGTGTATATGTACTCCGCTATCGCGGACAGTAAAATCCAGATACCACGGGTTATACCAATCATCATTCAGATATAACTGGATCGTGTATTGTCCGGCAGCGGTAGGCATAAATTGTTTGTATGCCCTGTCCGTCCCCGTGCTATAAGAAGTCTGACTTGTGCCATCGGGCATAACAAGCTTTAGTGTGACGATATAACTCCTATCGTAAGATATGTCGTTCATTAATTTCCCGCTAATAGAATCATATAAGTCATATGTAATATATATGTTATCACCTGTCTTGATATCGTTAATAGGATTCCAATCCATGTCGTAGAAACCAATCAAAAATTCAGGGGTGATCGTTTGTACCGAATTTCTATTGTATTTCGGCCTAACGAATGATCTGATCATATCCCTCGATGGATGACTACTCGAATCGTAGAAATAACCGTGCCGATAATCAATTTTCTCCACCTTATCACTATCAGCCATTATGCAATACGATCTATCCTTCACTATACCGACTTGAACATATTGATTGCATTCCGGGCAGAAGAAAAATACGAGATCACCGGGAGTATCTCTATGCAAGTCATATGAATGAGTCTCATCCGTACATCCTGCGTATATTACATTCTCATATAAAGCTGCAGGATCATCAGCCTTCGGTATAGCTTTCTCCGCTCCAGCTAAATATGCACAATCCGAAACGAACTTCGCAGACCATCCCATTTTATATGTGCTGAGATATCCAAGGTCAGATCTTCTCCTGCCGATCTGCGCCTCCGCACATGCAAGAACATCTGTGCTGATCTTATCAGTTTTTTCATAGACGTAAAAATTCTTACGCTGAGAAGAGTCTGCAAATGCGACAGTATTTTGCATCAAAAAAACCACTATCAGAAGACAGGCAACAAGTATTCTCTTTCGCTTGCTCATTTTTTATCTCCTATCCGCTTCTTAAATACTTGAAAGATTATTCACTCATTAAATATCATTATCTCATATTCGCTGTTTTTTTTCAAGTTTTTGCTTAAAGATATTTTTAATAAAATAGTAATTGCCCGCTCCTATATTAATATATTTTGGATTTTAGTATTTGAGTACAATGTTCTTCTTTGAAAATCGTTGCATTTCCGCCCTATTTCTGCTATCATACTATTTGTATGATTTCGAAAAAAACGGGAGGCTGAACGGAATGAAACGGATTCTTTATCTTGACAGACCTGCTGAAAACTGGGAGACCACGTCGCCGCTGGGCAACGGCCTTATGGGCGTTATTCTGTTCGGAGGCACGGAGAACGAAAAGATATATCTCAACGAGTAAACTGTCTGGTCCGGGGACCGTACAGACACGAAGGACCCCAATTTCAGGAGAAAGATCGACGTCCTGAGAAAAATGCATCTCGAAGGCAGGGACGCGAAGATAAACGCAGAGGCTGACCCCGCGTAATAATTTTCGTTCGGTATTTGATCCATACGCGCGCATCAGGTCTGTTCCCCCCCCCCGGACCGCGCGGATCGCCTTAAATCGCAAAGGCCGGTGTTTTTTTGTTCTTCAAGATCAACAGTCTCGGCGTGTTCGGGCTGGAGAGCCATACGGTCGCGGTCGAAGCGGACATATCGGGAATGAAGTCGAGATTCGACATAGTCGGCCTGCCCGACAGCGCCGTCAGCGAGGCGGGAGAGCGCGTGCGCGCCGCGATACGCAACAGCGGCTATACCTTCCCGCAGACGCATATAACCGTCAACCTCGCCCCGGCGGACATCCGCAAGGAGGGGCCCGTCTACGACCTGCCGATACTCGTCGCGCTGCTTATGGCGACAAGGCAGATAAGCGCCGACGTCGACGACGCCGCGTTCATCGGCGAGCTTTCGCTCAACGGCGACGTAAGGCCCGTCAAGGGCGTCCTGCCGATGGTCATCTGCGCGCGCGACAACGGCTTCGGGCGCGTCTTCCTGCCCGCGGCGAACATAGCCGAGGCGTCGGTCGTCCGCGGACTGGAACTTTATCCCGTCGAGAACGTTCTCGGGCTGATGGCGCATTTCCGCGGTATTACGCCGATAGCGCCGGTGACCGAGGAGATAATCTGTTCCGACGGAACACAGAGAGCGTACCCGGATTTTGCCGACGTCCTCGGTCAGCAGAAGGCGAAAAGGGCGCTCGAGGTCGCGGCGGCTGGCGGGCACAACTGCCTGCTCATCGGCTCGCCCGGGTCGGGCAAGTCGATGCTCGCGAAGCGCCTGCCGTCCATCCTGCCCGAGATGACATTCGAGGAGCAGCTTGAAACGACGAAGGTCTACTCCGTCGCGGGCGAGCTGCCGAGCGGAGTATCGCTTATAAACACGAGGCCGTTCCGCTCCCCGCACCACACGATATCGCCCGCGGGGCTCTCCGGCGGCGGCTCGGTGCCCAGACCCGGCGAGCTGTCGCTGGCGGACAACGGCGTGCTTTTCCTCGACGAGCTTCCCGAATTCGGCAGGAACACGCTCGAGGCGCTGCGCCAGCCGATCGAGGACGGGATAATCACCATTTCGCGCGTTTCCGGCACGCTGACCTACCCCTGCTCCGTCATGCTCGTCTGCGCGATGAACCCCTGCCCCTGCGGCTATTTCGGCAGCGCGGTCAGAACGTGCACCTGCGCTCCGGGAGCCGTGCAGAGGTATCTCGCGAGAGTTTCGGGGCCGCTTCTCGACAGGCTCGACATACATATCGAGGTCCCGGCGGTCGAATACGAAAAGCTCGCCGGAGCCGAGAGGGGCGAAAGCTCCGCCGAGATAAGAAAGAGAGTAAACGCCGCGAGGCTCATCCAGCAGGAAAGGCTCAAGGGCACGGGCGTTTCCTGCAACGCGAAGATGGACGCCGCGATGACGCGCGAATTCTGCGTTCTGACGCCCGCCGCGAAGAACATACTCAAGGCGGCGTTCGAGCGTTTCAGTTTTTCCGCGAGAGCCTACGACAAGCTGCTGCGCCTGTCGCGCACGATAGCCGACCTCGACTCTTCGGAGCTCATAGACAACCGTCACGTCGCCGAGGCGGTGCAGTACCGCTCGCTCGACAAGAAATATCATATGGATTAAAGGAAAGGACGACTGAAAATGCCTCTGCCTTATGAATTGGATTACACGCAAGACCTTATAAAGATCGTAAAAGCCGAAAAGCTCGGTCCGCTGCCGGAGCTCATGACCTTTGAGGACGGCGGGAAGGTCGTCACGCCGGAGGACTGGGAAAAGCGCCGCGAGGAAATTTACAGGACCGCGGTGGAGCTTCAGTACGGCGAGATACCGCCCAAGCCGGAGTTCCTCGAGGTCGAGCGTTTCTGCGACGGCGGGGACGGCGGCACCTACCGCATAAAGACGGGCAGACGCTCCGCCCCCGTTTACATAGACTTCACCGTCTATATGCCAAAGGGCGTCGAAAACCCGGCGGTCGCGGTGGACGGCGACGCCTGCTGGCGCTATTTCTGCTCGCACGGCTTCGTCGACGTTTTCAATAAAAACGGCGTGGCACTCGTCATGTTCAACCGCACCGAGCTCGCTCACGACGTCTCGGCGGAAAGGCCGTTCGCCAAGGGGCAGCTCTACGACGCGTACCCCGAGTATTCCTTCGGCGATATAGGCGCGTGGAGCTGGGGCTTCAGCCGCGTCGTCGACGCTCTCGAAAAGATCGGCGGCGTCGACCTCGGCACTCTCGCGTTCACCGGTCATTCGCGCGGCGGCAAGACCGCCATGCTCGCGGGAGTGCGCGACAAAAGGGCGGCGATAGTCAACCCGAATGAAACGAACTGCGGCGCGTGCGGCTGCTACCGAGTGCATACGACCGCGATAACCGAGGACGGCGGCGAACGCAGAAGCGAGACTCTCGCAGATATGACAGCGAACTTCCCGTCCTGGCTCGGCCCGAAGATGAAGGATTACGCCGAAAGGGAGCAGGACCTGCCGTTCGACTGCCACTTCTTGAAGGCGCTCGTTTCTCCGCGCACGCTGCTGATAGGCGAGGCGGCGTCGGATATATGGACGAATCCCGTCGGCTGCGTCCTGACCGACAAGGCGGCGCAGGAGGCGTTCGACCGCTTCGGCGGCGACTTCCTCTGGTACTTCCGCAGGGGCTGGCACAGCCACACGATCTTCGACGCGCGGCAGCTCGTCGCGGTGATGAGGCACAAAAAATACGGCGACGGGCTCGACCTTTCGGGGTATTTCCGCACGCCGTTCGGATTTGACGAGGATATGTAAGACGAACCGAAAGGAAAACCCATGGAAACAGCGATAAAGAAAATACAGACTTCCATGCCCGAGGGCATAGACGCGGCTCTGGTCATCTCGCCCGTAGCGAGGCAGTACCTCACCGGCTTCCCGTCCGAGGACGGCTGGGTCGCGATAACGAGAGACGACGCCGTGTTTTTCGAGGACAGCCGCTATATCGAGGCGGCCGAGGCGCAGGTCACCTCCTGCCGCTGCGTCCTGCAGGGGAAGATATACGAGCAGCTCTGCGAGTTCTTCGGCGCCGCCGGCGCGAAGCGCGTCGCGATAGAGAGCGGCTTCGTCACCCTCGCGGGCTTCGAGAACCTCAAGGCGAAGCTCCCCGGCTTCGAGCTTACGGGCGAATTCCTGACCGACGCGATAAGCTCGATGCGCAGGATAAAGACGCGCGAGCAGGTCGAGATGATGACGACCGCGCAGCGCGTAGCCGAAAAGGCGCTCGATCACATCCTCGGCTTCATAAAGCCCGGCGTGACCGAAAAGCAGGTGCAGCTCGAGCTCGACTTCTATATGCTTTCACACGGGGCGGAGGCGCTTTCGTTCGAGACGATAGCCGTCAGCGGAGCGAACACCTCGAAGCCGCACGGCGTGCCGTCGGGCAAAAAGATAGAAAAGGGCGACTTCGTGACGCTCGATTTCGGCGCGACGTTCAACGGCTGGCACAGCGACATGACGCGCACCGTCGCCGTCGGCTCCGTCAGCGAAAAACAGCGCGAGGTCTACAATATCGTCCTCGCCGCGCAGAGGGCCGGGCTTTCCGCCCTGACCGCCGGCATAAGCGGCCGCGACGCGGACAAGGCGGCGCGCGACGTCATAGAAAACGCCGGCTACGGCAAGTATTTCGGCCACGGGACCGGTCACGGCGTCGGGCTCGAGATTCACGAATCCCCCTCGTCGTCCCCCGCTTCGACGGACGTTTTCGACGCGGGCGTTGTCGTGACCGTCGAGCCGGGCATCTATATCCCGGGCGAGTTCGGCGTCAGGATAGAGGATATGGCGGTGGTCTGCCGCGACGGCTGCATCGACCTGACCGAAGCCTCGCGCGAGCTGATAATACTGTGAGCGCGCGTCTGCCCGTACGCCTGTCGCCGTCGGTCATGTGCGTCGGCGCGGGGCGTGAAAAGACCGTCGCGGGATTAGAAGCGCTCGGAATGGACCTCGTTCACGCAGACGTCATGGACGGGGTCTTCGTCCCGAACTTCATGCTCGGCACGGACGATATAGCGATGCTGCACGACCTGACTCCCCTGCCGCTGGATATACATCTGATGATCGAGCGGCCCGAGGAGCGCGTGCGCTGGTTCGGCATAAGACCGGGCGACACGGTCAGCGTGCACGTCGAGAGCACGCGGCATATAGGCAGGGCGTTCGATATCATCCGCTCCCTCGGGGCGTCGCCCTGCGCCGCGTTGAACCCGGCGACGCCGCTGTGCGCCCTCGACGGGATAATCGGCGAAGTCGATATGATACTCGTGATGACGGTAAACCCCGGCTTCGCGGGGCAGAAGCTCATCCCGTACACGGTCGAAAAAATCGCCGAACTTCGGCAGAAGCTCGACGATAAGGGTTATGAAAACGTGCGCATAGAGGCGGACGGCAACGTGAGCTTCGGCAATATTCCGAAGCTTTCCGCCGCCGGAGCGGACACGCTGGTGCTCGGCACCTCTTCGCTCTTCTCGAAGGACGCTCCGATAGAGCAGAACGCGAAAAGAGTCAGAGAACTCGCGGGGTGATCAGTCCCCGTTGTCCTCGTAAAGACCTGTATCCTCTTCGACGGTCTCCTTTGATTCCTCAACGGCCTCTTCGGCGGTTTCCCTTACTTCTTCGGCGGCGTCTTCGGCTGCCTCGGAAACCTCCCCGGCTTTCTCCGTCACGGCGTCTTCGGCCTTGGCTTCAACGTCCTTTCCGGCTTCCGGGGAGGGCGTTTTTTGAGAAGGAACGGTCGCGGGCTTCTCGGGCGAGGGATCGTCCTTGATGCTGTTCTGCCTGACGGCGAGAACGAGAGCTATGACGACGCCCGCGGCGAGCAGGACGACTATCGCGATTATGACAGGCGTCTTTATCTTGCTGCCCGAATTGCCGGACGTGACGGTCACGTCCTCGGGGACGGTTATCTGATTGAAGTCCCACGCGGAGGCGGTGACCTCGGAAACGGGAGCGGGAGCGGAGGACGCGGCGGCGGTAGTCACGACGGTCACGACGTTGCCCTCGGCGTCGGTCTCGACGGGATCCGTGACGGCGGGCGCGACGGGGACGGCGTTGGAGGAAACGGTGACGGAGGTGTTCCTGACGTCATACGCGGAGACCTGCACGGGGTGCTCCTCGTCGCCGTTCTCGACGCGGTGGACGTCCTTGCCGGCTATCCTGAACTCGCCCTCGCCGGCGGCGAGCGCCTTGAAGGTCAGGACGCAGACGTCGGCGCTGTTGAACGTCTCGGACATCTGGTGCAGATGGATGAAGTAGAGAGCCGCCTGGCAGAACGGAGAGCCGTCCGCCTCGTACTGCATCTCGCCCGTTTCGTTCTTGTCGGGGAAGACTATCGTCAGGCCGCTCTCATTGTCGGCGGCCTCGGAATAGGCGCCGTCTATCCACGCGAAAACGTAGGGGTTGAACTGGACGTAGAACTCGCCCGCGCAAAGGTCCTTGCCGTTCTCGACTGAGAAAACGATGTTGACCGTGTCGCCGGGGCGAACGCTCGGCGCGGAGGGCGTGAGGTAGAACACGGGCTTATCCGCCGCGGACGCGGGAATGACGGCGAAAGCCGCCGCGAGCGCCGCGATAAGGAAAACGGATACCGCGATCCTGATATTTTTCATGGTTTTCATGGTTTTCACTGCCTTCATGATAAATTCCTGTTTTCCGAAGTACGGGACCTGCCGGTCCCGGAACTGTTCCGGCATATAAGTTCGACGCCCCATATAATACCCTATATCTTGCTGTTTGTCAATTTAAAAAAATATTACGACGCGCCCGGGCGGGCAATAATTGTTCGGTGTTGCCCTTGCTTTTTCCGGTTGAATCCTGTATACTGTACTCTGTCGGAATAAAAGGAAAGAGGGGATCATATGAGAACGCCGGACGACAGATACAAAAAACTGACGCTTCTGCATTCCAACGACATGCACGGCGACTTTTTCTCGGAAGAGCTCGACGACTCGCTCGTCGGCGGCGTCGCCATGCTGTCGGGCTATATCGACAGCGTCCGCTCCGAGGAGCCCAACACTCTGTACTGCGTCGCGGGCGATATGTTCCGCGGTTCCGTCATAGACTCCGAGTATCAGGGCATCTCGACGATAGAGATAATGAATATGCTCGCGCCGGACGTCGTGACGCTCGGCAATCACGAAACGGATTACGGCATCGGGCACCTGCTCTTCCTCGAAAAATGCGCGAAGTTCCCGATAATCAACGCGAACCTGCGCGTGAAGACCAACGGCACGCGGCTTTTCAAACCGTATCTCATCAAAGAGATAGGCGGGATGAAGGTCCTTTTCATCGGCATACTCACCGAGGAGGTCATAGCCCAGACCAGGACGGACGGCCTGATAGGCTCCTTCGTCGACATAGCCGAAGCGGCGGAGGAAGTCGGCAAGATCTGCAACGCCTACAACTCGCTCGACGTCGACTTTACCGTCCTGCTGACGCACATCGGCTTCGAGGAGGACAAGAAGCTCGCCGAGCGTCTTGACCCCGCGTGGAGCGTCGACGTGATCATAGGCGGCCACTCGCACACGTTCATAGACCGGCCCGAGGTCGTCAACGGCATACGGATAGTCCAGGCGGGCACCGGCACAGACGGCATAGGCCGTTTCGACATAATCGTCGACACCGTGACGAACCGCATAGCCGAATGCGAGTGGAGGTACGTTCCGATAAACGCCGCGAACTGCCCGACGGACAAGGCGATAGAGGCTCTCATCGAGAGCTACAAGTCAAGGACCGACGAAAAATACGGAAGAGTCCTGACCAAGCTCAACCGCAGGCTCACACATCCCGCAAGAACGCAGGAGACGGAGCTCGGCGACCTGTTCGCTGACGCGCTGCGCGAGAGCTTCGGCATGGACCTCATGCTGCTCGGCTCGGGCAGCATAAGGGCGGAGGCGCTCGGCCCCATCGTCATGCTGTCCGACCTCATCGAGGTCTTCCCCTACGACGACGCGGTCTATGTGCTGACCGTTTCCGGCGCGCAGCTGCGGCACATGATAAAGCATATGCTGCGCGACGAGGTCTGGGAGGGCGCGCACTGCGAATTCTATCAGTTCTCCGAGGGCATGCGCGTCGTGTACTCCCGCAAGGATCACGAATTCAAAGAATTCTCCCTCGGCGGCGAGCCGATAGACGACGGCAGGATGATAACCGTCGGTCTTCAGAACTTCCACTACAACAACATGGAGACCGCGTTCGACGTCGATCCGGCAGATATCGCGAGAAACGCGCACGTCCGCATAGTGTCGACCTCCTGCCGTCAGGTCATCGAGGAATACCTGACTGCGAACCAGCACCTCGACCGTCACGCCGGCGACAGGCTCATAGTAGAATAACCCGGTTTTTCCCGTTCATTTCCGGAGGTATCAGATGTCGATCCGCGAAGCGAAATGGATCAAATCAAAAAAGGACCTCGGCGAGGTCTGCCCGCTGTTTTTCGCCGAAAGCTCCTTCGGCGCGGGCATAAAGTCAGCGACGCTCGAGATAACCGCGTTGGGCGTATATGAGGCGAGCATAAACGGTGTTCGCGTCGGCGACTTCATCCTCGCGCCCGGCTGGGCGTCCTACGCGCGCCGTCAGCCGTATCAGACCTACGACGTGACAACCCTTGTGCGCGAGGGCGGAAATCTCATCGAGGTCGCCGTCGGCAAGGGCTGGCGCTTCCACAAGTGCAAAGAGTGGGGAACCGACAGTATAAAGCCGGACGGCACCGCTCTCATCGCCTCGCTGACGGTCGAATACGAGGACGGCTCGAGCGAGGAGTTCATAACGGACAAAAGCTGGAAGGTCCGCGCCTCACATACCGTGTACAGCAGCATATATAACGGCGAGATCGACGATTTCTACCGTACCTCCGGCGAGGCGTACGCCGTCACGGAATTCCCGTACGACAACAGCAGGCTCGACTGCAGCGTCGGCGTCCCCGTGACAGAGAACGAGGAGATAGGCTCCCCCGCCGTCATCACGACGCCGAAGGGCGAAACGGTGCTCGACTTCGGGCAGGAGATAACGGGCTACGTGCGTTTCCGCTTCACCGGCTTCCCCGGAAGGAAGCTCGCCCTGCAGTATTTCGAGATGCTCGACAGGAAGGGCAACGTCTATACGAAGAACCTGCGCACGGCAAGGCAGCGCAACGAGGTCATACAGGACGGGAACGAACGCGTCTACGCCCCGAGGTTCACGTTCTTCGGCTTCCGCTACGTCCGGCTCGAGGACTGGCCCGAGGAGGTAAAGCCCGAAAACTTCACCGCCGTCGCCGTTTACTCGAAAATGGAACGCACCAGCGAGTTCGAGTGCTCGGACGAGCTGATAAACAAATTCTATTCCAACGTTCTCCGCAGCCAGCGCGGCAATTTCCTCGACGTGCCGACGGACTGTCCGCAGCGCAACGAGCGCCTGGGCTGGACGGGCGACGCGCAGGTGTTCTCACGCGCGGCGGCGCTGAACTACGACGTGTCGGATTTCTTCAAAAAATGGCTCGCGGACCTCAGGCTTGAGCAGAGGGAGGACGGCAGCGTCCCCGCGACCTGCCCCGTTTCCCGCTTCGGCACCGGCTACGGCTCGCCCGGTTGGGCGGACGTCGCGGTCATACTGCCGTGGAATATGTACCTCGCCTACGGCGACAGGTCGTTCCTCGAGGACAACTGGGACATGATGACGCGCTGGGTCGACTATATGCAGGACTGCGCCCTGAACAAGAGCAAGGACGGTCAGATGAGCCACCCGTGGACGACCGACGGCTACGGCGATTGGCTCTCTCTTGACAATCCCGACCTCGAGGCGGCCGTCGGCAAGACGGACAAGGGCTATATCGCGACGGCGTATTTCGCGCTTTGCGCCTCCATCCTCGTAAAAGCCGGCAGAGTGCTCGGTAAAGACGCCGCGGCGTACAGGGGGATGCACGAGGATATACTGCGTTATTTCCGCTCGACGCAGATCGACGGGGACGGCAAGATACGCGAGAACACCCAGACCGCCTGCGTGCTCGCGATCGCATTCGACCTCACAGACGACAAAAAGGCTGCGGGCGACCAGCTCGCGCGGCTGATACACGAGGCGGGCGACCACCTGACCACCGGCTTCATCGGCTCCGCCTACCTGCTGCACGCGCTGACCGACACCGGCCACGCGGACGTCGCCTACACGCTGATGCTGAGGCGCGAGTTCCCGTCGTGGCTCTACGCCGTCACAAAGGGCGCGACGACCGTCTGGGAGAGATGGAACGGCATAAGGCCCGACGGCAAATTCGCGAAGGCGACGATGAACTCCTTCAACCACTACGCCTACGGCGCGGTCGAGGACTGGCTCGTCTGCGACATGGCGGGGCTCAACCTCGTCGAGTCCGACCCGGGCTACGCCTCCGTCATCTTCGCGCCCAAGACGGACCCGAGGATAACTCACGCAAAAGCGTCTCTTGTCACCGCCCGAGGCAAGATAATATCCGAATGGACGACCGGCGGGGACGGGGCGACCGAATACGTCTTCACCGTTCCCGAGGGCGTCAGGGCATATTACACGCTTCCCGGCGGCTCCGTGCAGGAGCTTCACGCCGGTGAAAACAGGATCAAACAGTAAATAAGAGGGAAAGAAACTATGACCGAAGTGAATTACAGCGCCAATCCCGGCAAAAACCTTGAGATACAGACTCCCTACGGCAGATTCCTGCGCATCCCGCGCAAGACGAAGCTCGTCGTTGACGGCGACGACCTCGCGCAGGTGCTTTCCGACGCGTGCGGCGGCGAGCTGCGCGACGGCGATATGATCTTCATGAGCGAGAAGATACTCGCCATTTCGCAGGGCCGCTGCTTCGACATCGACGACATAAACCCCAGACCGCTCGCGAAGCTGCTCTGCAAATTCGTCTACAAATCCCCCTACGGCATAGGGCTGGGCAGCCCGTGGACCATGGAGCTCGCCCTGCGCGACGTCGGAACGCCGAGGATACTGTTCGCCGCGTTCTGCTCCGCCGTTACGAAGCCCTTCGGCGTACGCGGCGTTTTCTACAAGGTCGCCGGAGAGAGGGCGAGAGCGATCGACGGTCCTTGCGACTGCACGATACCGCCTTATAACCACGCCGCGAAAATGGCGCCCGCGCACCCCGACCGCAGCGCGAGAGAACTCGCCGGTAAGCTCGGCTGCCCCGTCGTCGTCATGGACGCCAACGACATTGGCAGAGAGGTCCTGGGCAGGAGCGACGAGAGCATATCCGTCGACATGTGCAAGGCGATTTTCGAAGACAATCCGCTCGGTCAGAACGACCAGCAGACCCCCTGCGCCATCGTCAGAAAGCTCGCGGACTGAGTTTTTTCGCTTTACGGTTTCGAAAAACCCTGAAAAACAGACGCATATAAAGGCAAAAAGTCTAAAAAAATACTAATTTTTAAAAAAATGTATAGACATTGTTGCGTTTTTGTGTTATACTCTGTCCACTTTTAAACGTAGGGAGCTGCAGCAATGGCGATCTCACTTCTCAGGTCAATGTATAACCTCGGCATTCCGGTAAACGAAATAGGCAGGATGTTCGTCAACTTCTTCAGCTTTATTTCCGGCGAGTTCTCCTTCGCGGAATATATCAGGAATTTCATCGACATCATCAGAGACGATGATACCGCGGGCGAATGACGCCTCTTTTATAACGAGAAAAGACCGGGACGTCCGGTCTTTTTATCTTGACAGACATTCAGGAGAAAACTTATGAGATTTCCGGAGAATTACGTATATTCCGGTCCCAGCTACACTACCTTTGAAAATCACGTGCCCGCGCCGCTTTTCAGGCGGGAGTTCACGCTCGACGCGGTCCCCGATACCGCACGTCTTCTTATCGGCGCGGCGGGCTTCTACCGCCTGTTCGTCAACGGGACGGAGATAACGAAGGGCGCGCTCGCCCCGTACATCTCGAACCCGGACGACATAGTCTATTACGACAGCTACGACGCCGCTCCCCTGCTGCGCGAGGGAGAGAACGCGATCGGCGTTATACTCGGCAACGGCATGCAGGACCCCACGGGCGGGCAGGTCTGGAGCTTTCAGACCGCGCGTTTCCGCGGCGCGCCGAGATTCGCGCTCTCGCTCGAGCTGCCCGGCGGGCCGCTTGAGTCGGGTACGGACTGGAAAACGGCGCCGTCGGCGGTCCTGTTCGACGATATCCGCTGCGGGATGTTCTACGATCAGAGGCTCGAACACCCCGGCTGGAACGCGCCCGGCTACGACGACTCCGGCTGGGCGGACGCCCTCGTCTGCGAGCGTCCCCGCGGCGAGAGAAGGCTCTGCGGGGCGGATAATATCGTCGTCACGAAAACGCTGCCGGGCAAACACCTCGGCAAAGCCGGCATAACGCCCGGGTATTCGCCGATACGCCCCGTCGCGGATCAGAAGGTCATGTTCCCCGCGGATAACGGCGAGGGCGAGCTGTTCGACTTCGGAGTGAACACCGCCGGAACGGTCACACTCAGGATGAACGGCAGGCCGGGACAGAAGATACAGCTGCAGTTCGGCGAGATACTCGACGGGGACGGAAACCTCGACTACCGCAACATCTCGTTCTACCCCGACGGCTATTCGCAGAGGGATATTTACTTCTGCGCCGGCGGTCCGGTGGAATTCACGCCGTTTTTCACCTATCACGGCGCGAGATACTGCCTTGTCATGGGGCTTGACGAGGACCAGAAGGACGGCGTATCGCTTGAATTCGCCGTAATGAATTCGGATATCGACTCCGGGCGCGGGGATTTCGAGTGCTCCGACGAAACGGCGAACGCGATATTCCGCGCGGCGAGGGTATCGGACCTCGCGAACTTCTACTATTTCCCGACTGACTGCCCGCACCGCGAGAAAAACGGCTGGACGGGCGACGCGTCGGTGTCCGCCGAACACATGCTCATGCAGTACTCCTGCGAGGAGTCGCTGCGGGAATGGATGAGGTCGCTTTACGCCCAGCAGGACCGTCAGGGCAGGATAGCCGACATAGCGCCCTCGCCCGACTGGGGCAGGTCGGTCGACGCCCCCGCGTGGGAAAGCGTGATAGTTTCACTTCCCTACCATATTTATAAATATCTGGGACGCGGGGATATTGCCGAAGAGGCGTCAGACGCGCTGTTTCGCTATATCGACCGTCTTGAACGCTCGAGAACGGCGGACGGCATCATCGAATACGGCAGAGGCGACTGGGTCCCCGTCGGGCGCGGTCCGGACGATCATCCCTCCCCGACGAGGGTGACGTCGACCCTGATCTCGGTCGACTCCTGCAAACGCGCCGCCGCGATATTCGACCTGCTCGGGCAGACTTCCCGCCGCGACTACGCGCTGTCGCTCAACAGGGAGTTTTTGCGCGACGCGAGGCGCGAGCTCGTCATGCCCGACGGCGCGACGGTGCTGGGGCGCTGCCAGACGAGCCAGGCGGTGGGACTGTATTTCGGCCTGTTCGACGGGAACGACGCCGAGGCCTTCCGCGTGCTGCTGAAGCTCATAGACGAAAAGGACGGGACCTTTGACTGCGGAATGATAGGTCTGCGCGTCATTTTCAGGGTGCTCGGCGATCACGGCAGGACGGACAAGGCGTGGGAGATGATAATGAACCGCTCTTTCCCGGGCTACGCGAACCTCATAGAGCGCGGCGCGACCTCCCTCTGGGAGTCGTTCATGCCGGACATCAACGCGACCGGCTCGTTCAACCACCATTTCCTCGGCGACGTTTCCGCCTTCTTCATGAGCTATATCGCGGGCATCCGCGTCAATCCGCGTTTCACCGACCCGACGAGGATCGACGTCATGCCGTGCTTCATAGACAGTCTTACGCGCGCATCGGCGAAATTCTCCTCTCCTCTCGCGGGAGCTCAGGTAAGGTGGGAACGCAGCGGCGCGGACGTGGTCCTTGACGTAAAGACCGAAGACGGCGCGCACGGAAGCGTTCTGGCGCCCGACGGCTATTTCTTCAAGGACACCGAAGGCGGCAGATTCAACAACAACGAGAACGGCAAGACCGTACTGCCGCTGAAAACGCGCGAATACCGCTTCATGCGGTATAATGGCAAATACTGAAAACATACGATATGAACGGAGGAAAAATCATGAACGCAGCGCTTGAGAACCTTTTGACAAGAAGATCCTGCCGCGCTTACGAGGACAGGCAGATAGACGAAAAGACGCTCGACGCGATACTCGAGGCGGGCACCTACGCGCCCACGGGCAGAGGGACGCAGTCGCCGATCATCGTCGCGATAAGCGACCCCGGCACGCTTGCGCAGGTCGAAAAGCTCAACGCCGCCGTCATGGGCAGGGACGACTCGCACCCGTTCTACGGCGCGCCGACCGTCGTCGTGGTGTTCGAGGACGGGGAGAGCCCCCTGGGCAACGCGGACGCGAACCTCGTCATCGGCAACCTGCTCAACGCCGCGAACGCCGTCGGCGTGGATTCATGCTATATCTGGAGAGCGAAAGAGGCCTTCGGGAGCGCGGAGGGCAAGGCGCTCAAAAAGGCGTGGAACGTCCCCGACACCTACGTCGGCGCAGGCAACGTCATCCTCGGCTACGGCAAGCCCGGAGGCAAACGGGAGGCGCCCCCGAGAAAAGCGGATTATATACGCAAGGTATAAGTCCCTTTCCCGCAGGAAAACACGCGTATCGGCGGCAGTTCAGGCAAGATGATACGCAAGATAATAAGCAAGACGGGCAAGACCTGATTAAGTTTCCCGGATCAAGGAGGTCCGATATGAAAGAAAACCCCTTTTTCCCTGAGATACACGGGAATTTCGGCTTCGGCTGCATGCGTCTGCCGATGAAGGACGGCAGGGTGGACTACGACGAGTTCATCCGCATGGCGGACGCCTTTACCGGCGCGGGCTTCAACTATTTCGACACCGCGCACGGGTATATCGGCGGTCAGTCCGAGACCGCGATACGCGACTGCGTAGCCCGCAGGTACGACCGCGGCCGCTTCCTGCTGACCGACAAGCTGACGGACCCCTACTTCAAAAAGCAGGAGGATATCCGTCCGTTCTTCGAGAAGCAGCTCGAGCTGTGCGGCGTTGATTACTTCGAGTTCTATCTGATGCACGCGCAGGACAGGAACAACTATACGAAGTTCAAACAATGCAAAGCGTACGAGACGGCGTACGCGCTCAAGCAGGAGGGACTCATACGCCATATCGGTCTGTCCTTCCACGACAAGGCGGAAGTGCTTGACATGATCCTCGACGAACATCCCGAGGTCGAGGCCGTACAGATACAGTTCAACTACGTCGACTATGACGACGCGTCGGTCGAGTCCCGCAAGGTCTACGAGGTCTGCGAAAAGCACGAAAAGCCCGTCATCGTGATGGAACCGGTCAAGGGCGGCAGCCTCGTGAACCTCCCGCCCGAAGCGGACAGGATATTCCGCGGCCTCGGCGGCGGCAGCAACGCGAGCTACGCCGTGCGTTTCGCCGCGAGCTTCCCGAAGATGGCGATGGTGCTTTCCGGCATGAGCGACATGGCGCAGATGCAGGACAATATCGGCTCGATGAAGGATTTCGAGCCGCTCTCCGCCGCCGAGACGGACGCAGTCGTAAAGGTCTGCGGCATATTCAAAAAACTCGACCTTATCCCCTGCACCTCCTGCCGCTACTGCGTCGAGGAGAACGAGTGCCCGCAGGGCATCCGCATACCGGATATGTTCTCGTCGCTCAACGCGCACGAGGCCTTCCACAACTGGAACACGAAATTCTACTACAGGACCGTCATCACCGGCGGCGACAACGGCAAGGCGTCAGACTGCATCGAATGCGGTATGTGCGAGGACGTCTGCCCGCAGCACCTGCCGATAAGAGACCTGCTCAAGGACGTGGCGAAAACGTTCGAATCGTAAGGGCAAAGCCGAGATCCTTCATACAGCAACAGCAAAAAATCGCCGTCCCCTAAGGGGCGGCTTTTTCCGTTATGCCCGGTATTATCCGGTCTTATGACTCCGTCAGCAAGGTGTTTAAAACCGCCGGCGCAAGTCAGATTATCCATGCGGGAACGTACCAGTTTTTCCGGTCGATCGGGATCAGATCGGACGCCATACACACCACCGCGCCTGTTCCGATCTCCGTTTTCAGGTGCGACGCGCCGAAAGCGTCGGTTTCCGGTTCCTCCGCGATGGGATCCAGTACTGAGAAGTTCTTAACGGCGTCATGCGGGGCGCTGCCTTTTTTTATCTCTACCGGATTCACTTTGCCGTTTTGCCACAATATGAGGTCGATCTCCTTTTTATTGCTGTCGCGGTAAAAATACAGGGGCGGGCGTTTTCCGGCGTTCAGGTAGCTTTTATATATTTCTCCTACCACCCAGGTCTCAAAGAACGCGCCGCTCATGGCGCTGTTTTCCAGCACCGACGCGCTGCCCCACCCCATCAGGTGCGAGCAAAGCCCCGTATCCGAGAAATACATCCTCGGCGCCTTGATCACCCGCTTCAGCGCGTTATTGGAGAAAGGCTCTATCAGCGTAACGATACCGCAGGAGACCAGCACGGACAGCCATTTTTTTGCCGTGGGAGCGCTGACTCCGGTCTCGTTCGCCAGAGTATCGTAATTGACGTTGGTCGCGGTACGCGCCGCCGTCACCCGCAGAAACGTCAAAAACGCCGACTCGTCTGCGACCTGTCCGAGATCCCGGATGTCGCGGGTGATATAAGTATCAATATACGATTCAAAAAACAGATCCCGGTTGATACCGTCCGCCTCGTACAATCTCGGCATCGACCCCTTGAAAATGCGCTCGAATACCTGAGTCACCCCCATGGGGCGAGCAGTCCGCGTCCGCTCCGCAAGCGAGGCCGGGTCGACCGTGAACTCGCCGGGATAACGCCCGTCTGTTTCCGCGCATGAAAGACCCTGCATGGGTATGATACCGACCCTGCCCGCCAGGGATTCGGTCACGCTTTTCATCATCCTGAACATCTGCGATCCGGTCAGCCAGAAGTCTCCGGGCGTTTTTCTGCGGTCAACGATTATTTTGATATAGGGAAACAGCTCCGGCGCGTACTGGACCTCGTCTATCATTACCGGAGGAGAGTAACGCTGTAAAAACAGCTCCGGATCGGTCCGGGCCAGCGAACGAAGAGTAGGATTGTCAAGCGAGACCCGCTTCCTGTCCGGCGCGGCCAGTTTTTCAAGGAGCGTAGTTTTCCCGACCTGTCTGGGCCCCGTGACAAGGAGTACGGGGAATGTTTCGCTCACGTTCAAAACAGTTTGCGCTATGGCTCTTTCGTAATACATAAAAACCTCGATATTTATGCAAATCTAAACTCACACTTTAGATTTTACTTAAAAAATGCAAGAAGTCAAGCGTTTTACGTAATTATTTACCCTAAAATATGAAACTGCGCTCATACTGCGTTTCAAAGAGGCGGTCTTTCACCGGAAACGGATACCGTCCTGCGGCGCGGCGCAGAAAAAAACCGTCGGCCGGGTCGCCCCGGCCGACAGCTTTAAGAAAGGATGTTTGCTTACCGGACAACGTCCGGATCATCAAGCGCCGAACAGCGACTTGAGGAATTTGAACAGATTTGCGAACAGCACGATGAGGCGGGCAAGGATACCCGAGACGTAGGTCAGCTCCGCGTCATTGTACTGCCTGGGATCCTTCAGCAGCGAACGGCTCTGCTCAAGCGCGTCCATCAGCGCGGGATACTCGACAGTAAGGACCTCGGTCGACAGGAAGCTGAAGCGCTCGAGGTAGTCGACCGACGAGATGAAGCCCTGCATCATCAGAGTCAGGAAGCCGTCCTCGGTACTGTAGCGGAAGAAGTAGTCCGCCGTAGCGTCCGTAACGCTGTCCGCGCCGAAGAACACCCAGAAGACGAGAGCGAGAGCCGTGTCGTCGATGCCGTAGAAGTTCTGTACGCTCTTGTCCAGATGATCCAGGTTGTTGAGCAGGCAGGTCACGAGAGCCCTCGTGTTTTCGTTGCTGATGACGTCTTTAAGCAGGAGATCGATGTTCGCGGCGTTGTTCGCGAAGACGACCTGATCGACGGCGAAATCGACTACCTGCGTGACAAGGTCGGCCTTGCCTTCCTTGCTCAGGCGGATGGTGTAGCGGTCGTCGCCGTTGGCGGACGTCATCTTGATGGGCTCGGTGAAGTGCAGCCTCTCGCTGAGGGATTCGACCGTGAAGTCGACTTCGAGCTTGATATCGGTGTTCTCTTCGATCAGCTCGCCGATCTTCACGAGCAGGAAGTCAACGGGGTCTTCCTCAGCAAAGTGCAGGTCGATGCCGGCGTTCTCTTCCACAAGCTCATAGATATCGACGTCGTAGAGCGGGCGGATGATCTCGAGAACCCTGTTCACGGAGAACAGAAGGTTCTCGACAGCGACCTGTACGCCGCCGACCTTGTCGAAGTAGATGAGGCCGGGGATCACGGTCTCGATGAACTTGAGAGGATCGGACTGGACGGTGTCGAGCAGCGAGAACACGGGATCGACGATGTTCTTCACGACGTTCGCCTTGTCCGCCTTGAACTCGGCGGTGGTCTTGAGGCCGGTGCAGCCGAGCGCCTCGAGCAGCGGGACGAGTCCGTAGGAATAGCCGTCGTAGCCGAGCAGCTTCACGGGGATCGCGTCGAGCACGTCGCCCTCAAGGTCGCCGCCCTCGATAAGGATGAAGCGGAGAACGGGAGCGAGCGGCTCGAGTATCTCGATGATCGCGGCCTTGAACGCCGCCTTGTCGCCGTCGGCGAAGCTGTAGGACAGATCGTCCCAGGAGGTCAGGTCGACGTCGAACGCCTTGATTATATCGAGCACCGCGTCGGGAAGTCCGAGACCGGAGGAGAGGCCCTTCAGCGCGTCAACGAGGCTGTTAGCCGTATCGGCGGTGTAGAGGCTGCCCATCAGGTAATCGACGGCTTCGTCCAGCGACTCCGCGCCGCCGAGTCTATCGCCGAAGATCATCGCGATGTCGTCGAGGAAGTTGCCGAGGTGGTCGGCAAGATAGACCGCCTTATCCTTCGTCCAGAGGGTCTCGTCGCCGGCGGACTCGATCTCGCTCCAGTAGGTGGAGTAGAAGTCCGCGCCGATGTTGCCTTCGGTTATCCAGTCTATCTTCGGAGCGGTCATTTCGACGCGCTCGGGATAGATCAGGCCGAGGACGGCGAACAGCGATTCGGGATAGTTGGCGTCGAAGTTGTCGAGCACCTGCCCGACGGCGCCGGAGGAGCTCCCCTCACCCATCGCGTCGTCGATCATGCCGTTGATGACCGCGCGGTTGCCGGACTCAAAGGCGAGATCCTTCACTGCGTAGTCAAGGATGAAGGTCAGCAGCTCGTACCTGCCGTCATCCGACAGAGCGTTGGTATAACCGTCCTCGCCGTTGGCGGAGTCGAATCTTTCGGGATCGGTGAAGTGTATCTTTTCCTTGATATCCTCCACGCCGAACAGGTTCAGCGAAAGACCGGCGACCTCACCCGGTATCAGATCCAGCAGGCTCTGGAGTATACCTGTCTCGGGGTCAGTCAGGTCAAAGCCGAGCTGCTCCGCGAGCAGGCCCGTAAGATCGAGATCGTACAGCGGACGCGCGGTATCGAGAACGACGTTGACGGAAGTCAGCAGGTTCTGAATACCGACCTGTACGCCGTCGACGGCGTCGAAGTAGACCAGAGCGGGGATGAGATTTCTGACCGTGCCGAGAGGATCCGCCTCGAGCTTATCGAACAGCGAGAACAGCGGATCGACGAGATTCCTGACCTCGTTGCCGGCGTCGGCGGCGAATTCGGCGGTGGATTTGACGCCCTCGCAGCCCAGAGCCTCAAGCAGAGGCACCAGACCCCAGGAGTAGCCGTCGTAGCCCATGAGCGTGACGGGTATGGCGTCGAGTATCGTGCCGGAAAGGTCTCCGCCTTCGACAAGCAGGACGCGGAGCACGGGAGCGAGCGGATCGAGGACCGTGATGAACGCGTCCTTGAACGCCGCCCTGTCGCCGTCCTCAAACTCGAAGCTCATGGAATCCCACGCGGTCAGGTCGAGACCGAACGCCGCGAAGATGTCCAGCACCGATTCGGACAGACCGAAGCCGTCCACGAGTTCCTTTATCTTGGCGACCAGCGTGTTGGCGTTTTCATCGGTGAACAGCCAATCGGACAGATAGGCGACAGCGCCTTCAAGATCGCTCGCTCCGCCGATATTGTCGCCCAACAGCTTGATGACGTAGCCCAGTATCTCTTCCAGATGAGAGTCGATGAACGCCGCCTTTTCCTTCGTCCATTCGGTCCCGGGCGCGTCGTCCCACGCAGCGTCCCAGTAAGAGGAATAGGCGCCGGTCGCGGCTATATTGTCGGTGATCCAGTCGATCTTGACCGGTTCGATGTCCTGACGCTCCGGGAAGAGCAGCTTGACGACCGAGACGACGGAATCGGGATAGTTATTGACGACGTTGTCGAGAATGTCGCCGACTACGCCGCTCACGGCGTCGCTGCCGATAAGATCCGTGACAAGTCCGGTCAGCGTTCCGGCGTTCTCGCCGGCGGTCAGCTGAGCCATCACGTAGTCGAGCAGACGGACCAGAAGCTCCGCCTTGCCGTTTTCGGACAGGTTGACGGTGTAGGCGTCGTCGCCGTTGGCGGAATCAAAACGTTCCGGCGTAGTGAAGTGGAGTTTGCCGCGGATGACCTCCTCCGTATAGTCGATCATGATCTCGATGCCGGCGTTCTCGGAAAGGATACCGGAGACCTTCGTCATGACGAACTGGAGCGGGTTGGCGGCAAGCGTGTCAAGGTCGAAGCTCAGCTGAGAAGCCAGCATGTCGCGAAGATCGATCTCGTAAATCGGACGGATCGTCTCCGTCAGAACGTCGATCGCGAAGAACAGGTGATCGAACACTACCGAGAGAGCATCCACCAGGTCGAAGTAGATGAGCGAGGGAACAATCTCTCCGATAAATTCGAGCGGATCGGCTATCAGAGCGTCAACGGCTGTGAACAGCGGATCGACGATGTTCGCGACGATGTTGTCCCTGTCTGCGATGAAGTCCGCCGTCGACTTTACTCCGGTGCAGCGCAGCGCCTCGAGCAGAGGCACGATGCCGTAGGAGTATCCGTCATAACCGACGGCCGTCACGCTGACCGCGTCAAGAAGCGTCAGTTCCACGTCCTTTTCGGCAAGCAGGAACTGAAGCAGCGGAGCGAGGGGATCGAGAACGGTGATCAGGGCGTTCTTGAACGCGGCGACGTCGCCGTCTTCAAACGCGAAATCATCCATACCGTCCCAAGCGGTGGGATCAAGCCCGAGCTGCTCGAACAGACCCATCTCTGCGATAGCCTCCGGCAGCTCAAGGCCGGAAAGCATACCGCCCAAGGCTTCCTTGACGGCATTGGCGTTCTCAGCGGTAAACAGAGTACCGGCGAAGTATGCGACCGCCTCGCCGAGCGTCTGCGCGTTGCCCACCTTGTCGCCCAGGAGCTTGATGATATAATTGAGTATTTCCTCAAGGTGCTCCGCTACGAACAGAGCTTCTTCTCTCACCCACTCTGTCTCGATGAGCTCGGCGTTGTCGCCCGTCCAGAAAGCTATGTATTCGGGTTCGGTGATATTACCCTCGGTGATCCATGAGATGCCGTCCGGCTCCGTATAGCGGTAGACCGGGTTCATCAGCTCGAAGATCGCGGCGAGGGCGTCGGTGCCGGAGGCCCTCACGTTCGCCAGGATGGCTTCAACCATCTCGGGCAGCTGCGTTTGCTCTTCCTCGGGTTTGTCTTTATTTGCCATGTAGAGGACTGCGGGAATGAATTCCTCGTCCCGGATCGCCTCGAGCAGGTATTCAAGCAGGAACTGCATGACCTGCGGTTTGTTGGCGACGATGTTCGCGTGGATGTTCACGCGGCCCTCATAGGTGATCTGGCTCTTGCTGCGGTAAGAATCCGCCCACACCACGTCGGTGCCGAGCATGGCGAGCTTCGCGCCGTCCATGTGCGGCAGACGCAGCTCGGGAGCGGGTTCCGCGGGCTCCTCGCCCTCGGCGGGCTCTTCAGCCTCTTCCTCGTCGCCCGCCAGCAAGCCGAGCACGATGCCGAGCACGCCATCCACGGAGAGGACGTCCTCGTAGAAGGTCTCGATACCGAGCAGATCGGCAAGATCGAGCTGTTCGCCCAGGTCGATAGAAACGCCTTCGGCGGGAAGCTGGTTGTCGATGATACTGCCCGCGCAGCCGCCGCCCTGAACGTCGAGGTCGACCTTCAGATTGTGCAGAAGATCCAGGAACAGATTGTTCTGGATCGCGAACGCGAGAGTCGGGAGTATCTCAAGTATCTTGTTGAGCGGATCAGCCGCGATCTGAGAGAACAGATCCTCAAGGGGTGAGATGAGAACGAACTCGAAGATATCTCTGACTCTGGTGAAAGTTTTAGCGTCGTAAAGAGCGCTCGGGGTCACACCCATGGCCTCAAAGATCGGGGCCAGGGTGTTGTTGTAGCCGTCGTTCGCCTTCATTCCCAAAGAAACGGTGGCAAGACCGAATAACGCGGATACGACCTGGGTCGTGGGGACCGCCTTGTTGCAAAGCAGCGCAAGGAACAGAGGCTGCACGCCCTTCAGGGCGGCGTCGACGGCGTTCAGGAACGCCTCTTTCTTCGCCTCCGTGCCTTCGGCGGCGTCGATGCCCCAGTCGAAGATCAGCTCGTAGGTGGGATTGCCGTCGTCGTCGAGCACCTGGTTACCGTCGTCGTCCACAACGACACGGTAGATCTTGCTGCGGGCATCGGCGCTGGTCCAGCAGTTATTGCCCTCGCCTTCCCCGTCCATGAATCCGCCGGAAACGCTCTTGAGCGCGGCGGCGATCGCGGGATACCTGCTGCTGTCGACGTAGTTTCCGACTTTTTTCGGCGCCAGTCCGATGTTCAGCTTCGCGAACGCGTCGTCGAGGTCGCCGAAATAGCTCAGATAGTCTCCGACAAGCTCGTTGAGCTTGTCCCTGACCAGCTCGGACAGCATGGGATACAGAGCACCCATAAGCGTATTGACGAACGCGTCGGTGTACAGTGATTCAAAGACGCCGTCCAGCGTGGTCGAAAGGTCAAGATCCAGACCGAGATCCGCCAGACCGCCGTCGGTGATCAGAGCGGACAGCTGATCGATAAGGCCCTGCATATATTCGTCCGTAACCACGTAATCGCGGTCGCGGGCTTCCTCCGAATCGTCGACGTAGCGGACGATCGGATCAAGCGTTTCGGCGTTGTATCTGTAAGCGGAAAGGTGCTGGGAGGGATCCCAGTTGCGCAGCGCGAGGACGATGTTTTTAAGCTCCTCGTACTTCGCGACCGTTTCGTCGGAAAGATCGAAGTTAACGGTCCCGTACAGGAAATCGTATACGTCCGCGTTGATGCGGCCCACGCTGGTCATCAGCGTGTTATAGGTCTCAAGGTTGACTTCGGTGATCTGCAGACCGTACTCGTCGAGCTGGGTCTGATAGATCGCCCAGGCGTCGCCGATCTGGGTCTCCAGGATCGCGTTGAGAGCGGCGTAGGTGCGGTCGATCTTGTCTTCCATCGCGGCTTCCGCGTCGCTCATGATCAATGCCGCGACGTCCGCGTCGTATGCCGAAAGCTCGGCGGCGAACGCCTGCAGCTCGGTATACCAGCTGTCGCGCTGTCTGAGGATGTTGAGCAGCTGAGTTTCGGTCTCATTCAGCGTCAGCGGCGCAAAGGCGGCGTTATATGCCGTCTGATACTGCTTGAATGTCAGGTTGTAGTCGTTCACCTCGCGGATGCGGGCGAACTGAGCCGTCGTACCGCCGAAGGTGGCGTCGCTGTAGGCTTCGACGTAATCGGCTATCGTTTCGGCGCCTTCGATCGAACCGAAAACGGCGACCACGTTGTTGAGCTTTTTGCCTCTCATAAGACCGAGGACGGTATCTATCTCCAGCTCGGCGGTGGCGATTATGCCCTCAACGCCTTCGGTAGTGACGGTCCATGCATCGGTATAGTCCGCGTAAGTGGCAAGATCGGTCTCGATGCGGGGCTTCAGCTCGTCGCGAAGATAAGCGATCTCGTAGGCGTTTTCGACTTCCTCGAATTTCGCGTTAACGGCATCCATGTCGACGTAGCCCTGCTCCTCCAGGAACGATCTTGTGGCTGCGGGGGCGTCGTTATAGCTGTTTAGTTTTCCGACCATATTAAAGTAGAGGTCGGAAAGCTGCTCATAAGTATAACCGGAGATGTCCACCGTCGTAGTCGCCTGCAGCGCCTGGGCGATGCCGATGTAGGCCTGGATGGCGATCGCGGCGTCAAGCTGCTCGAGCACTCCCGCCGTATTGTAAGCGGAGAAGAAGTGGCTGTAGACGTCCGAAGCCACGGCGTTGTAGGCGGCTTCGAGGTCGTTCTTGACTGCGGTCAGCGTATCGACGTCAGTAGCGACCATAGCGACCAGCTCGGCGAAGGAATAGCCGTAATAAGCAGAGTACCGGGCTATCTTCGTATTCAGCGTTTTGACCGCGGCGGTACTGATATTGTCGCCGGTCGTCCTTGTGGGGGTGCCGATCTTTACGTAATACTTCGTAGTCGCGCTACAGCCGGAACCGGACGTATATTTCGGAGAGCTGTGCGGATAACTGTAGGTATAGGAACCCACGATGCTGTCCGGCAGATCGGCGACGCTCGCGTAAGCCAGCATTCCGCTCGCGTTCGTGACCTTCACGGTGATCGTCGGTGCCGGCAGCTCGCTCGTACTATCAGTCGAATTGCTGATACTGGCGTTGGCGATAAGAGAATTCAGCAGCTCGGCGATACCCCAGGAGTCGAACTCGTCGCCCGTGAAACGGGAGCCATTGTTCATCTGGCTCTTGATCGTGCTGTTGATCATCGTCGCCGTGCGGTTAGAACCGGTATTCTGATCGATCGAGGTCGGGATCAATTTGGTGAATACCGTATAATACTGTTCCGCGACGGCGATCATATCGCCGGTCGAGTCGCTGTAAGTGGCATTGTTGCCGCTCACGCTCAGCTTAGCGTTTGGGGGATTGGCGGTGTTCGTCCGCAGCGTCCTGATGCGTGTTGCAAGCGTGTCATAATCTGCCGAGGTAGGCGCGGCGTAGGCCGTGGGTACCAGCGACACGAACGCCACGCTCAGACTCGTGACGACCATGACGACGCTCAGCAGTACGCTGAGGAACTTTCCGGATGTTTTCATGTCCTTTTCACCTTTCTTTGTATTTTTAATTTTAATAATCCTCTTAAATACTCAGCCGTCTCCGCTTCTCTGAAACGGAGACGCTTCGACAGCGCAAGGGAACAGTTTGATTAGGGGGAAACCGAGCTCACGCCGCGGCGCCGCTCTTTTTTCTCCCGAACAGCATCTTCAGCCGCGTCCACTCGTCGATATCCTCCCTGAACAGCAGCGGGTGCTTTTCCTGCAGCGGCTTGTTTTTAAGGGCGGCGTAAACAACGATCAGACCGATGAGGCCCAGGGCGAATTCCGCGATGCAATAATACTGGAACTGGGAGAGCTCCCAGCGGACGGCGGTATTGTCCCGGAAAAACTCGTAGATGAAGCGGGTCAGACCGAACAGCAGCAGGTGCTGCCCGTAGGCGACGCCGTGGGTGTTGTAATCGCGCTTTTTCGCGTACAGTACGATGAACAGGCAGATCAGCAGGATCGACGCCGCTTCCACCAGCTGGATGGGGAACAGCGTGGCGTGCTGATCCTCGTTCCAGACGCCGTGCTCGGCGGGATAACCGTAGCAGCAGCCCTGGAAAATACAGAAGATATGAGATACGCCGTGATTGATGCAGGCGGTCGGGGTCAAAAAATCGAAGGTCTTGGCGTAATTGGTCTTTAAGATCAGGCAGATGATGTAGACCGCCAACGGGATGAACAGCACCGCCCGCACCCAGTTGACGCCGCCTTTATGCACGAGGGACATGACGAGTATCAGTCCGTAGCCCAGCGGGATGACAAGCGCGGTGGAAAGAAACGCTTTCAGCTTTCCGAAACCGAATTTCTTGCGGTACCACAGAAGATTGAAAAGGAAATCCGCGGCGAAAGCGAGGATATAACCCCAATAATATAACGTGATGCCCAAAAACTTATATTCAGGAAGCATTTCGGTCTTTCTCCTTTTTGCTTAAGTTTTTCCCCTCGTTGAAAATCTGCTCGTAAACGGTCAGCCGCTTCTTTTCGGCGCCGAGATCGACGTCGGCGACCTGTTCACGATAAATACGGTCGCAATCCGCGATCGGGGAGGATCTTATTCTGGAGATACCGTTCGCTTTACATGCCGTATAAAATGCTATCGCCTGCTTTTTGCCGTAGTAGCCGTTCCTGCAGAACCGGTCGTGAACGATCCGGATCGCCAGCACCGCAGCTACAAGCGGGACCGTGGCGATGAGCGTGGCGGAAGTGCCCTTTGCGACTAACGCGTAAAGCCAGCCGCCGACCGCGCACGCCAGCGCGGC
>JAFRXS010000069.1 GCA_017443405.1 Clostridia bacterium | reverse complement strand
ATTCAAAAACGGAAAACAATATCGGTATGCGGTCGTCGTTCCTCCGGACGGCCGTATATTTTTATTATATATCTTGTTTTTGCCTCCCGAAAATGTTATACTAATACAATAAAGTATCAAACACGGAGGTAAAGCGGTATGGCATACAGGATCACGGCAGTCCCCGTCAGCGAGGACAATTACGCCGAAAAAATGGACACGGTCGTAATGCCCTATCTTGAGGCGCACGGCGGCGACGGTTATTTTGAGAGCTTCGACGGCAATAAGATTCATTACGAGCATTATTCGGTCGAGTCGCCCGAGGGCGTCATCGTTCTTGTCCACGGCTTTACCGAGAGCGTCGTGAAGTTCCGCGAGATGTCCTACAATTTCCTGATGATGGGCTTCAACGTGTTCGCCATCGAGAACCGCGGGCACGGTCTGTCCTACAGGATAAATCCGGACGACCCCGAAACGGTCACCATCCACTCCTTTGACGATTACGTGAAGGACCTTGACTGCTTCATAAAAACCGTAGTTCTGCCCGCGAGCGAGGGACTTACGCCTTATCTTTACGCTCACTCCATGGGCGGCGCTATCGGCGTGCAGTATCTTCAGACCCACGCGGACGTGTTCCCCAAAGCTGTCCTGACCGCTCCGATGATCATGCCGCAGACGGCGGGGCTGCCCTCGTTTGCCGTCAAGGCGCTCATCAATCCGTTCATCTGGACGGGCAAGGGCGATAAGATGGCGTTCATCTATCACGGCTTCAACCCGGATTATTCGTTCGAGAACAGCAACGACACGAGCAGGGTAAGGTTCGATTATTATCATAAGATCCGCTGCGCGACGCGTCACCTGCAGACTTCCTGCGCCTCCTACAACTGGGTCAGTGAAGCGATCAAAGTCTCTAAGAGAAACCTCGATCCCGCGCGCTGCGCGAAAATAAAGACCGAGATACTCCTTTGCCAGCCTGAGGTCGACAAGTCCGTCGTCTCCTCCGCCGAGGACGATTTTATCAAGCTCGTCAAAAACGGCAGGCTCGTAAAGTTCCCGGCGAGCAAGCACGAGATCTACGCCTCGGGCGACGAAACTCTGCTTTCGTACCTCACCGAGATCGAGAAATTCCTCAAGGGCTGAGTTGAAAAGCGTAAAAACTCAGGGGGTTAAGCTATGAATGAATATATAAAACAGATCTCCGACAGGATAAGGGAGCTCCGCGAGATCCTCGATCTTACTCCGGAAAGCGTCGCGAATGAGATCGGAGTAGACGTCGGCGAGTACCTTTCTTTCGAGGAAGGCGAAAAAGAGATACCGATCAGCCTTCTTTACAAGACCGCGGACGTCTTCAGGGTCGATCCCACGGTGCTTATGACCGGCGACGTCCCGCGCATGGAGGATTATACGGTCGTGCGCGGCGGCAACGGCGTCAATATCGTCCGTTATCCGGGCTATTCGTTCAGCGCGCTCGCCTTCAACTACAAGAAGCGCATAATGGACCCGATGATAGTCACTCTCGCGCGTTCCGAAACGGCGGAGCTCGTCAAACACGACGGGCAGGAGTTCAACTACGTCATCGAGGGCGCGATAAAGGTCGTAGTAGGCAGCCGCGAGTTCACGCTCGAAAAAGGCGACAGTATATATTTCAATCCGCAGAAGCCCCACGGGCAGCGAGCGGTAACCGAGACCGCGAAGTTTTTGACGGTCATAGCGGAATGATTCCCGGGTGAACAGATGTTAGAAAGATTTGTCGAGAGGATCGACTTTGACAGTTACGAGGATTTCAAGCGGAATTTCAGGCTTAAGATTCCGGAAGATTTCAACTTCGGCTTCGACGTCGTTGACGTTTACGCCGACGAAGAGCCCGACCGCGAGGCGCTGATAT
>JAFRXS010000068.1 GCA_017443405.1 Clostridia bacterium | reverse complement strand
CAGTTCTGCTCTATCTCGCCGTAGCTGAGTATAAAGCCGTTCTCGATATCGGCGGGCTCGGCGGACACGCTGACTCGCCCGTCCGTAAGACGGGCGTTTATCCTGTCGGCGAAACCGTCCGGCAGACGCTCAAGATCCTTTTTGCCGAGCAGGATGACTCCGTCTCCCGGCATCGCGTTCTTAACGGCAAGACGCTCCAGAAGACCGAAATATTCACCGTCGGGCAGATCCGCGAGCTTTTTGACGGCGAGAGCGACAGCCTCGTCGAGCAGCCTGCCTTTTTCGGCAAGCAGAGCCTGACGGCACTTCATCTCGCCGGAGGACATAGCCATATCCTGTATCTGACGCGCCTTCTGCCCCGCGGCGGACATTACCGCGTCGGCGCTCGCCTCCGCGTCCTCTCTCGCCTTCGCCGCCGCTTTTTCGGCGCCGTGACGGGCGGACTCGATCAGCGCGGCGCAGGCGGCGTCGTTCTCGGCGCGGATGCGGTCGACTATCTTATCAAGTCCCGTCATTATTTTACGTTGAGGATCATGAGGATCGAGACGAGCAGCGAAAGGACCGCGTAGGTCTCGACGAGGGCGGAGGAGGTGACGGACTTACCGCTCTGAGAGGGATCCTTCGCGACGACGCCCACGCCCGCGACAGCCGTCTTCGCCTGATCGAGAGCCGTGAAAAGGCCGACGAAAGCGATGGGCAGAGCGGCGGCGAGATACATGAGCCCCTGGAAGGTCGTGATCTCGGGGGAGCCGCCCATTATGCCGGAGGAGTTGAGCAGAAGGATGGCGCAAAGGAAGCCGTAGACGCCCTGGGTGCCCGGGAGTATCTGCAGTATGAGCAGCTTGGAGAATTTGGAGGGATCTTCAGCCAGAACGCCGGCGGCGGTCTGCCCGACCCAGCCGACTCCCTTGCCGGAGCCTATGCCGGGAAGAATGGCAGCCAGAGCGGCGCCGCAGAGCGTGAAAATGATTCCGAGTTCAGACATTGGAAATTTCCTCCTTGAACCTGTATGATTTTGTATTTGCTTTAAGCGGGGAGAAGGCTCTGCCTCCGCCCTCATAAAACTTGCCGAAGAATTCGACGAACATCAGTCTGTTCGTGTGGACGTACGCTCCGAAGGCGTTTATCGCGATGTTCATCAGGTGCCCCAGAGGGAAGACCACGACGGTCATCACTATTTTAAGCGCCATGTTCTGCGGGAGCGTCGCCAGCATATTGATGACCTGCGCGACGACTCCGGTCGACAGACCGAGAGCCAGCAGCCTCGAGAACGACAGGACGTCGCCCAGATAGCCCGAGAACACGTTGTAGAGCCCCGCGAGGCCGCCCGTTATTTTTCCCGCGACGGTCGGCGCGTGACGCCCTCTTGTCAGCACTATGAGCACGACGCCCGCGATGAGGACGTACATATTGTACTTCGTCATCCACTCGGGGACCGGCATGAACATCTTGAGGAAAACGGGCGCGATGCCGATTATCGTCGTATATGTGGGGACGGTGTCGCAGATCGCGTCGAGGATATGCCCCTGCCTTATATCTTTGAGCCCGTTGAGGAACTCGCCCCAGAACAGGCAGATAAGCCCGATGATGAAGCAGAAGACCAGGACCTTCATGATGTTCTGCAGCGGATCGGTCCAGAGGTAGATGCGAACGTCCGTGAGCCCAAGGAAGCTGTGACGCACGACGTTCGGGAAATCGCCGAACCAGCTGCCGTACATCGCGCCCCAGAAAACGGTCGACACGCCGCAGAAGAAGAATTTGCGAAGAGTGTTCTTCCACTTGGACTCCATGTTCCTGTATTTGAGCAGGAGCGCGCCCGTAAGCCCCGCGATCAGCAGACCGTAGCCCGCGTCGGAGAGCATCATGCCGAAGAACACGTAGTAAAGCAGCGACATGAACGGCGTCGGGTCGATGTCCGTCTTCGACGGGAGGGAGTACATCTCGGTGACGTCCTCGACCGGAGCCGACAGCCAGCCGTTTTTCAGCTTGACGGGTTCGTCGTCGTCGGGGAGCGGGTCGCGTATATCGTACGCCGCGTCGACGCGGGAATTCTCGATGAAGCCCTTGAGGTCGTCGACCCTGTTTTCGGGTATCCAGCCCTCAATGACGAATATCCTCGAATTCATCAGGACCTTCGACAGGGCGGAGTTCTTGTCCTTTCTGATTATCAGGAAATCGAGCAGGAAGTCTATATCGTCGCGGCAGGGCTCCTTTTCTTTTATGGACGCTTCAAGCTCCTCGCGCTTCTTTTCGAGCTTCTCTATCTCTTTTTCGTACTGCTGTATCCTTTGAGCGGGGGAGAGCGGGGAATTGTCCGTCATCTGCGTCATGCCCGCCGCGCGCAGGGCGTTTTTGACCTCCGTCCGGTCGGCGTTCATGCAAAGGACGAGGACGCAGGTCTGCTCGGGAGAGTCGGACACGACCGAGCAGTCGACCGCTTCGTTGTCCGGCAGGGCAGCGGCAAGGATGTTCAGCACGTCCTCGCGGGAATACTGCTTCGGGAAGGCGCCTGCTATCATCCCCGCGTGGCGCGACTTCATTTTGGTGAACGGAACGTCCACGCTCTTCCACGGGGCGAGCTGCAGCAGCTTCGTCCGGCAGCGCGTTATGCCCGCCGCGCAGTCCGCCATCTCGCGCTCGGCGGAGTTTACCGCCAGGCAGACGGACAGCGTTTTGTCGGCGTCGGCGCTTCTCGCCGCGAACTGGGCGGCGGTGAGCTCCTTGCGCGGCTTTAGGAAATCGGTCAGGGAGCCCTTCCTCGGGGCGTATTTGTCAAGGACGGCGGCGGCGTTTTCCGCGACCGAGATATACCGCTCGGTCTGCGAAACGGACGCCGAGGTGTCCATCGTGTAAAAACCCTCGGTTTCTTCGGGCTCGCTCAATTCGACGGCGCCGAGTCGCTGCAGCGCGTCTATTATCATTTTGCTGTCCGTCATCGAAGCGGCGAGGGACAGCCGTTTCATTTTAAGCCTTGCCAATTCCCAAGTTCCTCCGAAGGACCTATCAGGCGCCCGTTATGATCTTTGCCGCGGCGTCGGCGGCGGCGTCCATTTTGCCCGCGCTTTCCTCACGGAGCGCGGCGCACTGCCTGCGCGCCCTTTCCTCGAACTCCGCGACGGCGCGGCTCGCGCGTTCGGACGCGGCGGAGGTGACCCCTTCCGCTTCCTCGGCCGCTTTCAGGGCGGCCTGTCTCGCTATCTCGCCGCATTCTGTGACCGAGGCGGCGTTTATCTCCGCCGCGGTCTTTTCGGCCTCGGCGTATTTGAGTTCACATTCCTTTTCGACACGAGCGACGGTGTCCAGCATTTCAGACGCCATTTCCGCCTCCGATTTTCATATTTAGATTATTATACCAAAAGAGTACGGTGTTTGCAAGATATCCGGGGCCGTTTCCGTAACTTTTTTGAAAATTCCGGGGGCAAAGTAAAAGCCCCGCGTCACGCGGAGCTTCACTCTGAAACAGGTCCGTCAGCCCGAGACGGTCGAAGGGGTGGTGATCTCGACTATGCTCAGGAACTTGCGGAGATAAGTCTCGATGGTCTTGATGATCATCATGATGTAAGCGAAAACGGTATAGATATCCATAATCCCGACTCCTTTTCGGATTTATTTGCATCCGTATTATAGCATAACAATTATGAACGAATCAAGTACCCCTTTATGCAACAATTATACGCGCGGATAAAAATACCGAATTGAGGTTGACAAATAACCTCCCGGCGTGCAATAATATCCATGAGGTAGAAAAGATGAGAGTTATCACCGGCAAGGCAAGAGGCGCGTCTCTCGCGTCGCTTCCCGGCGAGGCCACAAGGCCGACCGGAGCCAAGGTCAAAGAAGGCATATTCTCCGCTCTCCAGTTCGAGATGGAGGGCGCGCGGGTCTTTGACATGTTTGCCGGTACGGGGCAGATGGGCATAGAGGCGCTCAGCCGCGGGGCGGCTTCCTGCGTTTTCGCGGACAGTTCCCGCGAGGCGGCGGACGTCATCCGCTCCAATCTCATGAAGACCCGCCTCTCGGATGAAGCCGAGGTTTTCCGCGGCGACGCTTTCGTCAGGGCGGCGCGTTTCGCGCAGGGGTCGCTCGACATAGTCTTCGTCGATCCGCCCTACCGCAAGGGGCTCGCTCTCAGGGCGCTCGAGGCGCTCGACGGCAAGGTCTCCCCGGGAGGCTGCGTCGTCGTCGAGTGTTCCGTCGAAGAAGAGCTTCCCGAGACCGTCGGCGGTCTCTCGGCGGCGAGGAGCTACCGCTATTCCTCGGTCGCCGTGACGGTCTACCGCGCCGATAGGTAAAGGAGGCATTATGGAGAGACTTGCCGTCTGCCCGGGCAGTTTCGACCCGGTCACCTGCGGACATATAGACGTTATCAGCCGCACCGCCGCGATCTTCGACAAGGTCATCGTCGTGGTGATGTATAATTATCATAAGCTCAATCAGATGACCTTCACTCCGGAGGAGAGGGTCGATATGATCCGCCGCTGCACCGGCAATATGCCGAACGTCGCGGTCGATTTTTACGGCGGTCTGCTCGCGGACTACGTCAAGATGAACAAGGCGACCGCTATCGTCAAGGGCCTTCGCGCCGTGACGGATTTCGAGGACGAGTTCCAGCAGGCGCTCACCAACAAGCTGCTCGCGCCCGACGTCGAGACCGTCTTTATGACGACGAGAGCCGAAAACCTCTACCTCAGCTCGAGCATGGTGAAACAGGTCTGCGAGTTCGGCGGCGACATAAGCACTTTCGTCCCGCCGGAGATACTCGACGACGTTGTAAAAAGAATCAAAAAGTGATCAAATACAGGGAGGAAGAACAATGCCCAACGTTGAAGATTATGTCGATCATATAGAAGGTCTGCTCCAGCAGGCGCGTCCCACCATGGGCAACGCGTCTATGGTCAAGGTCGATAAGGAGGAGATACTCAACTCTCTTACGATGATCAAGGAGACCCTTCCCATCGAGCTGAAGAACGCGAGGGAGACCCTCAGACGCAGCGAGGAGATCATCGCGATCGGTCAGCGCGAGGCGCAGAAGATCCTTCAGGACGCCCAGACGCGCGCCGCCCAGATGACGAGCGAGCACGCCATAACCGAGGCGGCGAAGGACCGCGCCCGCGAGATCGAGCAGGAGACCAAGCTCAAGGTCAGCAATATGATCAACGAAGCAAGAAAAGAGGCGGGTGATATCCGCAACGCGGCGGAACGCTACCGCGGCACCGAGATACAGCGCACAGCCGAATTTATCGACGGCATCATAGCCGGAGCAGGCAACAATCTCGACGCCATACGCGAAGCGGCCGCCCGTCAGCAGGACGCTCTCGATTCGTTCGAGCGCATCTGGCAGGAGAAAAAGGCGAAGGTCAGCAAGCTCCAGGGCATGAGCTCGGACAACGACTGAGTGCGCGTTTCGACTCTCTTTGTTCCCCGTACGTCGCGGGCGGCAGACCGAGGTTTGCCGCCCGTTTTTTTGTGCGGCAATTTAAACAAAGTCTTAAAGCAAAAACTATGTACTTTTCAGATAAGCATACGAACTTTTGTCTTTCGCCGTTTTAAGTGTTGACGGGTCCCGATTTTGTGATATAATCCAAATAACAACAAGGCATCAAGTCATTGCCTGTACCGTATTTCAACCTGTTTTCCGCTTGCCGGAACGACGGGGCGGCGCTCGGATGCGGCTTGCTCTGCAATCAAGATCTCGGGAGAGTAGAGTATGTTTTACAAAGACGTAGTCGTTCAGAACCAGGTGGGGCTCCATTCCCGTCCTGCGACCTATTTTGTTCATGAAGCCAATAAATATAAATCCACCGTCCAGATAGAGAAGGACGAGCGCCGCATCAATGCCAAGAGCCTTCTCGGCGTCCTGTCGCTCGGCATCATGGGCGGCGCTTCCATCCGCATCTTCGCCGACGGCGACGATGAAAAGGAAGCGGTCGAAGCCCTCAGCGCCCTTATCGACAGAGGCTGCGCGGAATAATCATTCATTCAACGCCGGAGGGTATCTCTCCGGCATTTTTTTGTTAGTGAACGCGTTTTTTATCTCAAGGTGTCGGCATGGCAAGAATACCCGATGAACGCATAAAGCGTCTGCGCTCAAAAGCGATGAGGCTCCCGCTCACGCCGGGGGTCTACATCATGAAGAACCGGGACGGGGAGATAATCTATATCGGCAAGGCGAAGGCCCTAAAAAACAGGGTCTCGCAGTATTTCGGCAGCGACGCGAACCACGGCGCGAAGGTGCGCGCGATGGTCGCCAACGTCGAGGATTTCGACTATATCCTCGTCGGCAGCGAGTTCGAGGCTCTCGTCCTCGAATGCAGCCTCATAAAGCAGCACATGCCCAAGTACAACATCCTTCTCAAGGACGACAAGGGCTTCAGCTATATCCGCGTTTCGCCGGGCGAATGGCGCAAGATATCCGCAGTGTTTCAGAAGGAGGACGACGGCGCCGAGTATATCGGACCTTACACGAGCTCGTTTTTCGTCCGTCAGGCGGTCGAGGAGGCGAACGAGATATTCAAGCTCCCGACCTGCTCGCGCGTCTTTCCGCGCGATATCGGCAAGGCGAGGCCGTGTCTTGATTATTTCATCAAAAAATGCTCCGCCCCCTGCGCGGGGAAGATATCGCACGAAGAGTATAAGGAAAACGTCGCCTCCGCGCTCGAGTTCATCCGCGGCGGCTCCGACGGGCTCGTCAAAAAGCTGCGCGCCGAGATGGAGGAATGCTCCGAAAATCTCGAATTCGAGCGCGCCGCAAAGCTGCGCGACCGCATACGCGGAATAGAGAAGGTCGGCGAAAAGCAGCGCGTTTTCTCGCAGAAATACCCGCGCCAGGACGTTTTCGCCGTCGCGCGCTCGTCCACGGGCAAGTGCTGCCTCGACGTCATGCGATTCGCCGACGGCAGGCTGTTCGACAACGAGTATTTCTTCTTCGACGGCGCGGACGAGGGCACGGATATGTCCGAGCTCGTCGTGTCGTTCTATGAGATAAGGACGCCCGTCCCGCCGCGTGTGAGCATCTGCGGCGAGGTCGATGACGCGGACTCGCTGTCGCGGCTGCTGTCCGAAAAAGCGGAGCGCAGGGTAGAGGTCGCCGTGCCGCGCAGGGGCGACCAGGAGGAGATAGCCCGTCTCGCTCTCGCCAACGCAAACGAAAAGCTCATGCAGAAGCTCAACCGCGCAACGCGCGAAAAATCCGCGGTCGACGAGCTCGGCGTGCTGCTCGGGCTCAAGGCTCCGCCGGAGTATATCGAGGCTTACGATATCTCGCACCTCGCGGGGCAGGACGTCGTCGCGGGCATGGTCGTTTTCAAAGAGGGCAGACCGAGCAAGAAGAATTACCGCAAATTCTCGATAAAGAGCTTCGAGGGGCAGGACGACTACCGCGCGCTTGCGGAAACTATCTCCCGCCGCCTCGCGGAATATGAAAAGCATAAGGACGACGGCTCGGACGAGGGCTTCGGCAGGCTGCCGGACCTCATCCTGCTCGACGGAGGCAGGGGGCAGGTGAGCGCCGTCATGCCGGTCATTGAGCAAAGCGGCCTCAGTATCCCCGTTTTCGGCATGGTCAAGGACGGCAGGCACCGCACCCGCGCGATAGCGACCGACGGAGCGGAGATACAGCTCACCGAGAAGCGCGCGGCGTTCACGCTCGTCACCTCGATGCAGGACGAGGCTCACCGCTTCGCCAACGTTTACCGCACGCAGAAGCACAACGCGTCGGCTTATTCGCTCAAACTCACGGAGATCCCCGGCATAGGCGAGGCGAAGGCCCGCGCCGTCATGAAGCACTTCGGTACCTTCAAGGCGCTGCGCGGTGCGACCGTCGAGCAGATAGCTCAGGCGCCCGGCATAGGGGATAACTTTGCAGGCAGGATATACGACTGGCTCCACGGTGACGAAGGATGATCAAGACTGTTATTTTCGATATGGACGGCACCGTCCTCGATACTCTGGGTGACCTCTGCGACAGTATGAACGCGGTCCTTTCGGAATTCTCCATGCCGGCGCGCACTGCGGACGAGATTCGTTCCTTCGTCGGAAACGGCATACCGAAGCTCGTGAAAAGGGCAGTGCCCGGCGGCACGGACGAAAAGACTCTCGCCGCGTGCGTCGACCGGATGATCGAATACTACCGCGGTCACTGCGAGATAAAAACGAGGCCCTACGGCGGTATCGTCCCGCTGCTTGAAACGCTGAGGGAGCGCGGAGTCGACACCGCGGTCGTCACAAACAAGGACGACGCCGCGGCGCGCGCTCTGAGCGGAAAGTTTTTCGGCGATCTGTTCGACTTCGTCTCGGGCGCTCTGCCGGGGCAGCCCTTAAAGCCGGCGCCGGACGCCGTGCTGCGCGCCATGCGGTATTTCGGGGCGAGCGCCGGGGAATGCATATATATCGGCGATTCCGACGTGGACGTTATGACCGCGAAAAACGCCGGGCTCGCGTCCGTCGGGGTCCTGTGGGGCTTCAGGGACAGAAAAACGCTCGAAGACGCCGGAGCGGACGTCATCGTTTCGTCGCCGGAGGAGATAGCCGCTTTATTTCCCGATCGGAGGATCTGAGATATGTTCGGAAGAAGGAAGAAAAAGAAGAAAAAGGTCGACGGCAAGATCACGTCCATGACCGTCAACGGAGCGCCGACCAAGGTCGCCGGTATGCGCGTCTACGGCGACGAGGAGGGCAACGGCAAGCTGCAGATATTCTGCTCCGCCGTTACCGAGGAACTGCATTTCGAGCGCAGCGAGATCGTGATCAAGACCGCCGCGGGCAAGACGATAAAGATGAAGGTCCGCTATGAGGACGCCGTCAAGGACGGCAAGGTCTATAAATACGGTTTCGCTATAGAAGACTATAACGAGGTATTCGCCTGACGGAGGGATGACCGTATGAAAAAGCTTACTTTCGGGGAGCCGGAGAGCGTAGTCCCGTCAAGGTTCTGCGACGGCCTGAGTTACGTCGAAACGCCCGTTTCGTACCCGGTGGACAGGATAGATTTCTTTCAGAACTCCCGCGGCTGCTGCCTCGTGCTGCCTCTGGGGCAGGACGAGCATATCTACGGCTGCGGGCTGCAGACCGTCCTTTTCGACCTTAAGGGGAAGAAGCTGACGCTCCGAAGCAACGCCGACTGCGACAGGGCGACCGGCGACACGCACGCCCCTGTGCCGTTCTTCGTCAGCACGGCGGGCTACGGCGTCTACGTCGACACCGCGCGCTACGCGGAGTTCTATTTCGGCTCGTCGCCCTTCATCGGCGGCGGCTCGTCGCGCGAGGGCATAACCGACGACACCGCCGAGCTCTACGGCAACAGCGGCGACGGCGGCAATATAAGCATACAGATACCCGTTGCGAAGGGCGTGGATATCTATATCTTCGAGGGCGACACGATCACCGACATAGTCGCGCAGTACAATATGTTCTCCGGCGGCGGCTGCCGCGTCCCGGACTGGGGCTTCGACCCGTTTTTCCGTATGTACGTCGAGTATACGGACGCTCAGGTGCTCGAAGCGGCGCGCGATTTCAAGCGCGACGGAATGTCTGTCGGCGTAATAGGGCTTGAACCGGGCTGGCATACCCACGCCTATTCCTGCACCTATAAGTGGCGGACGGGGACGCTTTATCCCAACTACCGTGAAATGCTGAGCGAGCTGTACGCCATGGGCTATCACGTCAACCTCTGGGAGCACTGCTACGTCCACCCGGACGCGGATTTTTACAAGGAGATACTCCCGCACTGCGGCAACTACGCCGTTTTCGGCGGAGCGGTGCCGGATTTCACCGACCCCGAGGCGGTGCGGATATTCTCCGACTACCACCGCGATAAGCTCGTCGCTCTGGGCATAGACGGCTTCAAGCTCGACGAGTGCGACGGCAGCGATTTCACCGGCTCGTGGTCGTTCCCGAATATGGCGAGCTTCCCCTCGGGCATAGACGGCGAGCAGTACCACCAGCTCATCGGCACGCTCTACTGCAAGACGCTGATGAGGGCTCTCGGCGATAAGCCGACCTACTCGCTCGTTCGCAGCATCGGCGCGCTCGCATCTCCCTATCCCTTCGTCCTCTACAGCGATCTGAGCGACTTTACGCAGTACATCCGCGCGCTGTGCAACAGCGGCTTCGCGGGGCTGCTCTGGACTCCCGAGGTCAGGTACAGCGACAGCGCGGACGAGTACGTCAGGCGTCTGCAGGCGAACATCTTCTCGGTAATGTGCAATATGAACGGCTGGAACGATCCCCGCATACCGTGGAAGAACCACGGTTGCGAAGCGGAGGTCAGGGACTTGCTGGGGCAGAGAGTCGCCCTGCGTCCGGTCTTAAGACGCGCGTTCGACCGCTACGCGCGCGAGGGCGTCGCGCCGGCGAGAGCGCTCGTCAGCGATTACACCGGTGACAGCGCGACCTACGGCGTCGACGACGAGTTCCTTCTCGGCGACAGTCTTCTCGTCGCTCCCATCGCCCCGGGCGAAAAGGGCAGGAAGGTCTACCTTCCCGACGGGAATTGGCGCGACTTCTTCACTAAAAAGCCCGTCGCCCCCGGCGAATTCGAGGTCGAGACGAGGAATATCCCGGTGTACGAAAAAGCGTAAGACTGCTTGATACAACAAAAAGACGGCGGAGCGACCGCCGTCTTTTTCTGAAGCTTGCGGTTTATTCGGGTTTTGCGTTTTGCGTTTTGCGACTGCGGGGCGGAATAATACGGCGAAAACAGCGCCGTACTGTCTTAACGCTTTAATTTGACGGGCAATCATATATTATTTCAATAATGTAAAAGCCCTCGCTGCGGAACTGCCCCAAATTGTACGGACATCACAAATGAGCCCTCGATCTGGTATACAATATAACATATATTTATATTATCTGTGTTGTTAAAACAACAAGATTTCCTGCAAGTCTGTTTATCAGGTAAGGCTGTAATTTTTTGCAAATTCGTTATCCCACTTTTTCTCAATTCCTTTACGCCATTCAAGCGCCGCGGCTTTCAGCTTTTCACACAGTGCGGGTTCTTCGTCGGCAATGTTGCGCTTTTCTGCAGGGTCGCTGCTTAAATCCGAAAGCCATACGGGTGCGCGTTCTCCTTCGCTTTCCTCCAGTCTGCCGTTCAAGACAAGTTTGTAATTCTTGTATCTTACGGCGGTTTGTCCTTCCATCTCCCAGAAAAGATATTCGTGGGTGCAGTCTTCGCCTTGTAAAAGCATACCAAGCAAGCTCTTTCCGTCAGTTTCGTAATCCTCCGGATCGCCTCCGCACGCTTCCAGTACGGTCGGGAAAATGTCGGTTGCAATATGAGGCGCATTCACGGTCTCGGGCTTTATATGCGCTCCCCACGAAAGCAGGGCAGGTATTCTGATCCCGCCTTCAAAAAGGCTGAATTTGTGTCCGGAAAACAATCCCGTTGTGCCGCCGTAATATGGGTCCTCCGTACCGTCGAGCCAGTTTCTGCTTTCACGCGACGGACCGTTATCACTTTGAAAATATATCATTGTATTGTCAAAAATGCCTGCTGTTTTAAGCGCTTCGCAGATTTCTCCTACGCCGTCGTCAACGGCGCTTATCATTGCGGCCATGATCTGCCTGTCCCACGGTAAATCAGGAAAGCGTTCAATATATTTTTCCGGAGCGTGCATCGGATAATGAGGTGCATTATACGAAACAAAAAGGAAAAAGGGTTCATCCTTGTGACGGTTGATGAAATCAACGCTTTTCCTTGTGATTCGCTCGGTCAGGTATTCACCGTTGGCGTAAACTTCGTCGCTGTTTTCCCATAGATCGTGTGTGGGGTTTGAGCCGCCGTCAGCCATTCCGTAATAAAAAATATGCGAATAGTAATCAAGGCAGCCGGCGAGAAAACCGCTGAATTCATCAAAGCCGTTTGCGTTTGGCCGACATTCGTCTTTTAATCCCAGATGCCACTTGCCGCAAATTCCCGTAGAGTAGCCCTCTTTCTTCAACGCGGCTGCAAGCGTTGGCACCCTGGGCGTGAGTCCGCTTGCCTTGCGGTGACCGGCAAGAATAGCTCGCACACCTGCATTGCCGGGATATCTTCCCGTTAGCAGCGCAGCCCTTGAGGGCGAGCATACGGGGGAAGCAGAATACATGGATGTAAATTTTATTCCGTTTTCGGCAAGTGCGTCCAGGTTTGGCGTTTTCAGGTCCTTTGACCCCATAAAGCCCAAATCGCCGTAGCCCTGGTCATCAGTCAGAATAATCACAACATTAGGCTTTTTCATCATAAAACCTCATTTTTACGAATTGAAATATCTGTACGGTTATATTATACTGAAACGTGCCATCAAGTCAACAGGGTGCGAGCAATGGAAAATCTTACTTTACTGATCAAGCCTGCCGCAGGACTCTGCAATATGAATTGTGCCTACTGCTTTTACAAAACGGCAAGCGAGACAAGAGAAAACAGCATCATGACAAAGGCTGCGGCTGATGAACTGATACGCAAAATCAAAGCGTATCAGCCTTCGGCTTTATCCGTTATGTTTCAAGGCGGCGAACCAACGCTTGCGGGTCTTGATTATTTTAAACATTTCGTTGCTTCCGTCAAACAAAATTTAAACATTCCCGTTTCTTTCGCTTTGCAGACAAACGGCATAATGATCGATGACGGGTTTGCAGAATTCTTTAAGAAAAACAGCTTTT
>JAFRXS010000067.1 GCA_017443405.1 Clostridia bacterium | reverse complement strand
GCTCTCGGACGAGGAGATAGAGAAATACGTCGCTTCCGGCGAGCCGCTCGACAAGGCCGGCGCCTACGGCATACAGGGCCCCTTCGGCATGTTCGTCAAAGCGATCGAGGGCAATTATTTCACCGTGATCGGGCTGCCGCTTCCGAACGTTTACCGTCTGCTTCGCCAAGTGGGAGTTCTTCCGCGCGATTTCAGATAAAACCGGGTACTACCGCTCCAACGCAATTTGGAGCGGTTTTTTCATATTTAAATGTATTTGTGGTTGAAATGCACAATGATATACGCTATAATATAAAGAGCGATACCCCTCGCAGAAAACAGTAAAGGAGAAATACCATGAAAAGATGTATCAGTCTTCTCGTTGCGGTCGCATTGCTGCTGGGTCTCGTGCCCGCGGCAGCGTTCGCAAAGACGACAGCGACGCCCTCTCCTGTCAGCCGCGGCACGAACGTGCGCGCACGCGGCGTCAAGGACGAACCCGGCCTTGTCACCTGGGATTTCGAAGTGAATCCCACTGCGACCGGCTGGACCTTTGAAGACAGCGACGGCGACGGCAACAACTGGAACTGGGTACAGGATTCGACCTATGCGCACGAAAGCACCGGTTCCATCATGTCCGCTTCCTATTCCGGCAGCGCGCTGAGTCCCGATAACTGGGCGATCTCGCCGGTGTTCACCCTGGCCTCCGAGGATCCCACCATCAGTTTTTGGGTAAGGAACTACTCGGGCACCTATCCCGAGACTTTCGGCGTCTTCATCAGGCGCGCGGGCACGGAACAGTTCACCGACGTTGCGACCAACCTGAGCGTTACCGGCAGTACCTATGTTCAGGTCAGCTATCCCATAACCACTTTTGCCGGTGAAGACGTACAGATCGCGATCCGTCACTACAACTGCACCGACCAGTGGAGGTTCTACATCGACGACGTGACCGTTACCGGTTCCATTGATGAGAGCGTCATCACCTCGATCAACGTCACGGGCTTCCCGACCAGGATCTACGCCGGCCAGACCCCCGCGGACGTGCTTGCTAACGTGGCCGTTCCCGAGGATGCGCACTACATCATCGATCAGCTCTCCGCCTACGACTTGGAGGCCGATGAGGAGCTCTATGAGGACGACGAGTTCGTCGAGGGCAGGAGCTATCTGTTCGGCGCGATGGTCGAGACCGATCTCGACTACACCTTTGCCGATGGCGCTGTGATGATGGCCAACAACGGCAATCTCGAACTCGATCCCGGCTACTCCTCCGTCAACGGCACCGTAGCCTTTATCGTTCCCGTCGCGCTGGTCTGCGGCGGCGATGCGCCGATCTACGGTTGGTACTTCGAGACCGCAGACGAGCTTGAAGGCTGGTCCGTAATTGATAACGACGGCGACGGCAGCAACTGGTACTGGCTGGACGCCGAATCCCTCGGCGAGCCTCTTGCCTACGAGGGCGAGGGTTATATGGGCTCTCCCTCCTGGAACAGCGTGGCTCTGACCCCGGATAACTTCCTCCTCACTCCCGATATGGAGATCCCCGAGGGTACCACGACCCTCAGCTTCTATGCTGCAGGCGTCGGCGCAAACTGGTGCGCCGAGCATTTCGCGGTCTACGTGATGACCGAAGATGCCGAGTCCGTCGATGACCTCGTCGAGCTCATTCCCGAGACCGTGGCGACCGCCGATTACGTCAACTACACCGCGGATCTTTCCGATTACGCGGGGCAGACGATCCGGGTCGCGTTCCGCCACTTCAACTGCACCGATTTGAACTGGCTGCGTCTTGACCAGGTCGAGGTCTTCAACGAGGGCGGCGAGGAAGAGCCCGAGCTTATCGACACGGTCGCTATCGAAGGCTTCACCGTGCCCGCATGGGGCGAGAATCCCGATTTCGATATCGAAGTTCCCGAGGACGCGCATTACTCCATCGATTACACCGCATGGCTCTGCGACGGCGAACAGATGATCCGTCAGGACGTCTTCGACAGCGAGACCAGCAGCTACATGATGTCCATCGTGCTCGTGCCCGAGGAGGGTTATGAGTTCGCGGACGAGGTCGAGGCGACCATCAACGGCGGCACCGAATACATCGGCGTTGCCAACAATACCGGGGAAGGCACCTTCCACATCCTGACCATCGAGTTCACCGTCGAGGAGCCCGAGCCCCAGCCCGAGCTTATCGACACGATCGAGATCCTCGACTTCGTCGTGCCCGCATGGGGCGAGAATCCGTACTACAATGTAACGGTCCCCACGGATGTGCACTATACCATCGATTACACCGATTGGAACTGGTGGAGCGACGAGCTTGACGACGGCGATATCCTGACGCCGAGCGAGACCTTCGATAACGAGAGCTACGTCTACTATCAGTATTTCGAGATCATACCCGACGAGGGCTACGCCTTCGCGGATCAGGTCACCGTTCTTATCAACGGCGACGCGACGATCGCGGAGAACCACGGCTGGAGCGAGTACAGCAGCCTCTACTGGATCTACACCATCGACTACAGCGTTGAGGAGCCTGCCGAGCCCGGCGAGCCCGTCCTCGGCTACTACTTCGAATCCAATTACGAGGTCGCGGACTACATCTTCCTCGATGAGGACGGCGACGGCTACACCTGGTCCCGCGTCACCGCCTCCAGCTACGCCTATGAAGGCGAGGGCTGCATGGGTTCCCGCTACAACAGTTCCTCCGAGGTCAACAACTGGATGATCCTGCCCGAGTTCCACGTTCCCGAGACCGATCCTTCCATGACCTTCTATGCGAGGGAGCGCACCACCACCTACGGCACCGAGTACCTCGGCATCTACGTCGGCACGGATCCCGAGGACCTCGATTCCTTCGTGCAGATCGGCACGATGCTCGTGATCGACCATGTCGATTACAGGC
>JAFRXS010000066.1 GCA_017443405.1 Clostridia bacterium | reverse complement strand
GTGAGCTTGTCGCTCTTTTTCATCAGAGCCTCGCTGCCGAAGGGGATGAAGTACGCCCTCGGCGGCAGCTCGTTGCGGGAGATGGTCCTGAAATCGCGGAAGTCTGTCGATAAAATACTGTATTTCATATTGTTCCTCCTGACGCGACAGCGAATATCACTTTTTTACCTGAATGTCGACGGTCTTGCTTCCCATGCCCTCGACGTCGATCTTTAAGCGGGCCTTACCGGCGCCGCCGGTCGTGCGTACCCAGAACGCCCTCGCGCCGCCAATGAGGGAGAAGACGTCGGGGCCTATGACCGACACCGGTCCGGTCGCTTTGACCTTGACCGCGGCGTTGGAGTAGGGAAGACGGTTTCCGTACTGGTCGACGGCGGTCAGCTCTATCCTCGTCGCGTCGTAGGTGTCGCCCACGCAGAGAATCTCACTGTCCGCCTTTGCGGTGAAGTCGACCGAAGTCACGGCGGAGCGCGTCACGGTCGCGACGAGTTCGCCGTTTTTATAGCCTTCGAACCTGTATTCGAGCTGGCTCTGACCCCAGGACGCGAAGTATTTCTCGCAGACGCCGATGAACTCGTGCATCGACATCTTGCTCGCGACAAAGGCGTACGCCGCCTTGAGGTAGTGCTGCGGGGGCACTCCGAAGCCGTTCTTGCTGACGACTATCAGCGCGGATTTGAGCGCGGTTGCGGCGCTCTTGTTGAGACCCTCGTCCTTTATAAGCGCTTCGCCTATGTAATCCTCGGGGCAGATTGGCGGATGCGGCAGGTTCGGGAAACGCTTCCTGTCGGGATACGCCGTGCTCTTGTACTCGCCGTTGCGGTAGACCTTGACGAAATCGCAGTTCGTGAAGATATAGACGGGACCGAGAACGCCGGCGGGATGGTCGCCGATATCCATCGTCGAGGACGTTTCCATCACGGTGAAATCATCCTGCTGCGAGGCGTAGACCGCCGCCGCGAGCTTGGGTATCCTGAACATATCGGTCACGCCGTGGTAGCATATCCTGTCGCCGGAGCCGAAATCCTTGTGCGTATTGTAGTCCGCCATGCACCAGCCGGTCGCGCCGCTTATGCGGTCGTCGCCGTAGGAGGCGTTCTGCACCCTCGCGTGGCGCAGGGCGTGCTCGGTTCGAAGCTCCTCGTTGTCGAATGACTTCGTCGGGAACATATGGCCGTTGTTCTCGGTCACGAGATACGGCGCGTTGCCGCAGACCGCGGTGGGCGGAAGCAGGACGACCTTGCCGCCGGAATGTGAAAAATCGTTAAAGGTGTACACGTCCTCGAGCAGGTGGCTGCGCGGGAAGTTGCGCACGCCGCCGGTCTGCCTCGTCGGGTCGAGCTTTCTCGCGAGGGCGTTGGTCTGAGTGTAGAACTCGTCGCAGTCCTGCCCCTCGTTGACTCTGACGCCCCAGAGGATGACGCTCGGATGGCTGCGGTCGCGCACGATCATCGAGCGGATATTGTCAAGGCAGTTCTCTCTCCATTCGCCCTCGCCCAAGAACTGCCAGCTCGGCATCTCGGTGAAGACCAGAAGACCGATCTCGTCGCAGCGGTCGAGGAAATGTATCGAATCGGGATAGTGAGCGGTCCTGACGAAGTTGCAGCCGAGCCTGTTCTTGAGAAGCTCCGCGTCCGCTCTCTGTACGCTCGCCGGCATCGCGGGGCCGACGTAGGGATAGCTCTGATGACGGTTGAGACCGCGCAGCTTGAGGCGTCTGCCGTTGAGCTTGAAGCCGTCCTTTTCAAAGACCGCCTCGCGGAAGCCGAAGCGCCTGACGACCTCGTCGCCGCCGAAGGATATGCGAAGCGCGTAGAGCTGCGGGGAGTCGATATCCCAAAGCTTCACGCCGGAAACCGTAAAGCCGAGCCTTACGACCGTGCCGCTGATATCCGCGTCGCGGGAGTAGACGACCCTGTCGCCGTCCTCCATGGATATGCTTACCTGACCGGAGACCGCTTCGGAGAAGGTGACCTCGGCGAAGACCTGCTTGACAGGCTCAAGATCCTTCGCGGTATATACGAAAACGTCGCTTATATAAACGGGGTCGAAGATCTCTATGCTCACCTCGCGGTAGATGCCGCCGTAGCAGAGATAGTCCACGACGTTGCCGAAGGGCGGTATCTCGGGACGCTCGGTCGAGTCGAGCTTGACGGAAACGGTGTTCTCGCCGGGAACGACAAGCTCCGTCACGTCAAAGCAAAAAGGCGTGTAGCCGCCCTTGTGGCTGCCGGCGGGCTTGCCGCCGACAAAGACCTCGGCGTAGTTCGCTGCGCCCTCGAATCTGATAAAAACTCGCTTTCCGCCGTCGAGATCGCCTTTCTCAAGCGTGAAGACTTTGCGGTAGCAGCTGACGAACTGGTAGATCTTTTCATCGAAATAGTTGTAGGGTATCTCCTTGTTCGCGTGCGGGATGTCGACGATCTCGAAAGCGCTGTCGTCATAGTCGGGCGACAGCATTTTCTCGTCAAATTCGGGGCTGTACTTCCAGCCGAAGTTAAGCGGGATTATCTTTCTCATGTGGCATTTCCTCCGAAACAAGATTTTTTATGTAAGTCATTAATTCGTTTTTGCGGTTAGGCAGCCTTTCGTCCATGACTGCGTAAAGAGCGGCGTTCAGAAGCGTCCCGACATCCTCCGGGCGGACACCGAGGGAAAGGACGTCCTTTCCGCCGACGGCGAGCGATTTCAGCGAAACGCAGTCCCCGTCCGCCGCTATCTCGGATATCCACGCGGATATCCTTTCCGTATCCCCGAAGTCCGTATCTCCCGCCGCGGCGCTCATAGCCCGCCGCAGATCCAGGAGCCTTCCGAGGTTTTCTTCCCCGACGCCGTGTATCATCCGCCGCGTCTGCGGTTTCGAGCGCGGGAGCTCTGCGTCGGCGAGACCGACGAGAAGCGTCACCGTTTCCGCCGTTTTTCTGTCGGCTTTGAGCCGCGCGAGAGCTTCGGCGGCGGCGTCCTTCCCGACGGATGAAAACAGGGCGGCCAGGCGCAGTACCGTGTCGTTTTTGACCGTTCCCGCGGCGCGGCAGGTCTGCTCCCAAAGGGCGGCGTCTTTTTCCGTCAAAGGAACGAGCTCCGGTATGAAAGTCGAGATGACCGTACCGTATTCTTTGAGCGTTTCCGTGACTCCGCGCCCGGCGAGCGTTTTTTTCAGCTCCGAGAACAGTCTCTCGGACGAGATGTTTTTAAGAAGATACCTGTCGGCAAGTACGGCGTCGCGGGTCGCGCTCTCTATAGTGAAACAGAGCTGCGAGGCGAACCTGACCGCGCGCATGACGCGCAGCCCGTCCTCCGAAAACCGCGTGTGCGCGTCGCCGACGGCGCGTATCACCCTATCTTCAAGGTCCTTCATGCCGCCGGAAACGTCCCTGAGGCCGTCGCGCGGGGAGTAGGCCATCGCGTTGACCGTGAAATCCCGGCGCAGCAGGTCCTCTTTTATATCGCGTACGAAAACGACGTTTTCGGGGTGGCGGTTGTCCGCGTACGCACCGTCGCAGCGGTAGGTGGTTATCTCTATATTGTGTCCTTCTGACACGACCGTGACCGTGCCGTGACGGATGCCCGTTTCTATGACTCTGAAGCCGCGGAAGACCTGCTCGGTCTCTTCGGGCAGGGCGGACGTCGTCACGTCCCAGTCGTTCACGGGAACGCCCAGCAGACTGTCCCTCACGCTGCCGCCGACGGCGTAGGCCTCGTATCCGGCGCCGTTCAGACGGTCAAGGACGGTTTTTGCGTAGTCTGGGATATACATAAAGTCCTCCCGTTCTTTCGTGTCATCCGACTTCTTCAAAGCGTTTGGTCCCGAATCTGAATATCACGGCGCACATCGCCGCCGATACCGCAGCGAGCGCCGCGGACACGCAGGCGAAATACGCCCCGCAGCTCATCACGTTCCGCACCCCCGCGACGTATGGTATGAACGCCGCCATGCATACCGCGAGCCCCGCGAACATGCTGAGCGTGATCGCCGGACCGTGCTTGAATATTTCGTTCTCCGAGAGCCAGTCGAGCCTCGGGAACTTAAGTCCCAAAATCAGCCCGAGAGCGGAGAAGAATACCGAGAATATCACGGGCAGAACGACGGTGAAAACGCCTGCCGCGGAAAACAAGATCTTGAATCTGACAGCGCAGACGAGACCGGCAAGAGCCGATATCCCGCCCTGCAGGATGACGCCGAAAAGCAGCTTTACGCCGAGCAGCCTGCGGGAGGACACCGGCATCGATCTTACTATCCACAGCGTCTTGCCCTCGATCGAGACAGAGGGCGCTGTCATCGGCGATACTGAATTGAGCAGGACTATCACCGCGACGGCGATGACCTCGGGCGGAACGCCGAAGCCCAGGACGCTCTGCATCGAAAAGACGAGTTCCGGCTTTATTATCATCAGAACGGCGAACACGACGGTGAGTATCATCCCCGTCCCGCAGTTGAGCATATAGCCCGGGCTCCTGACGAAACGCAGGCATTCGCGCCCGAGCAGCGCCCTGCCGGCTGAGCCCGAGCGTATCATTTTTTCGCTGAATTTATGCCTTTTGCCGGTCGCGGTCCTCGTGATGAGGCGGAAATAGGTCTTTGATATGACGGTGAAGATGACCGCCGAGACGGCGACAGAGAAGGCGAGGAACACGGCGAAGCTCGGTATGCTGTCGCCGGCTATGCCCTTGCCCATCGCGGTCATAAGACGTGTGTATTTTTCAAGAGTTTCCGCCGTCTGCTCAGTTTCAGTCGCTATCCGGGTGATGACGCCGTTCAGGCTGCTGTAAAACCCGACGTAGACGACCATGAAAACGAGGGCGAAAACGGTGGTTATCACGCTTTTGTTGCGCGCCTTGCCGGTAACGAGCGACAGCAGCCACCCGAACACGCACGAAACGGCGGTGACGAGGAAGGGCAGGACGGCCGCCGAGAGAATGAAGAACACCGCGGTACGCGCGTCCGGCGCCATGAGCTTGAACGCGCAGACGCCTGCGGGAACGATGACCGTCATCCCCCAGACGGCGGTGTAGAGCCAAAGAGTCAGCATCCTGCTGAGCAGGATATAGCCGCGCGGTATCGGCAGCGAGAGCAGCAGGTCGTTGTCCTTGCCCGAATAGAGCTGCGCCTGCGCGGAAAACACGCTGCCTATGAACATGAGAAGGCAGGACATCAGCCCCATGACGGTGTAAAACAGCCATTCGTATCCGGTCCCGCCGACCGAGTAGCCTATGCTCGTGAACAGATTGCCGAAGACGATGAAAAAGTTCGCGAACATAAAAAGATAAAGAGCCGCCAGACCGAGGACTGCTCCCCGTGAGCGTCTCTTTTTTCCGCTGCCGCCCGTGAGGGAGGTTATGACGGACAGAAGCTGCGTTTTCAGCAGAGCGCGAAACATCAGTCTCTGTCCTCCAGTTCAAGGAATACGGATTCAAGGGAAGCGTCGCCGCGGACTTCGTCCATGGTCCCCGAGCGTATCAGCTTGCCCTCTTTTATTATGGCGACCTTGTCGCAGAGCTTTTCCGCGACCTCGAGCACGTGCGTCGAGAAGAAGATCGCGCCGCCCGCGGCGCATATCTCGCGCATTATCTGTTTGAGCGTGTGCGCGGCTATCGGGTCGAGCCCGACAAAGGGCTCGTCCATGATGACGAGCTTGGGGGAGTGGATGAGCGCGGAGATTATCGCGAGCTTCTGCTTCATCCCGTGCGAATAGGACGACACGGGCTGCGCGAGGTCCGCGGTGAGCTCGAAAGCGTCGCCGTATTTTTTGATGAGCGTCGCGCGCTCCTGCCTGCCGATTGAGAAAACGTCGGCTATGAAGTTGAGATACTGCGCGCCGGTCATGAACTCGTAGATGTCGGGATTGTCGGGTAGGTAGGCGAGTATCCTCTTGCACGACAGGGGATCCTCCGCGACCGAAACGCCGTTTATGCGGATGCTTCCGCCGTCGAACGGGATTATGCCGCAGCAGGCTTTTATCGTGGTGGTCTTGCCGGCGCCGTTGTGGCCGATAAAGCCGTAGATCTCGCCGGGGAGGATGCGGACCGAAAGATCGTCCACCGCCGTTTTGTCGCCGTAAGTCTTCGTTAAATGTTCGATATTGAGCATGGGATCACTCGTAACTCCTCATGGATTCGACCATGTCTATTTTCATGAGCTTGCGGTACATGACGAGGTTGACTATGCCGGCAAAGACCCATGTTATCACTATGGCAAGAACGTAGCTGAGCGGGTTTATCCGGTTGCCGAAGGTGACCGCCTCTATCTCGATGTTCTGAAGTACCGCCCAGTGCCCGAAAAGACCGAGCGGTATGCCGATGACCGAACCGATGAGCGTCAGCAGCATGTTCTCTCGGTAGATATACGACGATACCTCGCCGTCGCGGAAGCCCAGGACCTTGATCGTCCCTATCTCCCTGCGGCGTTCCTGGATGTTTATGTTCGAGAGGTTGTAAAGCACCACGAACGCGAGCAGCGCCGCCGCGCCGATGAAGATATAGAGTATGGAAGACAGCGCGTTGATGATCGTCTTGAAATCCGCCTGAGTGTCCGTCATGTACGACAGGGCGGCTATGTCGCTGCGGTCGAGTATATCGGCCGTGAGCAGCGCCTTGTTGCTCGAATCGATATTGTCCTTCGTGACGACCTCGTCCTTCACCGCGGACGAGAGCGTACCGAGCGCGTAATCGTAGGACGGCGGGGCGCCGAATATGTTCGTGTAGACCGTGGCGTTAAGATAGATGTAATGGAAGGTATAGTTCTCGACTATGGCGGTGACGGGGATCGTGTAGGTGTTGTTGTCCGTGTCCCTGACCCAGACGGTGTCGCCCACGGACGTGCCCGTGTCCCTCGCGAATTTCGAGGTTATGACTCCGCCGAAATCGTCTATTTCGACGTCCGAGCCGTCCTTGCTGCTGCGCAGATGGATGTACTCGTTCATCGCGGCGGGGTCGGACGGGACGAAGACGTAGACGTCCATCGGATCCGATGTTTCGCTGCCGCCGCCGGACAGCGATTTCATCGAAACGAGCATGCAGCCCGTTACTCTCGCGTCGTCGGCGATATAGTCGAGCGTCGCGCTCTGCCCCGGTATCTGCGGATGCGTGAACGCGAGCGTGAAATCGTAATTCGAGATGCCGTTCGCGCCGAACTGACTGTCCATGACCGCGTTGACCGAGTCGTAGGTCCCCAGACCCGCGAGAAGCAGCGCGGTGCAGCCGGCTATGCCTATCACGGTCGAGACCGCCCTCGCCGCATAGCGGAACGTGTTGCGGACGGTGACCTTGGACGTGAAGCTGAGTCTTTTCCAGATAAAGCCGACCTTTTCAAGCAGGACACGCTTGCCGGGCAGGGGAGCCTTAGGCAGCATGAGCGTCGACGCGTCGACCGTGAGCTCCCTGGTGCAGGCGACGTAAGCGGCGAGCACCGTGCAGAGAAGCGCGACGATCGCGCTGATGATGATCGTCGGTATCGGCAGCGTGTAGGTGAGGTCGGGGATGTCGTACATTATCGAGTAGGTCTTGTAAATCGCCAGCGGGAACAGGTAAAGTCCACCCGCCAGACCGGCGGCGCAGCCGACTGCCGCGGCGATGACCGCGTAGACGATATATTTCTTTTTTATTTCCCTGTTCTGGTAACCGATGGCCTTGAGCGTGCCTATCTCTATCCTTTCGGACGTTACCATCCTGGTCATCGACGTGAGCGCGACGAGAGCCGCGACGACGATGAAGAACACCGGGAAGATATGCGACATCCTGCGCAGATTCGTGACCGTCGTGTCGAAGTTCGCGAAGCCCTGCGACTGCGTCCTGTCCGAGATCATCCAGTTCGCCGTCGCTATCTTGCCGAGCGTCGCCTTCGCCTCGTCGATGTCCGCCTGGACGGCGTCTATCTGCTCGTTCGCTTCTGATTCCGCCTCCGCGAGCTGCGCGGCGTAGTTGTCGTAGTTCAGCTTGGCGTTCTCGACCTCCGATTTGAGCGTGTAAAGCTCCTGCTGCGCCTTTATCTGACCGAGCTGGAGCGTCGTTTTTCCGTCGGTGAGCGTATTCGCGTACTGCTGGAGCTGTATCTCAGCCGTGTCGAGCTGCGCCTTCGCGTTCTGCAGCGCGGTGTATTTCGAGGTCAGGAGAGTGCCGTTTTCGAGCAGCATGGAGTACGCCTGATCGGAATACGCCTTCGCCTGATCGTACTGCGCCTGATACTCGTCGACCTTTGCCTGTTCCGAGGCGATGCGGTTCTCGTACTGCGTGATTATCGGCTTGACGAGCTGTATCGCCGCCGCCGCCGTGCCCTGCGCCGTGAGCGTGTAGATCGACTTGTAAAGCTCGGGGTAGGTGTTCTGCAGCACCGAGATCACGTTCTGCACCTGCTCCTGATTCGCGGAGCCCATCTGCAGCTGCTCGAGAGCGCCGAGGACGTCCTTGGTCTGCTTGAGCAGGTCGGACGTGGTGTTCAGCGTCGCCTTCGCCGTCTGAAGATTATTGTACCAGGAGGTCATCGTTGCGCTGTACTCGTCGTAGACCGCCTTTTTGCTGTCGTATTCGTTTTTCGCCGCGTCATAAGCCGCCTGCCCCTCGTTCACGAGGGCGACGAGCTGGCTGTAAGCAGCGAGCTTCTGCGTGTAATCGGCGTTGCTGTCGGTGAGCGCCTGCTGCGCCTGTGAGTAGGTGGCGAGATACTCCGCCTGCTTCTGCGCGTAGATGGCGTCGCCGTTGTCGCGCAGCTGCCTGAGCTGTTCAAGCTGTTCCTCCTGCGTGCGGAACTGCGTCGCGAGCGCGTCCTTCTTGGAATTGAGTTCGAGCGTCGCCGCGCTGATGTTCGCGGACAGGGTGATGTTGAGCTCCGCCGCGCGGACGGTGAGCCTGTCAGGCGCGATGGCTTCTATGTTCCTTCTCGTTTGGTCGACGTTGTCGAGGTATTCCTTTGAGAACGTCGAGTTCTCCGACGCTCCGTCGCTCTTGACGTAGAGCTCGGTGTAATAATCGGTCTTGAACGCCGACGCGGGGATGTAGATGAAGGAGCCGACCTTGCCCGAGCCGATGTCCGTGTTGCCCCTCTCGAACGAAACGTAGTTCGGCGAGCGGATGACGCCGACTATCTTGAATTCGGTGGTCGTGAGCTTTGATGAAAGGTTGCTCCCGTCGCCGGTGAGGGAGATGACGCTCCCTATCTTGTAGGATTCGGGGGTGGAAAGCGCGCTGCCGTCCACGAGGCATTCGCCGTCCGTTTTCGGCCAAGAGCCGCGGATGAGCTCGGGCTTGCTGATGAAGGACCCGTCGTAGACGCCGGAGGCGTAGTCCTTGACGTAATCGAGATCGATGCCGTACGCCCGCGCGGATATCTGCGAGCCGTCGAGGTCGCTCTCGACGTTGCCGTCGACCTTGACCATGCCGTCGATGAATTTCACGGGCATGACGTACCGGACGCCGCTTACCTCCGCGACCGCGGCGACGTCGGTGGTCGAAAGACCTATCGTCGAACGGACGCACAGATCGTAGTAATTGGTGTCGTTATAGTATTTTTCAAGCGTCGCGCTCATATCCGGACCGGACGCGCTCATTCCCGAGAAGAACGCTATGCCGACCGCGACGATAACGACGATGGCGGCGAAGCGCCCGAAGCTCCTGCCGACCGATCTGTATGCGCTTTTGAATAGCTGACGGTTCATTATGCTGTGTCTCCGATGTTATGGATCACCATTCTATACTGTCCGCGCTTACGGGCGCGTCGTTGACCGTTATGCGCTGGACCCTGCCGCTGCGCATGGTTATGACTCTGTCCGCCATAGGCGTTATCGCCTGGTTGTGCGTGACGATGACGACGGTCATGCCCGTTTCCGCCGCGGTCTCGGCGAGCAGCTTGAGTATGCTCTTGCCCGTCGCGTAATCGAGCGCGCCCGTGGGCTCGTCGCACAGAAGCACCTTCGGGTTTTTCGCGAGAGCACGGGCGATGGATACCCTCTGCTGCTCGCCGCCGGACATCTGCGCAGGGAAATTGTTTATCCTGTCGGACAGACCGACGCGCTCGAGCACCCTGACGGGGTCGAGCGACTTATTCGTTATCTGCGTGGCGAGCTCCACGTTCTCCAGAGCCGTCAGGTTCTGCACGAGATTGTAGAACTGGAAAACGAAACCGACGTCGTAGCGGCGGAATTCCGTCATACGGCGCTCGTTGAAATCGTTTATCAGCTCGCCCGCGACCCTGATCTTGCCGTCGTCGCAGAAGTCCATGCCGCCGAGCAGGTTGAGGACGGTTGACTTGCCGCTGCCGCTGGGACCGACGATCATGCAGATCTCGCCCTGCTCGATGTTGAAGGTGACGCCGTCCGCGGCGGGAATGGTTATAGTCCCGGTGCGGTAGCGTTTGTAGACAGAATCCATTTCGATGTAACTCATTTAAACCACCGTTTTTATTATATATCCGATTTGTTTAAGGTCAACCTGAAAAAAGCGATATTACCGAAATTTAACCGGTCTTATCGGTCAAGGGCGTAGTACAGCGCGTCGAGCACTTCCGAGGCGACGCTGCCCGCGGTATTGTAGCCGGAGCCGCCGTTCTCGACCACTACGACGAACGCGTAGGGGAAATCCTCCCTCTGCGAGTAGCCCGCGAACCAGGCGTGCGGCTCAAGACCGCCGCCAACCTCCGCCGTGCCCGATTTCGCGCAGACTCTGAGCCCCTCGAATTTGCTCTCTCCGTAGTAATCCGTAACCGTCGAGCGCAGTATCCCGTCCATCAGCGAGGCGGTCTGCGGCGACATGTAGGTCCCGAGCTCCGAGGTCGAGGCGGAGTAGACGTTCGCGCCGGAGGGGGACGACACGCTGTCGACGAAATACGGTTTGACGGCGACTCCGCCGTTGGCTATCGCGCCCATCATCGTCATTATCGCCGCAGGATTGACAATGTCGGTATACTGGCCGAAGCCCGCCCATCCGAGGTCCGAGACCGAAGCGCCGGAAAGGTCCACGGAGCCCTTTGCCGTCATTATCCTGTCGGTGCGGAAACCGGCGTTGAGCCCGAGCTTGTCGGCCGTTTTCTGAAGCCTGTTCGCGCCGAGCTCGATCGCGAGCTGCGCGAAAGCCACGTTGCACGACTGATTGAAGGCTTCCTCGAAGGTCACGTAGCCGTGCTCGTCGTTGCAGATTATCGCCTTGCCGTCCGCCGCAGTCCATTCACCTTCGCAGCGGAAGGTCCGCGAGAAGACGTCGGGGATGTTCTCTATCGCGCAGACCGCGGTGACCGTCTTGAACACCGAGCCCGGGACGTACTGCCCCGCGAAGAGCTTGTTGAGGTAAAGACCGGTATAGCGTCCCGTCGCGTCGTCCTCTATGTCCGAATTGGAGGGCTTGTCGTAAACGTCGTAGGTCGGCGCCGAAACGTCGCACAGCAGCGCGCCCGTTTTGTAGTTGTAAACGCCTACGCAGCCCTTCCTGCCGTCGAGCGCGGACAGGGCGGCGGCGTTTACGTCCGCGTCCACGGTGAGCCGCAGGTCGTTGCCCCCGTTCTCCCCGGCGTTGAACACGCCCGTTATCAGGTTGTAGCCGATGAGCTCCGAAGCCCAGGTCGTCTGCACGCCGTTCGCGATGAAGCCGTACTGGTCCCCGACGAGGTGAAGCGTCGACCTTCTGTACGACGAATAGTCGCTGTATATCCTTTCTCCGTCGTGTATACTCGACAGCGTCACGCCGTTGCGGTCGAGCACTCTGCCGCCGCTTATCAGCACGCCGCCCGAGTACAGATGGCGGTTGGCGGATTTGATGACGTACTCGTTCCCCTTGACTATGAAGGTGCCGGCGAGGACCGACATGCCCGCGATGACGAAAGCGACGAGCAGGAACAGTATCTTGCATCTTTTGTAGATAGTGTTCATATCAGCCTCTGCTTTCCGCCTGGAAGAGCTCCTTCATTACTCCGGGGTAGGTCCTGAGGTCCATCGCCTTGATGAAGGCGAGAAGCCCCCAGCTCGCGATCATGCTTGAGCCGCCCCTGCTGACGAACGGCAGTGTCACGCCCGTGAAGGGGAGTATATCCGTCACGCCGAGGACGATGAGCGCCGTCTGGAACAGCATCATGCCCGCCGCCGCGCAGCCGGATATCGCGTAATACGCCGAGCGCGTGAATCTCGCCGTCCTTATCGCGTAGACGAGAAGGAAGATGAAAGCGATGACCACGGCGAAGCCGAACAGAAGCCCCATCTCCTCGCAGACGACGCCGAAGGCGAGGTCCGTAGTCGAGGCGAAGGTGTAGCGCAGCTTGCCGTTGCCGATGCCGACGCCGAACAGGCCGCCCGACAGCGAGTAGATTATCGTCCTCGTCTGCTGCATGCCCTTGCCGTTCATGTCGTCCCAGATGTGCCGGTACGTCGCGAAACGGTCGGTGACGGTCGGTTTGTAGATGATTATCAGTATGCCTCCGAGCAGCAAGGCGGCGCAGACGAGAGCTATCGTCCTGACGTCGCCGGAGCGCATGAAGGCTATCATGAGGAAGTCCGCGAAGAAGATGAGCGCGGTGCCGAAGTCGTACATGAGGAAGAGCATGCCGACGCAGGCGAGCGCGAAGATGATATAAGAAGCGAGTGACTTCGTGTTCTGGAGCTTTTCGAGCGTCGCCGCGCCGACGTAGACGAACGCGACCTTGACGAACTCCGACGGCTGTATCGATACGCCGCCGATATAAAGCCAGTTTTTGGCGCCGTTGTGCCAGTTCGCGAGAAGAAGCGTCGCTCCGAGCAGCCCGAGCGCGATGAGGCCGACGAAAAGCCTCGTTTTGACTATGAAGCTTATATTCCCGAGAAAAGCGATCATGACCGCGAAAACGGCTATTCCTATCGCCGTCGCTATGAACTGCGTCAGCAGACCGTCGGGGTAGATGCTCGCGGTTATGACCATGGACACGGCGGAGAGCGTGAAGCCGATAAGCTCAAGCTCCATCCGCCTGCCGTACAGAAGCGAGAATACAACGTAGTAGATCCACTGGACGACGAGATAGCCGAAGAAGCAGAGCGAAACGAGGGCAAAGTCGTCCTCGTCCGTTTTCGTCAGCACGGTTATGTACATGACGAGCTGCAGCAGGGTGGAGAGTATCATGAGGACGAGCCACTTGAAGCCTCTCTCACGGAGCCCCCCGCGGGAGGTTATCCTCGCGTCGGTGGGCATGTATTTCTTAAATCCGCGCTTGCCGTTGTCCGGGTCGTCGCCCTGCCTGACCGCCGGCGCGGCGGGCCTTTCGGGGACCGGCCTTGCGGCGGGGCGCGCTTCGGGCCTTTTGACGCCCGCGGCGGGGCGTCCGGACGCGGCGGAAGATCTCCCGGCGGCGCCGGAAGGCTTTCTCTGACCGTACGTCCTGTTCGGATCGGACATTCCCGCGCCTCCTTACACTTTATACTTGGCGTGGAATCTGTATTTGATCCCGCCGATGGTGATGACGTCGCCGTTGGAGAGCTTTTCCTCGCCGATAACGTCCATGCCGTTGACCTTGGTACCCGCGCGGGAGTGAAGGTCCTTGATATGCCATTCGTTCCCGTTCTTGACTATCTCCGCGTGGAATCTCGATACGTTTAGCGCGGGGATGACGATATTGCAGTTGGAGGACCTGCCGAGGATATAATCCCCGCCTATGAGTAGGACCGTCATGTCGTAGCCCTCGGTGAGTCCCGTGAGAGCGGGAACGTAGCGCGTGCGCGGCTGCGCGGGCTTCGGCTGCTGCGCGGGAGCCGCCGGCTTCGCCTGCGCCGTCTGCGGCTTCTCCGCAGGACGCCTGAACAGCGGGGCGCAGAACACGACCGAGGTGAGACCGAGAGAGATCGTGTCGCCGTCGTAGATGCGGGCGCTCCTGTCGATGAGCTCGCCGTTGACTCTCACGCCCGACTTCGAGCCGGTATCGAAAATGACCCAGCCCCTGCCTCGTCGGGCGGCGACGGCGTGGAAACGCGAGACCGTTTCGTCCGTGAAAACTATGTCGCAGGTCGGGCTCCTGCCGAGGGACACCTCCCACGAGTTTATCTCGGTGCGGCTTTTGGTCCTTCTGTCGATGAACGCCGCGAGCACCATGCGCCCTCTGTTGCGGCTGAACAGCCACCCGAGACACGCCGCGATGAACAGTATCAGGCACAGCGAAAGCGCCGCGCGCAGGACGAACTCCGTCACGCCGGTTATTTTGATGTCTTCGAGAGAGACCGTCAGAAAACGATACAGCATAGTGTTGAGCGATCCTAAAATAAAAATAAACTGAATAATATGTCTTATTTATTATAATTGATGTATTATAGCATATATATTTTCGGATTGCACTATTTATTTCAAAAATTTCAAAATTATTAAATACACCCAAATAAATATTGAAAACCGCCGCGAAATGTGCTAAAATAAACTGAAAAACAATAACAGGAGGCTGTTTTTGTATGAAGATAAGCAAAAAACTGCTCGCTCTCGCGCTCGTCGCGGCGCTTGCCGTCTGCGCGTGCGCTCCGCTTTACGCGTCCGCCGAGGGCGTGAATCCCTATCCCGTCATCTACGTTGACGGTCTCGCCACGTCGGATATCATCAACACCGAGACGGGCGAGGTGGTCTTCCCGTTCTCTCAGGAAACGATCACGACCGCGGTCAAGAATATAATCGGTCCCACGCTCAGGACGCTCATCACCGGCAAGTACGAGCTTTTCGGCGATCCGCTGCTTGAGCTCGCCGACACGATCTTCGGGCCGATGGCGCTCGACGGCGACGGAAACCCCGTTTATCCCACGACCAACAATCCCCGCGACAATATCGATCTGACGCAGGATTTCAAGAGATATTTCATTCCCGGCGTCGGCTACACGATCGACCACAGCATCAACATGACCTATGACTGGAGGATCTCGCCCGTCATCCTCGCCGAGGATCTTCACGACCTGGTCGAGGCGGTCTGCGCGTCCACCGGAGCGGATAAGGTCAAGCTCGTCGGCTTCTCGATGGGTACCTGCATCGTCAACTCCTACATCAGTCTTTACGGCTACGACAGGCTCGACACCGTCGTTTACGTCTGCGGCGCGTTCAACGGCCTCAACAGCGCCGGCGAGCCCTTCGCGGGCAGCATCGACACCTCCGGCAACGCGATAGTCAACTTCCTTCCCGCCTATCTCGCCGACGACTTCAACGGCAAGCTCATCACCGCGCTCGTCGATTCGCTCAACGATATCGGCCTGCTCGGCGGCGTGGCCAAGATAGCCAAGGCGATAGTCGACGCGAACAAGGAATACGTTTACTCCGAGGGGCTCGCGAAGCTCTTCTGCCGCTGGGGCAGCCTGTGGGCCTTCGTTCCGTACGAGTATTACGACGACTGCATGGAATTCGTCGAGGATTACGCCGACCTTTCGGACGAATACAAGGCGAAGATAGAGTACTATCACAACGAGGTCCAGGGTAAGAACGAGGAGCGTATCCAGTACTTCCTCGACCACGGCATAAAGACGGGCATAATCGCCAAGTACGGCTACACGACGCCTCCCGTCGTCGCTGACCTTGACGAGAACGCCGACAGCGTCATAGAGACCAAGTACGCTTCCTTCGGCGCGACCTGCGCGAAGGCGGGCGAGACGCTCGGGGACAATTACGTTCAGGCTGTCGACGACGGTCACGATCACATCTCCGCCGACAATAAGATCGACGCCTCCACCTGCAAATTCCCCGACATCACGTGGTTCGTCAAGAACTCGCAGCACTCCCAGAACAGCTGCCTCAGGGAGCTTCGCAAGTTCATCGTTATGTCCGACGAACAAGTGGACGTTTTCTCCGACGCCAGATTCCCGCAGTTCCTCATCGCGGACGGCGATACGGTAGTTCCGCTTACCGCCGAGACCAACGAGGAGGCTCACACCTTCGGTTCGCGCGGCATCCGCGAGAGCTTCAGCCGCATGTTCGCCCTTATCCGCGCGCTGATCGAATGGATAAAGGCGAGGCTCACCGCCGGATAAACGGTTTTTTGCGGCGATACGCCGGTACAAACTTAAAAACGGGTCGGAAACGATCCGTTTTTTGTTGCAAAAGCGGAAACGCTGTGATATTATAAATACGATATATCATGTTACGGTAGGTGCATAGATGGAAAACATAACAACTGCGAAATACGAAAACGGCGGTCTCACCCTGTTTCTTTCGGGGCGTATAGACTCGACGAACTCCGCGCAGGTGGAGGCGGATGTTTTCGCGGCAGTCGGCGAGCATCCCGACGCTCCCGTGACTGTCGATCTCAGCGCGCTCGAATACATTTCCAGCGCGGGTCTCAGGGTGCTGCTGCGCCTGAGGAAGGCGAGCGGCGACGTTAAAGTCATCGAGGCGTCGCCCGAGATATACGATATCTTCGAAATGACCGGTTTCACCGAGATACTCGACGTCAAAAAGGCGTACCGCAGGATATCCGTCGACGGCTGCGAGGTCATCGGTCAGGGCTCGAACGGCAAGGTCTACCGCATAGATACCGACACCATCGTCAAGGTCTACCTCGATCCCGACTCCCTGCCCGAGATACACCGCGAGAGGGAGCTTGCCCGCAAGGCCTTCGTCATGGGGATACCCACCGCAATACCCTACGACGTCGTCCGCGTGGGCGACGGCTACGGCTCCGTCTTCGAGCTGCTCAACGCGAAGTCCTTCTCCAAGCTCATCAACGCCGAGCCGGAGAATATCGATAAGTACATCGCTCTTTACGTCGACCTTCTCAAAAAGATACACTCCGTCGAGCTTGAGCCGGGCGACATGCCCGACCAGAAGGAGGTAGCTCTGGATTGGGCGGCGTTCCTTGAGGGGCATCTGCCGGATGAGATACAGAAGAAGCTCTATAAGCTTGTTGAGGAAGTGCCCGAAAACCACCATATGCTCCACGGCGACTACCATACCAAGAACGTGATGATGCAGAACGGCGAGGTCCTGCTCATAGATATGGACACGCTCTGCCTCGGCGATCCCGTCTTTGAGTTCGGCGGTATCTACAACGCCTACGTGGGCTTCAACGAGATCGACAGGCAGGGTGGCTTCAACTCGTTCCTCGACCTGTCCTACGACGCCTGCGACAGGATATTCGAGCGTACCCTCGAGCTGTATTTCGGCACGGAGGACGAGGCGAAGCTCCGCGAGATAAAGGACAAGGCGGTCGTCGTCGGTCAGATGCGCATTCTCAGGCGTTCGATCAAGCGCCTCTCCGGCACGCCGGAGGGCGAGCGCCAGATAGCCCGTTCGAAGCAGCTTCTAACGGAGCTCGTTCCGAAGATAGATTCTCTTTCTTTTGCCGATGCGTAAGGGGAGGAGCATACGCAAAAAACTGACGACGGCGGTCTCGGTGCTGATCATCAGCACCCTCATACTGGTGTACGCCGGTTTTTTCGGGACGGCGACGATGATCGGCAGCAGGCTGATCCGTCTGTATGAAGACATAGTTTCAAACGCGCGGACTTCCTCGGAAGAGGCGTTCTCGGACCAGGCGCGCGACGCGCTCGGCGCGATACTGAACACGCAGACCGAGGCAACGGACGCCAAGCTCTGTATAGTCCGGGATATAGTCATTCATTCCGCTCGGTACCTCGAGGGCGTGTACGCCTCCCCGGAGTCGTATACGGGTTCCGCTTACCGTCCGACGCACATGAGCGAGAGGACAGAGGCGCTCTGCTCGCGGTATATGATCACCGCGGGAGTGGCGGAGGAGGACGTGAGAGAGGAGCTCGACGCGATATCCTCGATAGAGTCTTTGTTCGCGCCCCTGGAGGAGTTTAATCACGAGCTCGTGGACGATCTTTACATCGGCACCGCGAGCGGGATATTCTATCAGTATACCGAAAACAGCTCGTACGACCCCGCGTACGTCGCGACCGGCCGCGAGTGGTTCAAAGGCGCGTCTGCGAATCCCGGCGAGATCTACTGGCAGGAAACGAGGCTCGACAGCTTCGGCAGACCCTGCATAACCGTTTCGCTCTCCGTGGCGGGGCCGGACGGTAAGACCGCCGCCGTGGTCGCCGCCGATATCAAGTTCAGCGAATTCGCTCAGAGCGTCCTCGCGGACGGGCTCGGAGAGTCCGGCACCAACTTCATCCTCGGCAGGGATTACGATTTCCTCGTTCTTCGCGGCGCGGAGTTCGAGACCTTCGACATGAGTTTTTCGTCCCACTTTGAGGACGCGGATTCGGTGATCGCTCAGATCGAGAGCGGCGAGCCGATGATAAGGGCCGTTCTGGACGGCAGGGACGTTTTTATGGCGGCGAAGGTCATCCCCTCGACGTCGTGGACTTTCTGCACCGCTGTCAACGCGGAGGAGATACTCGAGCCGATCAACACCGTGAACGCGCAAACTCAGGAGCTTGCGCGAAACGCCCAGGCGGGGCTGCGCCGGCTGGCGGTCATCTTTATCATAGGCACCGTAGCCTCTTTCGTTGTTTTCGGCGTGTTCGTGTCCGTTCTCGGCGCGCGCGTCTCCAAGAGCATCACCGATCCGATAAGCCGGCTTGCCGAGGGCGTCAAGGAGACGGGCTCCGGTAATTTTGAAAAGAGATTCGAGGGCTTCCCGGACGACGAGATAGGTGAGCTCGCCGGCAGATTCAACGTGATGCAGGAGGACCTTCTCAAGTACACGGAGAATCTCCGCGCGGTCACCGCCGAAAAGGAGCGCATCGGCGCCGAGCTCGACGTCGCGACGCGCATCCAGGCGGATATGCTGCCGCGTATATTCCCGCCCTTCCCCGATCGCAGCGAGATGAAGCTCTACGCTTCAATGACTCCCGCGAAGGAGGTCGGCGGCGACTTCTACGATTTCTTCATGGTCGGCGAGGACCGTCTCGCTCTGATCATAGGCGACGTGTCCGGCAAGGGCGTGCCCGCGGCCCTGTTCATGGTCATATCCAAGACTCTCATCAAGAACCGCGCCGCGCAGGGCGGAACGCCGGCGGAGATACTCGCGGACGTCAACAGGCAGCTTTGCGAGGGCAACGAGTCGGATATGTTCGTCACCTGCTGGCTCGGTATAGTCGAGCTTTCGACGGGCAGGATAACCGCCGCGAGCGCAGGGCACGAGTTCCCCGCCGTGTGCGGAGCCGACGGCCGCTTCTCGCTTTTCCATGATAAGCACGGCTTCGTGCTCGCCGGCATGGAGGGCTCGAAGTATAAGGATTACATGTTCGAGCTCGAAAAGGGCGGCTCTCTGTTCGTTTACACCGACGGCGTGCCCGAGGCGACGGACGGCAGCGGCGAGCTGTTCGGAGCCGAACGCATGACCGACGCGCTCAACGGCGCGGAAAGCTCCGATCCGGAGAGCCTGTTGAGGGCAGTGGAGAAGAGCGTGCTCGAATTCGTCGGCGACGCTCCGCAGTTTGACGACCTTACTATGCTCGGATTCACCTGGCTCGGTCCGGAGGACGCGAATATGAGAAGGATCACTCTCGACGCCGACGTTTCAAAGCTTCCAGAGCTTACTGACTTTTTGATCGACGGTCTTGCCGGACGCGACTGTTCGCTGAAGACGGAAAACGTCATCGGGGTCGTCGCCGAGGAGATATTCGTCAATATCGCCCACTACGCCTATCCCGAAGGAAACGGCACGGCGGAGATAACTATGAGCTTCGAGGGCGAGGATGAAAGGACCGCGGTCATAACGTTCAGCGACAGCGGCGTCGCGTTCGATCCTCTCGCCAAAGCCGATCCCGATATCCACGCCTCCGCGCAGGACCGGAAGATAGGCGGTCTCGGCATCTTCATGGTCAGGGAAATGACCGACGGCGTCGAATACCGCCGCGAAAACGGCAGGAACGTGCTGACCGTCAGGAAACGCATCTGAGCCGTTCGGTTTTTATCCGGTATCAGAAAACAGCGATCCGTGATGAACGGGTCGCTGTTTTCATAATATAGAAGTGCTCTTTGCTGCCTTACGGCTGCAAGTGATGTTATTGCCTTGCGGCAATAGTGATGATTTGCGGCGTTGCCGCAAAGTGATGTGACGTGTTCCGCATCTCACGCGCGAAGCGCACATCACTTGGCGAAGCCAAACATCACGCCCGAAGGGTGCATCACGTTCCGCGGTAGCGGAACACATCGTTCCAACCAAAAACAGCCCTTTCGGGCTGCTTTTGGTTGGTGACTCGCCGGGGATTCGAACCCCGGACACCCTGCTTAAAAGGCAGGTGCTCTGCCGCCTGAGCTAGCGAATCGTTTGCTGCTCCTTATTCGGTGAGCAGCCCCGCCCTGAAGAAGGCGAGAAGGAGGCCGGTGCAAAGGCTGAGCACGAAGAAGAAGATCGTGAGATACTTTGTACGGCGGGAAAGCCTGGCCTCTTTGGATCTGGATTTGTTTTTGCCGAAATACGTGTCGTCGAGCGAAGAACTGCCGCCGACGATGGCGCCGGAAAGACCGCCGCGGCTGCCTTTCTGCAGCATGACAAGCACGATGACTCCGATAGCGGACAGAGTCAGCACTACAGCGAGAATGATTTCATACCAGGTCATTATAGGGAACCCCCAGAAAAGTGTTCATAAAAAAGCGCCGTCTCAGCGCTTGAATATATTAGCACATCTCCATTGCGAAATCAAGCATTTTTTTTATTTGGACAATATATACGAAAAATCGCTTCCGTATTCTTTATCTTTCGTCGCTGTCGAAGCCGTTTTTAGTGCTTGACATTGCGTCCGAAATAGTATAAAATACAAATTCCAAGCGGCGTCGGTTCCGACGACGGCATTTTGGAGGCGTGTTACGCGCCGCAAAAACAGGGCGGTCCTCTGACAGTGTCATTCTGAGCGTAAAGACCCGATCACGAACACCCGGAAAACAACGGAAAAACGGAGGAGAGTATTTTGGATCTCATCGAGTATTTTGAAAACCCCATGGCTAAGCAGGATCCGCCTGAGTTCCGCATCGGCGATACCGTCCGCGTCGACGTGCGTATCACCGAGGGCGAGAAGGAAAGGATCCAGTCTTACGTCGGCACTGTCATAGCCCGCAAGGGTTCCGGTATCAGGGAGACGTTCACCGTCCGCCGCATTTCTTACGGCGTAGGCGTCGAGCGCGTATTCCCCGTGCATTCCCCCAACGTAGTCAGCGTTACCGTCGTCAGAGTCGGTAAAGTCCGCCGCGCGAAGCTCTATTATCTCCGCGGCCGTCAGGGCAAATCCGCCAAGGTCAAGGAGCAGATCGGCGGCATCTCCAAGGCTGAGAAGAACGTCGAGAAGGTCGAGGAAATCGCCGCTCCCGTCGTCGAGGCTGTCGAAGAGACCGCTGCGGAAGCTGTCGAGGAGACTGCGGCTGAGGCAGAGGCTCCTGCCGAGGAAGCTGCGGCCGAGTCCGAGAACGTCTGATCATACGCTCAGAGCCGCGTCAAGCGGCTCTTTTTTTAGACGATCGTCCGTCTTTGGAGTTTTGGTATAATGACAAACGAAGTCGAAACACGCGAGAGGAGCAATCCCGCCGCATTCAGCATCGAAACGGTCTCTTCGATCGCTTCGGCTTTTATCGTGTTTTTCTTAATAATAGTCTTCATCGCCCGTCCGGTGCGCGTCGACGGCAGCTCCATGAACCCGACCCTCACCGACACCGACTGGCTCGTCGTCAGGACAGGCTACTATGTGCCGGAGCACGGCGATATCGTGATAATCAGCCGCGAGCAGCAGAATGAAGCCCCGCTCGTCAAGAGGGTGATAGCCGTGGGCGGCGATTCGGTCGATATCGATTTTGCCGCCGGGTCGGTGATCGTCAACGGCGAGAAGCTGGAAGAGCCCTATATCGCCGAGCTGACACACCGTCCGGGGAATATGCAGTTCCCGCTTATCGTCCCCGAGGACTTCGTGTTCGTCATGGGCGACAACCGCAATCACAGTCTTGACAGCCGTTTTACCGAGGTCGGTCTCATCGAAAGGGAGCGTCTTCTCGGCAAGGCTGTGTTCAGGCTGTTCCCGTGGGGCAGCTTCCGCATCTACGATTATGAGTGAGGAGGGACGCAATGCCTGAAGAGAAAGACCTCCGGGGCGCCGGAACAAAATACGTTAAAATACCTCACGGCATCTCCGACGACGAGATAAACGAAAGCGTCAGCGCGGCTTACGGCTGCGCGGATACGCGCCTTAACGTCATGCTCGGCTACGAGCGCATGCCTTTAAGACGTATAAGCGACGTCAAGCGCAAGCCCGGCTCTTTCGCCGTTCTGCTCGACGGCGACCCGAATATCGACGTATCCGGTCTCGACACCGACGAAAGCGACGCGCCCGAGGCGGGCGAAGCTGCTATGTCCAACCGCCGCAAGATCGGCTATTTCGTCCTCGAGGTCGTCTCCGGGCTCGTGATAGCGTTCATCTGCATCGCCGTGCTGTTCTCCTTCTTCTTCAGACCCGTAGGGGTCAGGGGGAACTCCATGGAAAAGACGCTGCAGGACGGCGACTGGCTCCTTGTTCGCACCTGGTACAGCGAGCCGGATTACGGCGATATAGTCGTCGTGTCCCAGCCCAACGAGTTCAACGAGTCGCTGGTCAAAAGAGTCATAGCTGTCGGCGGCCAGAAGGTCGACATCGACTGGGACAGCGGCATAGTCTACGTCGACGACCAGCCTTTGAGGGAGAGCTACACCAACACTCTCACCACGGCGCACCTGCCGGACGAGATGACCTTCCCCACAAGAGTGCCGTACGGCTACGTCTTCGTCATGGGCGACAACCGCAACAACTCGACCGACAGCCGCAGCGAATCGGTGGGATTCATAAAGAACGAGTACATACTCGGCAAGGCGTTCATGCGCATCTATCCTTTCGGGAGTTTTTCACTTTACGACTATGAATAAAGAGACGGAAAGCGCGGTTCAGTGGTTTCCCGGACATATGGCAAAAACGAGGCGGATCATCAAAGAGTGTCTGCCTCTTGTTGATTGTCTGACGGTCGTTCTCGACGCCCGCGTGCCGCTGAGCTCCCGCAATCCCGAGATAGACGCCCTCTCCGGCGGCAAGCCGAAGATCTACGTGCTTTCAAAAAGGGATCTCGCCGACGCGGACGTGACCGCGAGGTGGCTCTCTTATTACGGAAAGGACGGCTTTGCCGCTGCCGTCGACTGCAAGACGGGCGCGGGGCTCTCCGCCTACGTGGCGGAGCTTCGCAGGGCGTGCAGCGCCGTCGCCGAGGGCTACGAGAGAAAAGGAATGGCGGGCAGGAGCCTGCGCACGATGGTCGTCGGCGTGCCAAACAGCGGCAAATCCTCGCTGATAAACCGCATGGCGGGCGGCAGGAAGGCGCAGACCGAGGACCGCGCGGGAGTCACCAAAAAGGTCAGGTGGTTCCGCACGGAGCACGGCGTCGACCTGCTCGACACGCCCGGCGTCCTGTGGCCGAAGTTCGACGATCCCGCTGTCGGCGCGAGGCTTGCCTTCACCGGCGGAGTGCGCGACGAGATACTCGATTTCGAGACTCTCGCCTGCGACTTCCTCGCCGTCATGACAGCGCTTTATCCCGAAAAGATCACGGACCGCTACGGAGTCGCGCCCGCCGAATATCCCGACGCGTATTCTCTTCTTGAGGCGATAGCCCGCAAGAGGGGCATGATGGTCAGGGGAGGAGAGGCGGACACCGGACGCGCCGCCGTCACCCTTTTCGACGAGTACCGGGCGGGAAAGCTCGGTCGCATAAGTCTGGAGACGCCATGACCGATTATTCGCTTGAAAACGCCGCGCGCGAGCGCGGAGCTTTATACGTCTGCGGCACCGACGAGGCGGGCAGGGGGCCTCTCGCGGGCGCCGTTTTCGCCGCCGCGGTCATACTTCCGCCGGGGCTCGAGTATCTCGGGCTCGACGACTCCAAAAAGCTCAGCGAAAAAAGACGCTCGGACCTCTCGGACGAGATAAAGCGCCTCGCCGTCGCGTGGGCTGTCGAGAGCGTTTCCGCCGCTGAGATAGACCGCATCAACATCCTGAACGCCGCCATGCTCGCGATGAGGAAGGCGGTCGCGGGGCTCGACCCCGCTCCCGATCACGTCCTCGTCGACGGCAACAGATACCCGGGCACGGGACTGCGGGAGGAGCCCGTGGTCAAGGGCGACGCGAGGTCGGTCTCGATAGCCGCCGCGTCGATACTCGCGAAGGTCGCGAGGGACGAATATATGAAGGAGCTCGACGCCGCCTATCCGCAGTACTGTTTCGCGAAGCACAAGGGCTATCCGACGGCGCTTCACTACGAAAAGCTCAGGGAGTTCGGCCCCTGCCCGGAGCACCGTCTTACCTTCCTTAAGAAAATGCATTGAAAAGCGGGGTGCCGGCAGTGACCAAAACCGAACGCGTCGGTAGATGGGGCGAGGTGTTCACGGCGCGTTATCTCAGAGATAACGGCTACCGCATCGTCGCGCCGAATTTCAGGGTGAACAGCGGCGAGATCGACCTTATCGCCGTGCGCGGACGCACGCTCTGCTTCGTCGAGGTCAAAACGAGGCTCACCGACACGATGCTCCCTCCCTCGGCGGCGGTCGACGCCGCGAAGCGGCAGCGCATCCGCAGCGCGTCGCTCGCGTTCGTCGCGCGGCATCCCAAATACTCCGGGATGGATATAAGGTACGACGTCGCGGAGGTAACGAGCTTCGGCTATAAGGGGATAAACTACATCGAAAACGCCTTTGACTGAGGTCATCGGCGTTTTTATTGTTTTACGCGCTCCTTTCTTCTCTTTTTTTTTCATATTTTCTATTTACTTGCAGTTAAGACTATGTTATTATATACGATGGTTCAAGTCGGTCCGGGACCGGATGATGTCACGTCCCTCCCGCGCCGCCTCGGGTCTTTTGAATGACTCGTCAATTTAAAGGAGGCCAATCAACTTATGCCGAGAAAGTACAAAACCATGAAGGGCAACGCCGCCGCCGCGTACGTAAGCTACGCGTTCACGGAGGTCGCCGCTATCTACCCGATCACTCCTTCGTCCGATATGGCGGAAGAGACCGATCAGATGGCAGCTCACGGCACGAAGAACATCTTCGGCCAGACCGTCAAGGTCGCCGAGATGCAGTCCGAAGGCGGCGCGGCCGGCGCCGTTCACGGCTCTCTTGCCGCCGGCGCTCTCACGACGACCTATACGGCGTCGCAGGGCCTGCTGCTCATGATCCCCAATATGTACAAGATCGCGGGCGAGCTTCTTCCCAACGTCATCAACGTTGCCGCACGCTGCGTCGCTACCCACGCGCTCAACATTTTCGGCGATCATTCCGACGTTTACGCCTGCCGTCAGACGGGCTACGCCATGCTTTGTTCGAGCAGCGTGCAGGAGGTCATGGACCTCGGCGCCGTCGCTCATCTCTCCACCATCGAGAGCAGAGTCCCCTTCGTCCATTTCTTTGACGGTTTCCGTACCTCTCACGAGATACAGAAGATCCAGGTCTGGGATTACGACATGCTCCGCGAAATGGTCGATTTCGAGGCTATAAACGAGTTCCGTCGCCGCGCTCTCAATCCCGAGCATCCCGTGCTGCGCGGTTCCGCCCAGAACCCCGACATCTTCTTCCAGGCCCGCGAGGCTTGCAACACCTACTACAACAACGCCGTCGGCATCACCGAGCGCTACATGCAGGAAGTCAACAAGCGCATCGGCACTAACTATCAGCTCTTCAATTACTACGGCGCGCCCGACGCTGAGAAGATCATCATCGCGATGGGCAGCGTTTCCGACACGATCAGGGAGACGATAGACTATCTCAACGCCGCGGGCGCCAAGCTCGGCTTCGTCCAGGTCCACCTTTACAGGCCCTTCTCGGTCAAGCACCTTCTCGCCGCCATCCCCGACACCGTCAAGTGCATCTCCGTTCTTGACAGGACGAAGGAAGCCGGCTCCATCGGCGAGCCTCTCTACCTCGACGTCGTCGCCGCTCTCAAGAACACCAAGTTCGATTCCGTCCCCGTCTACGGCGGCAGATACGGTCTCGGCTCCAAGGACACCAACCCCGCCTGCATCGCGGCGGTCTACGCCAATATGGACGCCGCCGAGCCCAAGAACGGCTTCACCGTCGGCATCGAGGACGACGTCACCAATCTCTCGCTCAAGGTAGAGCCCATCGACGATACCGCTCCCGCCGGCACGACCTCCTGCAAGTTCTGGGGTCTGGGCTCCGACGGCACCGTCGGCGCGAACCAGAACGCCATCAAGATCATCGGCGACAACACCGACATGTACGCGCAGGGCTATTTCGCCTACGACTCCAAGAAGTCCGGCGGTCTTACCGTTTCGCATCTGCGCTTCGGCAAGACACCCATCCAGTCCACCTACTACATCAACAAGGCTGACTTCGTCGCCTGCCACAACCAGAGCTACGTCAACAAGTACGACATGGCCGCGGACCTCAAGGACGGCGGCACCTTCCTGCTCAACTGCCAGTGGACGCCCGAGGAGCTCGATAAGGAGCTTCCCGCCAACCTCAAGCGCGAGCTCGCGAAGAAGCACATCAACTTCTACACGAT
>JAFRXS010000065.1 GCA_017443405.1 Clostridia bacterium | reverse complement strand
GAGACGAACTACGAAGGGGAATACTTCCTCTGGCAGCAGGGCATCGGCAGGATTGACGGGATCTGCGGCGACGTGGACGTTGACGTCTTTTATCCCGACGTTATGCGGTGAAAAATGTCATATCGAAAATCAAGGTGAAATGATATGAAGCTTGACAGGATCTTTTGCGACGGCGCGGTTTTTGCTGAAGAAAAACCGATACGCGTATTCGGGTATTCCGACGGACTTGTGACGGTGAAATTCTGCGGCGCCGAAACGAAGGCTACGCCGGAAAACGGGCGCTGGGTCGCCGAACTGCCGGGGGCGGCCTCCGGCGGTCCCTACGAGCTTGAGGTTTCGGGCGACGGAGAAGTCAGGACACTTAAAGACGTTTATATCGGCAGAGTGTTTCTTGTCGCGGGACAGTCTAACGCCGAATTTCAGCTCGCATCATCGAGCGAGGCGGCGACGGATCGTGCGGACGACCCGCTTCTTAGAAATCTTTTCGTGCCGCGTCCGTGGTATAAAGAAGATCCTTTCGATCCCGGAGACGGATGGGTGAGAGCGGAAAAGGGCGGTGTCGGCGCATGGTCGGCAATTGCCTATATTGTCGGCCGCGAAACCCGCGAAATGACCGGAAAACCGGTCGGCGTCATTACTTGCGCGCAGGGAGCGTCCGTGATCGAATCCTGGCTTCCTGCCGGAGCGGCACGCAAGTTTGCGCTCGGCAAAGCGTCTCTTTCGGCGGATCACTTCGACCCGGAGTATTCTGCGTGGAACAAAGACGGCGTGATATATGACAAAATGCTCTCTTCGCTCTTCCCGTTTTCCTTAAACGGCGTTATATGGTATCAGGGCGAGAGCGATACGTCGGCTTTTGAAGGTGCGATCTACGACGAGGAGCTTCTAAGTTTTATGCGGGTCGTGAGAGAGGGCTTCAAAGACAAAGATCTTCCAATCGCGGTAATACAGATCGCAGACCTCGACTGGCGGCGCGACGACGGCTGGATCGCCATGCAGGCCGCGCAGGAGCGCGCGGTAGAAAAAGACCCGCACGCGACTCTGATAATATCAAAAGACGTATGCGAGTCGAACTGCATCCACCCAATTCGAAAGACCGAACTGTCTCTCAGAGCCGCGGCGGCGCTGAACACATAACATTCGCAGAAGTATCAAAGCGTCTCGATCAACAGAGTAACGAGATGAACGATTTGCATTTCGGACTTTTTTATGTGGGCTTGATTTTTAATTATTCATTTGATAGAATTGATTAGCTGAAAAAAGATCAAAAAAGTGAGAACGGGTACGGAAATGTCTATGTGGAGCAAACTGCGTAAGAATTCAAATGCGAGATCCATCGCTCTGAATGCGCTAATTGCGGCGGTCAGTCTTTTCGTCAACGGCTTCGGAGTATATCTGACCATACAAGCTAATATAGGAGCGGGGCCGTGGGACGTACTCGGACTCGGCGTTTCAAAAACTCTCGGGATCCTTTACGGTAACGCTTCCGTCGCGATCTCGCTCACTATCCTTATAATCGATATTCTGCTGAAAGAACCCATAGGCATCGCCATGTTTATCGACGCGGTAGTCGTCGGCAAGTCGGTCGATCTCTTCAATAAGCTGAATGTGGTGTCGCCGTGTTCGTCGTATCTTACGGGGATCCCGGTGATGATCGCGGGGCTTATCATTCTTGCGTACACACAGTACACTTATATGATCGCGTCTCTCGGATGCGGGCCGCGCGATACGCTCCTTGTAGGGCTTGCAAAGCGGCTGAAGATGCTTCCGATAGGTGCGGCCAGCATTGCGCTTCTCTCTACTGCCACTCTGATAGGGTGGATGCTCGGCGGCCCCGTCGGAGTCGGCACGATAATATGCGCTCTCGGCGCCGGCCCCATAATGCAGCTCGCTTTCCGCACGGTCCGCTTCGACGCAAAAGCGATCTCGCACCAGAATCTGATTGATTCTCTGAAAGTGATATTTCATAAGAATAACGGATGACTGATTTTTTATCATATTATGCATGCTTGTCAATTTATTTATCAACGGGAGGATGCTTATGAAAAGAGTTTTATCAATGTTGATAGCCGCAATACTGTTTGCATCGTTCGTACCCCAAACTG
>JAFRXS010000064.1 GCA_017443405.1 Clostridia bacterium | reverse complement strand
GCCTCATCTGCCTTGATAATACGACAGTATTATCTGCGGCAGCTTCGTTGTCTTGAAAAAAATCTGCCTCTGAAAAACTGCTTCGCACCTTTGGACAAGGTATTGTTGAGCTATTTTGTGCTCTGAAGACGCCGCTTTGCTTACGCAAAGCAAGGATGAAGAGCGCGAAAGAGCCAAAAAGACCCGGCCAAAGGCGATTCGGGTTCGACTCCCCTTACCCTATGGGGAATAAACGGAACTTAAAATAATCCGTTCCCGTATTGAATTGTTCGGCCTTTTATTGTATAATTCAATATCTTGACTTCTATTTCGGAGTTGATCGTTTTGAAGCAGTTCTTTCTTAAGATCGCCGCTGCGCTCGGCTCGCTGTGTGTGTTCATCGGCGGATTCATTCTGCCTGTACCGAAGGAAAACGCCGGGCTTCGTTTGGTAAGCACAAAGTTCTACACGGGACTCGAAGCTTATCTCGTCGGTCAGGGCCTTGCGACGGACGGAGATTATTTATACGGCTCCGGCGCGCTTGCCGCTATTTATACGGACGGTCTCGGAAAGATGCTTCTCGATGGCGGCGTCTTTATCCGCAGGAACCTTTACGCAATGCCGAAGCAGTTCAGGGAGCTTGAAGTCGATCATATCGGCGGCATAGGCGTAGCTAAGGGCAGGATATACGCCGCGTGTGAGGATCGCGCCGAGGAAGTCAACAGAGTGCTTATCTACGACGCCGAAACGCTTAAGTACACCGGCGAATGGTACGACGTTTCGAACGAGTATCTGACCGACGGCATACCGTGGTGTACGGTCGACGAGGAAGGCGGGACGCTATACTGCTCCGCATTCGGGGAGACGGATAAGCTTCTCGCGTTCGATACCGCGACGATGGAACTTCAGACAGTAATTACGCTCGAACGCTCCGTAAAACGCGTCCAGGCGGGCGCCGCAGCTGACGGGGTCATCTATCTCAACTGCGATATCAAGGACGATCCCGAGGGGCGAAAGCTCGTCGTTGCCGTCGATATCGCGAGCGGCCGTATCATCGGCGAATACCTGAGATATACGACCGGCAAGACCGAGACCGAGGGCATAGCCGCCTATTACAAAGGCGATGAGCTTCATCTCATCATCGCCGATTACGATAAGGCCCTTTCGGTATACGTCAGAGAATACGTTTTGGATAATTGATTTTCAGCTTTGGGGTGAGTTTTATGCGCGCTATTGTTACCGTTACCGGAAAGGACAGAAAAGGCATAATCGCCGAGGTCTGTTCTTTTCTCGCGCAGCAGAACTGCAATATTCTCGATATCAATCAGACCGTCATGCAGGAGTTTTTTACCATGACGATGCTCATCGACACGGCGGAATGTATTGTTCCTTTCGATGAACTGAGTTCCATCCTGTCCGAGAACGGCAGACGCTCGGCTCTGTCTATCAGGGTACAGCGCGAGGATATCTTCAACGCCATGTATGAGATCTGACATGCTTGATATCAATAAGATTTTCGGAACGATCGATATGATAGACCGGCGTCATCTCGACGTCAGGACTATTACGCTTGGCATCAGTTTGCTCGATTGCGCGGACGCGGATATCAACGTCTGCGCGGACAAAATAAAACGCAAGATAGAATCAAAAGCGGGAAGGCTCGTTGAAGTCGGCAAGGCTATCGAAACGGAATTCGGCATACCGATAATCAACAAGCGCATTTCCGTCACGCCTATATCGATGGTCGCGGCGGCTTGTTCCTCGGACGACTATCCGGTACTCGCAAGGGCTCTTGACGAGGCTGCCGCGAACTGCGGCGTAAACTTTATAGGCGGTTATTCCGCTCTTGTGCAAAAGGGACTTACCGACAGCGATATCCGTCTTATCCGCAGCATACCCGAGGCGCTCGCCTCGACTAAGCTCGTCTGTTCGAGCGTGAACGTCGCGAGTACCCGTTCGGGGATAAATATGGACGCCGTCGCCATGCTCGGCGAGACTGTCTGCGAAACAGCGCGCCTTACCGCCGGCGATTCGGGTATGGGGTGCGCGAAACTCGTCGTGTTCGCCAACGCCGTCGAGGATAACCCGTTTATGGCGGGCGCGTTCCACGGTCCCGGCGAGCCCGAATGTGAGATAAACGTCGGAGTCAGCGGTCCCGGCGTCGTTTGTCATGCTGTCGAAGAAGCGGGGGACTGTAATTTCGACGATCTCGCCGAGATAATCAAGAAGACCGCGTTCAGGGTGACAAGGGTAGGGCAGGTCGTCGCTCAGGAGGCGTCCCGCAGACTGGGAGTTCCTTTCGGTATAGTTGATCTTTCGCTTGCCCCGACGCCGGCAAAAGGCGATTCCGTCGCGCGTATACTTGAAGCTATGGGGCTTGAGACCTGCGGCACTCACGGCACTACCGCCGCGCTCGCTCTTCTTAACGACGCGGTCAAAAAGGGCGGAGTTATGGCGTCAAGCCACGTCGGGGGCCTTTCCGGGGCTTTCATTCCTGTCAGCGAGGACGAGGGCATGATAGCCGCTGCGGACAGCGGGGAACTGAATATAGATAAACTCGAAGCCATGACCTGCGTCTGCTCCGTGGGGCTTGATATGATAGCCGTACCCGGCGATACTCCCGCCTCTACCGTTTCCGCTATAATTGCCGACGAGGCGGCGATAGGTGTTATCAACAATAAGACGACGGCAGTCAGGATAATACCCGCGGTCGGCCATGAGGTAGGCAGCAGACTCGAATTCGGCGGACTTCTCGGCAGCGCGCCCGTTATGCCTGTCCATGACTGTTCGTCCGAAAGATTTATCGCCCGAGGCGGCAGGATACCCGCGCCGCTGCACTCGCTTAAGAACTGATGAGAACGTTTACCGCTCCGCCTACCGAAGACGGCGAAAACGACAAGATGAAGGCAAAGGACGTCATCATCATCGTCCTGCTTGTTATCAGCTGCGGTCTTTCCGCCGTCAATTTCGCGATACTGGCCAAAAACGGATTACTTTCCGGTTCTTTCGACAGCGTGACGGAATCCGTTACACCTGCTTATTCGCAGCACACGACCGTAGTATTCGCAAACTCCACCGACGTCAGTGAAACGTACATAGACAGATCTATACCGCTCGATGCTGATACTGCAGGAGACGGGCTAACAGCGCCGGTCTCGGAGACCGTTTACGACAATCCGCTTCAGATAGTTACGGACGCGCCTACCGAGCCCATAACCGTGCCCGACGCGCCGACAACCGTTGCTATCGTCCCGCCGCCCGTTACCGCGCCTCCGGTGACCGCGCCGCCCGCTACTTATCCTCCCGCGGCAACCGTGACCGAACCGCAGTTCCCAATCAACATCAACACAGCGACTGCAGAACAGCTCATGCTTCTAAACGGTATCGGCGAGAAGAAGGCGCAGGCGATAATAGAATACCGTGAGAACAACGGTCCGTTCGAGAAGATAGACGATATCCTCAAGGTCTCGGGCATAGGCGATAAGACGTTTCAGAATATTCGTGAGTTTATAACCGTCTGAAAAAAATAATATAAGAGGCTGCATTTTACCGCAGCCTCTTTTGTGTATCGTTTTTGCGTGTCAGTTGAAGAATATCGACATGCTGCCCATTGAGCAGTTTGCGTTGATGTTTTTAGCCGCGCCGTTGTCGCCCGTGTCCGAGCCGTTGAGTCCGAGATACTGATGTCCGGCGTAGTTGATATGCCCCATCGAATAAGAGATGGTATAATTGAAGTCGGACTCTTTCGCGTTCAGGTTGATTATCGTTTTGCCTGCGGACTGCTGAAAATCGCAGTCGCCGTTGACGGTGCCGTTGAAATGCAGAGCGCCGGCGGTGCAATTTGTGTGAAGCTCTTCGCAAACAAGACCCGAGGATTCAAGCGCGCCGCCCGATACTTCAAGCGTAAGCGAGGTCAGGACCAGCCCCGACGGAACGGTTACCGTGACGGCGTTTTCCGAGACCTTGCTGCCTTCGACTACGTAAGTGTCGCCGACAATCTTGCCTGAAACGTCGGAGCCCTTAGCGTCACGTACAGAAAACTCCGAGCCGTAGGTGATGTTCATCGCGCCTTTGCTCATCGAGCATTTGAGCGCTGTGACGCCGGAAGAAGGTTCCGTTGACGCGTCAACCTTGCCGGGATCGGCAGATGGATCGGTCGCGTCGTCTGCGGGGGTCGAAACCGTTGTGTTCGATGCGGGCGCAGTCTGACTGTCGATCTTGCGGCTGAGCTTAACGACTGAAACCGTCAGGACGACTATTGCGGCGGTCAGTATGACGATGACAGCCGGTATTACTATTTTCTTTAGTGTGCTCATGATTTTTTGCTCCTGTTTTATAGTGTAACAGTAATTGTCTTTTGGGGCGCGGGGTCGAGCTTTGCCGATATGCGAAGCAGCATCCTCGCGTCCTCGGCGGTAACGTAGCCGTCCTCGTTGATGTCGAGTATGCGCAGCTGCAGGTCCGTTAAGGCGTCGAGCTTAGCAGCCGCGCGCAAAGCGTTTCTCGCGTCGGAAGCGTCGATGATCCCGTTTCGATCGAAATCTCCGATAAGATAAGTCGCGGTTTTCGACGGTTCGGTTAGGGATGATGGCGCGGGGTCTGTGGTTTCCGTAGGTGGTTTACCGGGGGACGTTACAGTCGGTTCGGGCTTGTTTTCCGTTTTTCCGCAGCTTGCGCAGATACGTGTCGAACCGTCCGTATCGGTCCAGATATGATCGCCTGTTGCCGGGATGATCCTGCCGTCGGATATCTTCTGCTTGCACCCGAAGCAGTATACGTCGCCCGAGTAACCGTCGCTTCCGCAAGTCGCCGCTACGGAGTTTTTGTATCGTATCTCATTAGAGCCGTGATTAACGGGGTCTACCGGAAGGTATTCGGTCCTGGTCGCGGGGCAGTCGGCGCAGGTGTATTTGATCCTGCCTTGCGCGGTGCAGGTCGGTATCTTTGTGATCTCTCCGGCGTTCCATCGATGGAACGCAGTTTCGCGGTGACCGCGGTCGTTTGAGCATATCCTTTTGTGTGTAAGACCGTCTTCGCAGTCTTTCCACCGGCCGTAGGAATGACCGGTCGCGGGAATGCTCTGACCGGGAAGAAGAGTCGCTCCGCAGCCCGAGCAATAACTGTCTCCGGTATAACCCTCCGCCTCGCAGGTCGCCGGGGCGGCGTTTCTTATCTTTACGGTATGTCCGGCGTGGTTCGCGGCGTCATAAGGCGTGATCTCGGTCTTTTCTGCGCCGCAGTCAAGACATTTATATACTTTGAGTCCTGTCTGATTGCACGTAGCGTGTTTTGTTACCGTTCCGCCGTCCCATCGGTGTCCGTCGGCCGGAGGTGTTTGGGGCGGAGGATCGGTCTGATCGTGCGTTTTTGTTTGAGTGAGACCGCAGACGGAGCAAACACGCATCAAAGTGCCGTCATTGCCGACCGGTTTCCATTCACTGAAGCTGTGACGCCCGGTCGCGGGTATTGTCGATCCTTTATTGACGAGTTCACCGCAGCCCTTACAGTAAATATCTCCGGTATATCCGTCGCTTCCGCAATTCGCGGCAAGCGCGCCGACGGTCCGTGTGCCGTAAGTGGAATGATTGCCGGGATCGATCGCTAAAACCGCGTTTTTGGCGGCTCCGCATACCGTGCAGGTATACGTCATTTTCCCTTCAGCAGCGCAGGTAGATGAGGTTTTGACAGTGCCTTCATCGTAAGCGTGCGCTTCTATCTGAATGTGGGATCTGTCGTTCAGGCAGGTCTTCTTATGATTGAGTCCGTCGCCCGCGTCTTTCCATACGTCCCAGGAATGATCTGTTTTTGTCAGGACTGCCCCTTTTTCAAGGACTTTTCCGCACTTGCTGCAGACCTTATCACCGGTGTATCCGTCGGTTTCGCATTTGGCGGGGATAGCTCCGACGGTCTTTATATATGAGTTAGGGTGCTTGTTTTCGTCTTTATCGATTATTTCCGTCTTTTTATTGCCGCAAACTCCGCAAACGAAAGTTTTTACGCCCGTATCGGTGCAATCGGGGGTTTTTGTTACAGTTCCGTCGTCCCAGACGTGTCCGTTTGTTTTCGGCAGCGTTTTTCCTTTAGTAACCGTATTTCCGCAGCCCCTGCAGACGGTATCGCCGGAGTAGCCGCTATTTGCGCAATCGGGGGTCAAAGCGCCGGTAAGATATGTTTCATACGGTGTGTGATTGTTCGGATCTATTCCTGTAGAAACTGTATCCGTCGCGCCGCAAGTGCCGCAGACTCTTGTTTTTTCACCTGCGTTGACACAGTCGGCTTCCTTTGTTACTGCGTACTCTCCCCAAGAATGTTTGCCGGTGGCGGGTATCGTCTTTCCGACTTTTGACGTCTTTCCGCAGTTGGTACAGACGGAATCGCCGGTGTATCCGTTTTTGCCGCAGGTCGGAGCTACGAAGCCTACGGTCCTCTGCGTGATATAAAGATGACAGTCGGGATCGACCGGCAGCTCGACTGTCTGATGGATCGCGCAGATATTGCACCTGTAATAGGCTGAGCCGCGTTCCTTGCAGTTGCCGAATCTTACGATCTCAAGCTCAAGGACGTGCCCGGCTTCATCCGTTATCTGCAGCTCGGGATAGGGGATATCGTCTGCTGTCTCTCCCTGTACTTGTGAATAAGAAAGCCCCGGACACAGGAAAAACAACGCCGCGCAGAGAGCGACTGATAGTGTTCTTATAAACCGCGTCTTATTCTTCATCCTGTAAATCGACCGTCATGATAAAGGCGTCTTCCTTTGGCTTGGAATAGAAGCCCTTTCGTTTGCCGCGAACGGTAAAACCGAACTTTTCGTAAAGTCTTATGGCGGGAGTATTGCTCGGCCTTACTTCGAGCGTCAGAAAAAGCGCGTTCTCGTTTCTCGCTTTTTCAATAAGACTGCTCATCAGCATTGAACCGACGCCTCTGCGCCGGGCGTCCTCGCGAACGGCTATATTGTCTATATACCATTCGCCGCAGATGTTGTTAGCTCCGATATAGCCCAGGACGTTTCCGTCCTCCGCCGCTACCAAAAAACGCGCGGTGGGATTGTCGAGCTCATCATAAAGAGTATCTTCACTCCACGGAAGAGTAAAGATACTGTTTTCGAGCTCGGCCACCAATGGGACCGAAGCCCAGGTCATCGGAGAAACCTTGATCATCAGGTGTCGGCGCGCTTGAACGCGTTCTTCATATCGAGGGTCGCAGTGCCGAGTACGTTGCGCAAAGCATTGTCCGTTTCTTCCTTGACCATACGGGCTATCTCGTCGTTCGCGTCTGAGATGACGATGTTTTCTCCATTAGCCGCGGCGGCGTCGTACCTGTTGATAATGGCGTGGGCTCTGCCTGCGACCGACTCCTGATACCGCTCTATATGCTGAATGCATATGTAGAAATGAGAGTCGGCAAGCGCGCCGATGAGAGCGCTCGCCCAATAGAAGCTTTCGGTCGAAACGCGTTCGGCTGTTTCGGAGATATATTCCGGTTCCACGTCGGTGTCGGTATAGAACGGGCAGCAGACGTTGAATACGTTGCTGCAGTATGCGAGCCATTCTATCGCGCTGAGATGATCGGGAACGTAAGGTCTGATCTGGGTTATTGAAACGAAATTAGTCCTCGAGATGCCGATGGGACGGTATTTCCTGCTTTCGGGCTTACCGGAATACGGATCGAAGCCGGTATTCTGAAAATGATCGGACAGAACGTATTTCACGTCCTCGACGGTAATAAGACGGTCGGGTTTGAGGCACCACGGTATCTCAAAGCTCTCGGGCGGGTATTCCTTGTCAAGTCCGCCGAGGATGCGCGTGCCGGACCACGCTCTCGGGGTGTTGTAGATCCTGTCGCCGTCGTCGCAGCTGCCGAGAGACACGCGCGGATTGAAAACTTCGGTCAGACTGAGATGATTGCCGGAGATGAACTCTCTCATGTCGCTCGAGCACATGAATTCACGCTGTTCGGAGAGAGCGTCGTCGAGGTCGAAGCGGTCCATCCATAGCTGATTCGGGATGACGGCGTAACAGTCGTCCGGGAGTCTTCTCGCGATCCAGTGATGACCGCCGATCGTCGCCATCCACCAGATCTCGTCCCGGTCCTGAAAAGCTATGCCGTTGTTTTCGTAAGTGCCGTATTCCTCGAGAAGTGAAGCAAGACGAATAACGCCATCTCTTGCGGAACGGATGTACGGAAGAACGATAACTACGATGTCTTCTTCTCCGATGCCGCCGTACTTGACGTGTTCGGGCACGGAGGGTCTGGGGCCGTCCTCCGGTATGAACATTTCACTGTTGGACGGAGTGTCGCCCCTTAAAGGCGTTCTTGTGATAAGAAGCGGATCGGCGCCGAGGACTCGGGGATTCGTCGAAAGCGTTTCGGTCGCGGTCATCGCGACGTTCGCAGAATTGACGCCTGCCGAGCCCCAGATGCCCTTGTTGTTAAGGACGTTAGGTACGGCCGTGTACCTCATCGGGTCCGCAGGCAGGGGGATGACGCATTCGGATATATTTGATCTGTAGACCTTCGGCTGATCTTCAGGCCGGATGACCGCGAGTCTTTTTGGACAAAAACCGGTCGGTCCGCCGCTGTCGTCGTTTCTTGCGATCATGGTCGAGCCGTCGTAGCTCGCTTTTTTACCTACTAAGACGGTAGTGCATCCCATTTTTCATGCCTCCTGAGGCTGCAGAGCGGGGGACGGCTCGTCGCCGCCGTCGGGGTCGATCCCCTGCATGAGCTTCGTGAATTTCTCGCCGTCTATCTTTTCATGTTCTATGAGGTAATCGGCAAGCTTATTGAGCAGATCGATATGCTCCTTGAGTATGGCTTCAGTCCTGCGGTAAGCGTCGTTGATTATCGTTTCGACCTCGTCGTCGATGATTGCGGCGATATTCTCCGAATAATTCTTTACGTTTCCGTAATCCCTGCCGAGGAACACTTCATGGTTTTCACCGCTGTAATTGATCGGGCCGAGTTTGTCGCTCATTCCGTATTTGGTGACCATATCGCGGGCGATCTCGGTTGCGCGTTCTATATCGTTTGACGCTCCGGTGCATATGTCGCCGATAGTGAGCGCTTCGGCTACGCGTCCGCCGAGGAGAACGACTATCGAGTCGAGCATCCTGCCCTTGGACATATAAAGCGTGTCCTTCTCGGGACGGCTGAGGGTGAAGCCTCCGGCAAGTCCTCTGGGGATGATGGAGACCTGGGTGACCGGATCCTGAGAGGGCAGGAAGTAGGTCGCTACGGCGTGACCCGCTTCGTGGTTAGCCGTGATCTTCTTGTCCTCCATCGTCTGTTTGTGCGACTTCTTTTCGGTGCCTATGATGACCTTCATAGTCGCTTCTTCGATATCGGGCATAGTGATGGCTTTCTTCTTGCGTCTTGCCGCGAGAAGAGCAGCTTCGTTAAGCAGGTTCTCGAGGTCCGCGCCGGTGAATCCGACCGTATCCTTCGCGATCTCGCGGAGTTTGACGTCGGGAGCTATCGATTTGCCTTTCGCGTGTACTTTGAGTATGGCTTCTCTTCCGTCAAGGTCGGGAGCGGATACGGTGACCTGCCTGTCGAACCTGCCGGGACGAAGCAGAGCGGGGTCGAGTATGTCGGGGCGGTTGGTCGCCGCTATGACGATGACGTCGTCGTTCTGACCGAAACCGTCCATTTCGACGAGAAGCTGGTTGAGCGTCTGTTCGCGTTCGTCGTGACCGCCGCCCATGCCTGCGCCTCTGTGTCTGCCGACCGCGTCGATCTCGTCAATGAAGATGATGGCGGGGGATTCCTTTTTCGCTTTATTGAAAAGATCGCGTACCCTTGACGCGCCTACGCCAACGTACATTTCTACAAAGTCCGAACCGGATATTGAGAAGAAAGGAACGTCCGCCTCGCCCGCAACGGCGCGAGCAAGGAGCGTTTTGCCTGTTCCGGGAGGGCCTACTAAAAGAACGCCCTTGGGTATCCTTGCGCCTATATCGCTGAATGCCTGCGGGTTCTTGAGGTATTCGACGATCTCCTGAAGCTCTTCTTTTTCCTCGTCGGCGCCGGCAACGTCGTCAAAGGTGGTCTTCTTCTTGTCGTTCCGGCTGTCTTTGACGTGCGCCTTGCCGAAGCTCATCGCGCGGTTGTTTTCGCCCGCTATGGATTCGTTCATACGGCGCATCATCCAGAACATCGCGCCGAAAAGCAGCATGGAGAAAATCAGACTCGGCAGAAGCGTCATCCACCAAGAATTGCTGCTGCCCGCCTTATAGTCGAATATGATCGGATCGTCGGGGTTGTCGATATTGTGCTGAACTATCGCGCTGTGCGTGTCGCTCAGGAAAAGATCGACGCTCGGCACCGTATAAGTCTGAGACTTATCGGGCTCGGCGACTGTCTTATAGGTCAGTACGCCGCTTGAAAAATTAAGAGAACATTCCTTGATCTCGTCGTTATTGAAAAGGCTTATGACCTGATAATACTTCAGTGAAGTCTTAGTCGTTTTCGTTCTGTCCGAAAAGAAGCCTATTATCAGTATGGCCGCGATCGGGATTATCAGATAAGGAAGGATTTGAGTTATGCGTTTACTGTTCATCGGAGCCTCCAGGGGGGGTGACGACTTACTTTGCGGAATCCTTGAGTATACCTATATAAGGAAGATTTCTGTAAAGCTGGTTGTAGTCAAGCCCGTAGCCTATAATAAATTCGTTGGGGATATTGGAAAAACCTACGTAATCGGGTTTTATCGTGACGCCTTTCGCGCGTCTGTCCGGTTTGTCGAGAAGTGTGCATATCCTAAGGCTCGCCGGATTTCTCGGTTTGAGAAGCATTTCGCAGAGCTTCTGTAGCGTTTTGCCGGAGTCAAAGATGTCCTCTACTATAATGACGTCCATTCCGCTGATGGAGCCGTCAAGGTCCTTGAGGAGTTTCGGCTCGTGCAGCGCGACAGTCGTCTCTCCGGGATAGCTCGTGATTGCCATGAAGTCGATCGAGCAGGGGATGGTGATGCTTCTCATGAGGTCGGCCATAAATACGACCGAACCTTTCAGTACGCTTACCAGAAGCGGTTTTTTGCCTTCGTAATCGGCGCTTATCTGCGCGCCGAGTTCTTTTATCCTGTCCTGGATCTGCTGTTCGGAGTATAGGATGCGGTCAACATTGTCTTCAAGCCTGCTCATCTTTACAGCCTCCTATAGATATGCGTAATATATTTTTGCTGGTTGCGTCTGCTCTGAATCTTAAATCTGTTCCGAAAGGATGTATGACTATCGGAACGCCGTCGCCGTTGCGAATAACCGGGAGCCCGTAGCGCTTACGTGCGCCTATCTTCCTTTCGCCGCAAAGCTTTTTGAAGGATTTCGTGTGCGATCTTGCGCTTGTTTTGAGAGAGTCGCCTTCGCGGCGCCCGGTAAGTGATAACGGAAAATCCGTTTTGTCAAGATCCGCGTAATACTCCGTCATACCGTTCGCTTCCCCCCGCGGGAGAGAATCAAGTGCGGAAACCGTGATCTTATAAGAAAGAAAACAGGTCTCAAACGGAAGTGTATCTATGACCGTATCTCGCGGCGCGCAGGGTATCGGATCCGAATCGACGAATGAAATCAGATCTTTGTTTCCGTTCAATATCCTGCCGCCGGGAAGCGTAATCGAAAAATCTTTGCCGGTATTATCGCTGATGAAATCTATGTGCCTGTATTCCGCGCTGCGTACGCCGTTGTCGTTAAGATAAAGTCTTACGGCTTTACTTCTGAGGACCGGATGCGCACGCTGCAACGCGTCGGTCATGAGCTTGCCGGATACGGAGGCTGTGTCTAATAGCTCTCTCGCCAGGTCCTCGAGCAGTCCGTTTTCGTTTCTGACAAGTCTGCCGCATCTTGCGATATTTTCTACAGCGGCGGGGTTTATCCTCGTTAGCTGAGGGATGACGGCGTGCCTTATCCTGTTGCGGCTGATATCCGTATCTCCGTTGGTCGCATCGGTGACGTAACCTATCCCGTAACGCTCGCAAAAGGAAAGTATATCATCCTTGCAGACGTCGATAAGCGGCCTTATGATCCTGTCGCGCATCGGCGGGATGCCGCCCAGACCTTTCATGCCCGTCCCTCGGGCGAGATTGAAAAGGACCGTTTCGGCGCTGTCGTTCATGTTGTGAGCGACTGCTACGACGTGGTCCTGCGGCGCGGAAGAAAAAATCTCATACCTGAGCCTTCTGCCGCATTCCTCTTCGCTTTCGCCAGTCTGCGCGGAAACGGCCGGAACGTCGCGGCGGCAGCATGAGCAGGGGATACCGAGTTCCAGGCAGGTTTTTTTTACGAACTCCTCGTCGCTGTCAGCGGCTTTTCCGCGGATCATATGGTTAATATGCACCGCGCCGAGCGTTGTACCTGTATCTTTCAGAAGGACACGCATGACATGAAGCAGACACATCGAGTCGGACCCGCCGGAAACCGCGACCAGAACGCCTTTTACTCCGTCGAGCATCCGGTATTCGTCCATGGTCTTACGCGCCGCGGCGATCACGGGATCATTGATTTCTATCGTCATTACTGTTCTTCGATATGCCTCTCCTGAGTCGAGAAAAGGGTGAACTCCGGCTGCCAGTTGAGGTAGACCGTTTCGGTAGGACCGTGACGGTTCTTCGCGACGATGACCTGAGCGGTGTTGACTGAAATCTGAGCGGAGCTCTGGTCAACGTCCGGGTTTTTATCGTCGTTATTGTAGTAGTCCTCACGGTAGAGCATCATGACTATATCCGCGTCCTGTTCGATCGAGCCGGACTCCCTGAGGTCCGAAAGCTGCGGCTTGTGCGATTTGCCTCTTGCTTCCGTTCCTCGGGCGAGCTGGGCGCAGGTGACGATCGGGATATCGAGGTCCTTCGCCATAAGCTTCAGGCTTCTCGTTATCTGCGAGACCTCCTGTACTCTGTTTTCGGTCTTCTGCGGGCTGGTCATGAGCTGCAGATAGTCTATGACTACGCAGTCAACGTCTTTCAGCCTTCTTATCCTCGCTTTCATCTCCGGAACGGTGATGTTGGAAGAATCGTCAAGGTATATCTCGTAGTTGCTGAGGAATACTGCCGCTCCCGTAAGCCTGTTCCATTCATCGGGTGAAAGATCGCCGGTACGGAGCTTTGTGCTGTCGATCCTCGCTTCGCAGGCAAGCAGCCTCTGAGCGAGCTGTTCGCAGCTCATTTCGAGAGAGAAAACTACGACCTTGTGATTGCCGGCGACAGCAGCGTTTCGCGCGATATTCAGAGCGAAGCTCGTTTTGCCCATCGCAGGGCGGGCGCCGATGAGGATAAGGTCCGATTTGTTTAGTCCTGTCGTCACACGGTCGAGATCGGCAAATCCGGTCGACAGACCGAGGTATTGCTCTCGGTTTTCTGAGGTCAGCTGCCGAAATCGTTCATAAAGACCGCCGAACAGATCCATCAGCTTAACGGGACCGGAGACTGTCTGACCGCGGCTGATATCGTAGAGCTGCTGCTGCGCTCTTTCGATAAGCTGTTCCGCCTTCTCGGTTTCCGACGAAGCGTCGCTGAGCAAGAGCTGCGCGACGTTGATGATCTCGCGAAGGTAATACTTCTCTTTGAGGATGTCACAGTAATACTCTACGTTTTCAACCGAAGGCACCGCCTCAGCAAGTCGAACAAGGTATGACCTTCCTTCGCTGTCGCTGTATATATTGTGCTTTTTCAGCGAATCAAGAACGAGCAGCGCGTCGAATCTCCCGCTGTGGAGCTGATCCAGCAGCTGGATGTGCGTGTATATCTCGCGATGCTCGGGCATGTGGAAGTACTCGGGCTTTACCTTGAGCACGACCCTCTGAAGACAGGACGGGTCCTTGAGTATCGAGCCGAGCACTGCCTGTTCGGCTTCAAGGGAATACGGGACCCTTGAGCTGAGCGCCGGCAGAGCGAGTGAAGAGCTGTCCTCGGGCATCAGGAACCCACCACCAGATAAACGTTGACGGTTACCTGCGCGTGAAGTTTGATCTCGCACTCATAAGTGCCGCAGTTCTTGATGTCGTCCGCAAGCGTTATCCTGCGCTTGTCGATATCTATGCCGAACTGCTCGGAGATCGAGGCGGCGACGTCCTTAGCCGTAACGGAGCCGAAAAGCTTGCCGTTCGCTCCGGCGTTCGCTTTTACCTTGACAGTCTTGCCGGAAAGCGTTTCGCCGTTCTCCTTCGCTTTTTTAAGCTCCTGCTCGATGCGGTATTTCTCGGCCTGCTCACGGTTCTTGAGTTCGTTGAGAGCGGAGGCGGTGACCTGCGAGGCAAGCCCCTTCGGGATAAGGAAGTTGCGGGCATAACCGTCGCTCACTTTGACCTTCTGTCCCTTTTTTCCTAAAGATTTGACGTCCTGAGTTAAGATAACTTCCATTTTACTCACCTATATGTAATTGATTATTGAAACTATCATGGGACTGCGTTTCGTCCTTTCGTAAAGGAACCTCGAAAGAGCGTCCTTGATGGCTGAACGCAGCGCCATATCGTCATATCTGCCGGAAAGCCGCGCCTCGAGCGTATCGGTCACAAGCTCTTTTGCTTTGCCGTAAAGCTCGTCCGCTTCCTTGACGTAGATGAAGCCTCTTGAATCTATCTGGACGGGGCAGGCGAGCTCGCCGGAGGCCTTGTCGATGACGATGCCGACCGCGAACAGACCGTCCTGCGAAAGACGCTTGCGATCCCTGAGGACCATATTGCCGACGTCGCCGACGCCGTAACCGTCAATGAATACTCTGCCGGCGGTGATGCTGCTGTCGACCTTGACGGAGTTTTGCCGCATGGATACGCAGGTCCCGTTGTCGGCGATAATGATGTTCTTTGAGGGAATGCCGATCGATTCGGCAATGGCTGCATGGCTCCTTAAATGCTTCTGTTCGCCGTGTACGGGAATGAAATACCTGGGTTTTACAAGGCTCATTATCATCTTGAGCTCTTCCTGCCTGGCATGACCGGAAACGTGGACCTCGTACATCTGGTTGTAGATGACTTCTGCTCCGAGCTTCATCAGATCGTCAATGACCTTGCCGACGGTAAGCTCGTTGCCGGGGATCGGATTGGCTGAGATGATGATGAAATCGTTCGGCGTTATATGAACGTGCTTATGCTCGCCGGTCGACATCCTCTTGAGGGCGGACATCGGTTCGCCCTGGCTGCCCGTGGTTATGATGGTTATCTCGCCGTCGGAGTAACTTCTGATATCGTCTATCGAGATGACAGCGTTTTCGGGAATGTCCATATAACCGAGGTCGTACGCCTTGTTGACGACGTTCTCAAGACTCCTGCCGGAGAGCGCGACCTTGCGTCCCGCGGCGACGGACAGGTTGATTATCTGCTGTACGCGGTGGATATTCGACGAGAATGTCGCGACAATGATCCTCTTGTTTTCAGCTTTAGGGAAAAGCCTTTCGATCGATTCTCCGACTCTCCGTTCGCTTTCGGTATAACCGGGGCGTTCTGCGTTTGTCGAGTCGGACATAAGGCAAAGCACGCCTTCCGCTCCGAGAGTAGCAAACCTTGCCAGATCGATCATGCTCCCGTCGATAGGAGTTGTGTCTATCTTGAAGTCGCCGGTATGGACGACAGTCCCGCCGTCGCACCTGATGGCAAGAGCAAGGGAGTCGGGTATCGAGTGATTGACATGGATGCCCTCGACGGTGAATTTTCCGAGATCGATCTCTTCGCCGGGGACTATAATGTTGAGCTTTGCCCTGTTTAGGTTACCGTGCTCCTCGAGTTTACCTTCTATGAGGCCTATAGTAAGACCCGTAGCGTAGATCGGCGCGTCGACGACGTCGAGCAGATAGGGAAGGCCGCCTATATGATCCTCGTGTCCGTGTGTGATGACGATGCCTTTAACCTTGTCTTTGTAGCGTTCGACGTAAGTAAAATCGGGAATTACCAGATCGACGCCGAGAAGGTCGGAGTCGGGAAAGGAGAGACCGCAGTCTACTATGATCATATCACCGCAGTATTCGAAAACCGTCATATTTTTGCCGACCTCGTTCAGACCTCCGAGGAAGGCGACTCTGACAGAGTCATCAAAACCGTCGCCGCCGTTTTTCTGCGGGCGACGTATCTTTGCGCCGAAGGGCGCGTTCAGTATACTATTATATTTTGCAGACAAAAAATACTACCTCATAATATTTAAATATTTAGCGCAATTATACATTATCGCCCCGTTTATGTCAAGATGGATGATGATTAAAACAATTTTATATCCCCGGTCATGATGTTGTTTTTGTGGATTGAAAAATTATCATGGATGTCAGCTTTTGCACGGTAATCTTTAGAATTTTAGCATACTTTACTAAAATATTCTGCAATTTCTATTGATTTTTATCTTTAAAAGTGGTATCATACAACAGTTAAAAGGCGCATTAAAGGCGGTATTCGTCTGATTTTGCGCTCTAATGCTTTATTGCCGGGGGATTATGGCTGAACGTTCTTTGACTGTCGACCGTATGGATCAGGCTGTCAGCCTGTTCGGAGAGTTCGACGAAAACATATTGCTGCTTGAAAAACGCTACGGCGTTTCTATAGTGAACCGCGGCGGAGAGATAAAGGTGACCGGTGACGACGAGAATGTCGGACTCGCCGTGCGCGCCATAGAAGGTCTTATTGCCATGATAGATAAGGGCGAGCCCGTGAACGCTCAAAGCGTCGGCTACGTCATGTCTCTGGTGAGTGACGGTAGGGAGCGCGAGATCGAAACGATGCTCAGCGGCAGCGTGACGATCACGGCGTCCGGCAAAGTCATCAAGCCTAAAACTCTCGGTCAGAAAAAGTATATCGAAGCGATAAGGAACAATACGATCACTTTCGGCGTAGGTCCCGCCGGAACGGGCAAGACTTATCTTGCAGTCGCTATGGCCGTAAACGCGTACAGAGCAAAACAAGTCAACCGAATCATTCTGACGCGTCCCGCGGTCGAGGCAGGCGAGAAGCTCGGATTTTTGCCCGGCGACCTGCAGAGCAAGGTCGATCCGTATCTTCGTCCTCTCAACGACGCGATGTTCGATATCCTCGGAGCGGAGGCGTGCCGCGCGGCTCAGGAAAGAGGAATTATCGAGGTCGCTCCGCTCGCCTATATGCGAGGCAGGACTCTCGACGACAGTTTCATTATTCTCGACGAAGCTCAGAACACTACGCGGGAACAGATGAAGATGTTCCTCACGCGTCTGGGCTTCGGGTCGAAAATGGTCATTACCGGCGACGTTACTCAGATAGACCTGCCCGAAGGAAAAAAATCCGGACTCAAGCAGGTGCTCAGGATACTGAAAAACATTGACGGTATATCGACGATCATGTTCAGCGAGAAAGACGTAGTTCGCCATAAACTCGTTCAGGACATAGTCAAAGCATACGAAAAATCCGCTCATCAGGAACAGAAGGGGGACTCCTAAATGCCGGATAAGATAAAAGTAATAATCACCGACGCGCAAAAGGACGTTAAAATACCTACCGGTATAAAAATGCTTCTCAGGAGATGTTGCCACGCCGTACTTGTGTCGGAGGAATTCAAGGGCTCGGCAGAGGTCAATATCCGTTTCGTCAATGATGAGGAGATACATAGGCTCAACCTCAAGTTCCGCAATATCGACAGATCGACCGACGTTCTTTCTTTCCCGCTCGGTGAAAACGGAGTTTATGACGTTGATCCGGAGACGGGGCTTCAGATGCTCGGCGATATAGTCATATCCGTTCAGCACGCCGAAGCTCAGGCAAGGGAATACGGTCACAGTTTCCAGCGCGAGATGGCGTTTTTGACCGCTCATTCGATGCTTCATCTTCTCGGTTACGATCACGTCAACGGAGGTCTTCAGGCCGTGCGTATGCGCGAAAAGGAAGAAAAGGTACTCGCGCAGCTCGGTCTTGCCGTGGGATCAAGCTATTATATGAACGATGACAACAAGTAAGCATTCCTCTTCTGCGTTCATAGCCATTGTCGGCAGACCGAATGTCGGCAAATCTTCTGTCATGAACCGCCTGCTCGGAGAAAAGATCGCCATCGTGTCTCCAAAGCCTCAGACTACCAGAAACAGGATACTCGGCGTTGTCACCCGCGACGTTGAGACTCCGGAAGGCGTCAGCAGCGTTCAGCTTGTATTCATTGATACCCCCGGTTATCATAAACCCCGCAACAAGCTGGACGTTCTCATGACCGACAGCGCAAAAAAAAGCATCGGCGACGTCGACGCCGTTCTTTTCGTGACTCAGCCCGGAGCGGAGATCACGCAGTCCGAACGAGAGCTGCTGTCGCTTATAATCGCCAACGGACAGCCTGTCGTTATGGCACTCAATAAGATCGATCTTCTCAGTGACAAGAAGCGTCTTATACCCGAAATAGCAGCATTCAGCGGTATATGCGATTTTAGATCCGTCGTTCCCGTATCCGCAAAAACGGGAGACGGCATCGAGATCCTGCGTGCCGAGCTTGAAGCGCTCGGCATACCCGGCGAGCATATGTTCCCGGACGATACGCTGACAGATCAGCCCGAAAAAGTCATCTGCGGCGAGATCATCAGGGAAAAGCTGCTGCTGTATCTCGACCGCGAGGTCCCGCACGGCACCGCTGTTTCCATAGACATTTTCCATGAACGTGACGACGGTATCGTCGATATCGAGGCTACGGTCTTTTGCGAGAAGCAGAGCCATAAGGGCATCATAATCGGCAATAAGGGCTCAATGCTGAAAAAGATATCGACCTCCGCCCGTATCGACATCGAAAGGTTTATCGATTGCAAAGTCAATCTCCGATGCTGGGTCAAGGTCAAGGACGATTGGCGCAACAACGCCCGCGTCATCAGTGACCTCGGCTATAGGGCCGACAGTTGACGGCAGTCTTTACCGGAATAAAAACCGTTTTCACCGGGCGCGATCCTATCCCGTCCGGCTTTTTACTGCAAAAGATCCGTTCGTTATTACGAAAATAAGCACAGGCTGTTTCGTTAACGCCTGCGCTTAAGGTATTAAGGGGAATTGTCTGTCAGACCAGAGCGATCCTGCTTCTCCCGAAGGGTTCGCCCATCGCGTCGAATCTCATCCAATAAGAGCGGTCCCTGTACGATTCGGTATGCGCGAGTACCGGTTTGCCTATGTATCCGTTGTATGCGAAGGCCGGTTTTGCGGTACGCAGATTTGCCTTTACGGAGAAGCCCAGCCACGGGATGACGTCCGCCTTATCGGCAAACCTGTGAAGAGGGCATTCTCTGCCGTTTATCGGGACGTAAGGCGAACCTATCGCAAGAACGTTCAGGAGTTTATAGTTTTTCTTTACGGTTCTGTCGGCTGCTATCTGCTGTGCGATCATCCCGCCCAGGCTGTGACCGATCATTACGATCGAAGCGCCTTGCGGTATTTCGGAGAATATCCGCTCTTTTACGCTCTCATAATAAATATTCGATTTCGCGAAAAACGCTTTAATGACTGTCGGAATGCCCAGCGGATCGTTTTTGTCCATAGATCGGTTCGTTCCCCTGAGGGTTATAAGAAAAATCTGCTTTTCATCGTAGTCGTCAATAAGCAGCGCGCGGTCGATATCGAAAGTCGTCTGACTTTCAGATAGGCGCATGGCGTCATTCAGATTGTAGACCACAAAACGGTAATTATTTGATGCTTCGGCAATAGAACTCATTATTCCGTCTCCCGTTGTTTGGATATCCATTATTATGTTACGGGAAAACGGTTTTGTCAATATCATTCGGAGGTGATTATTTGAAAGCGGTGATCTCCGCGGGCGGTCGCGGAACAAGAGTCAGCGGCGTCAGAAGCGATATACCAAAGCCGATGTTTCCGATATGCGGCAAACCCGTTCTCCAAAGAACGATCGAGGCTCTTCGCGACGAAGGTGTCGATGATATCACTGTTACGACCGGATATTTGGCAGATAAGATCGAATCGTATTTCAAGGACGGTTCCGGGTTCGGCGTCAGGATCGGTTATTATCGCGAGAAAGTTCCCCTCGGTACCGCAGGCGCGTTATTCGAATGCTGCCCCGACGAGGATTTTTTCTATATAAACGGCGACCTCGTGTTCTCTTTTTACGCCCGCAAGATGATGGAGTACCATCGACGCTCGGGCGGTCTGTGTACCGTTCTCGCTCATCCGAACACCCATCCGTTTGACAGCACTGCGGTATTCGCGGACGACAGGGGACATGTGAAGAAGATCTCGCCCAAGGAGGAGGACCTGCCTTATAAGCCGTGTCTGAGCCTGTCCGGGATCTACATCCTTTCGCCGAAGCTGTTCAAACCCGAAATCCGTAAGAGCGAGAAGAACGACCTTGACCGGGATATACTTATCCCTGCCGCGCAAAGCGGTAAAGTCAAGGCTTACCGCAGCAGCGAGTACGTAAAGGATATGGGGACGCCTCAAAGGCTGGAGGCCGTTGAACGGGATATCGAAGCGGGTATCCCTGATCTTAAAAACCTGCGCCGAAAACAAAAGGCGGTATTTCTTGACCGTGACGGCACGATCAACGTGTATAAGGGGTATATCACATCCCCGGAGGATATCGAACTCATTCCCGGAGCTGCGCGCGCGGTAAAAGAGATCAACGACTCGGGCAGGCTTGCGATCGTCATCACGAATCAGGCTTCGCCGGCGAGAGGAGAGTGTTCGATCGAAGATATCGAGATCATCAATACAAGACTTCAGACTCTGCTTGCCCGTGAAGGCGCGCTGCTCGACAGGATATATTTCTGTCCGCATCATCCGGACAAAGGCTTTCCCGGCGAAGACCCGAAGCTCAAGATAGACTGCGAATGCCGTAAACCCAAACCGGGAATGATATTGCGCGCGGCGGAAGAATTCAATATAGATCTTGAAAACTCATACATGGTCGGAGATTCTTTCCGCGACGTTCAGTGCGCCGTCAACGCAGGTTGTATTCCCGTGTATCTCAGGTGCGGCGCGCCGTCGGCCGACCCCGATAACGCGATGATCTTTGAAGACCTTGCGGATTTTTGTTCTGAAGTGCTTTGACATATTCAGTCCTTTACTTTAAGACGGTCAGATGTTATAATCAAATCAAAGGAAAGGTGATAATATGAATCCATGGACAATGCTTACGAACTTTATTGCCATCTTCGCGCTGCTTTTCTCGAATTTCGGTATCTACGACAAGCAGGAAGACAAGACGATGTTCATCGCGCATCGCGGCTTCTGCTCGCAGTATCTTGAAAACACCGAGGAAGCGTTCATCGGCGCCGCCGAGGCGGGGTTCGACGGCTGCGAGACTGACGTGAACATCAGCAAGGACGGCGTTCTTATGCTCGTTCACGGCAGCACTTACTACTATGAAGACGGCACCTCGATGGACGTCAACGAACATACCTACGCTGAGCTTACCAGTAAGCCGCTGAAAAACGACTTTACGGACACCGTGCTTTATCCCTGTACTTTCGAGCGTTATATCGAAATACTCGCCGAGAATGATATGTTCGCTTTCATCGAGCTCAAGGGCGAATATCCCGAGGAAAGCCTTCAGGAGGTCGTTGACACAGTCGAACGTTTGTATACCTGGGATATGTGTTCGATACAGTCCATGCAGATGCCGAATCTCGTAAAACTCCGCGAGAAGTACCCCGATATACCTCTGATGTACTGCGGCGGCGGATATACAGCGGAGGTCGAGGAGGCGATAGACAGGGGCTTCGATCTCGATCTGCTTGTGTACGACACTTTCCCCTGGGTCATACATAAGGCGCAGCGTAAAGGATTGCGCGTCGCCCTCTGGACCGCGGACGACCCCAAAGCCGTCGCTTACTGCTTAATGCTCGGCGTGGATTTCATCGAATCCGATTATCTCAGCGGTCTGCCGAAGAAGTAATACTAGACATATCAAAATCCCTCCCGTTATCACGCGGGAGGGATCGTTTTTGATTCGTTCGTGTTATTTGTCGAACAGGCCGACAAGGAGATTGACCATGCGAACGAAGAAGTACAGGAACTTGCGGAAGGCCTTTTCGGTATCCGGCATTGGATTGGCGTCGACCGTCTTTTCACGGCTGTCGCCGAACAGCTCGCCGGGAACGCTTGAAATGAACTGTTCCGGCTTGTCTATGCCGAGGGCGTAAAGAGCGATAGCTGAAACGTCGCGATTCTGAACGCTTTCGTTGAGCACGGTCTTGTTCACGGAATGACCCGCAACGGCGAGTACTGCGGAGCTTTCATCCTTTGACGTGCCGCCGTGACCGTTCTCGTTTTCGCCGTGATCGGCTACGAGGATGAAAAGACTGTCCTTCATGAATCCTGCCGCCTCTATTGCGTCATAGATATCGCCGAGGAATATATCTGCCTTTTTTGCTGCGTTGTAATACCGGTCGCTGTATCCCCCGTATGTATGCGCTGCGTGATCGACGGAGTCAAGCTGGACGAACATGAGCTTCGGCGCGTTGCCTTTTTCGATATATTGTAATATGGCGTCTACGACAAGTGGGTCGGTACCGCGGTTGATCTTCCTGACGTTGATATCATTCTCGATGATGCCGTGATTTATCGGGCTCCAGTTGTTGAACGAAACGAGCTCGGCGTCGGGGAAGGCTTTTCTCGCGTAGTAGAAGATCGTGTTGTGACCGTAACCGGAATCGCGTTCGTTATCCTTGCACCAATCGTTTGTGAAGCCGTGAACGTCAAAGCTCTCGCCCGTGAGGATCGAGCCCCAGTTCTGCGCGCTTACCGTAAGAGTTTCGGTGTGAGCGTCGTATCTGTATGCGTTATCGGCGAAAATACGGTCAAAGTTCGGGCTGTCGATCTTGTCGAACGAAGCGCCGAGTCCGTCGACGCCGATGATGAATACGTGTTCATAGGCGCCGAAACTGTCAAATCCCTCCGCGCTCGCGGGTATGATCGCGCAGGATAACACGAGCAGGATCGAAAGAGTAAAGGATAGCATCTTCTTCATTATCGGACCCCCGATTCTGTATGATTTTACTGATACACTGATTTTGAAAAGGATCAGACGGGCAGACCGGCGCACAGCTTTCTTGCGCCGTCTATCTGCTCAAGAACGTTTTCCGGCGCCGTTCCGCCGTAAGAAATGCGTTTCGCGGCGCAGGCATTCAGATCGACCGCCTTGAAGATACCGTCGTCGAATTCATCCGAGAATGAACGGAATTCGTCGAGCGTCAGATCTTCAAGAGTTTTTTTGTTCTGTGTGCAGTAATTGACGATATCTCCGGTGATGCGGTAGGCGGTGCGGAAGGGAACGCCTTTTTCGGTAAGATAATCTGCGCAGTCCGTAGCGTTTATGAAGCCCGAGGAAGCCGCTTTCTTCATATTCTCCGGTATGATACGCATAGTCTTTAGCATCGGGGCAAAAACGCGCAGGCAGGCGAGAACGGTATCGGACGCGTCAAAAACCCCTTCTTTGTCTTCCTGCATATCCTTGTTGTAAGCCAGCGGGAGACCCTTCATTACCGTCAGGATGGAAATGAGATCGCCGTAAACGCGTCCGGTCTTGCCCCTTACCAGTTCCGCTATATCCGGATTCTTCTTCTGCGGCATGATAGACGAGCCGGTTGAGAACGAATCGTCCATTTCTATGAATTTGAATTCCCACGAGCTCCAGAGGATGAGCTCCTCCGAAAAACGCGACAGATGCGTCATGATCATGGCGAGATCGGCGCTGAATTCCATTACGAAATCCCTGTCCGATACGCCGTCCATACTGTTTGCGCAGGGACCGTCGAACTTCATGAGATCCGACGTCATTTCGCGGTCGATATCAAAATCCGTGCCGGCGAGAGCGGCGCTGCCGAGCGGGCAGACGTTGAGTCTTCTGCGGCAGTCGCTTACTCTGTCTATATCCCTTATGAACATCTGAGCGTAAGCCATCAGATAGTGTCCCATCGTGACGGGCTGCGCGCGCTGCAGATGAGTGTAACCGGGCATAATGGATGAGCAGTGCTCCTCGGCTCTGTCGCAGATGACTTCGATAAGGGCTTTGAGCTCCTTCATCGTTTCGCCGCAGCGGTCTCGTATATAAAGACGCGTATCAAGAGCGACCTGGTCGTTTCTTGAACGGGCTGTGTGCAGCCTTTTGCCCGCGTCGCCGACGCGTTTTGTGAGCTCGGTCTCGATGAAGGAGTGGATATCTTCGGCAGCCGGGTCTATCGTAAGATCGCCGCTGTCTATTTCTGCCGCGATGGCGGCAAGACCATCGCGGATAGCGGCGGCGTCTTCCTGTGAGATAATTCCCTTTGACGCGAGCATGGAACTGTGCGCTATGCTGCCGAGGATATCCTGCCGGTACATCCTTTGATCGACTCTGATCGAGGAGTTGAAGTCGTCGGCGGCGGGGTCGAGCCTTTTATGGAAGCTTCCCCCCCAGAGCTTGTCTGCCATTATTTATCCCCTAAAAGCATGGCGCGGACTTTGATCGGGAGACCGAACAGATTTATAAAGCCGTTCGCGTCGGTCTGATCGTAGACCTGATCCTCGTCGAATGTCGCGACCTGCTCGCTGTAGAGCGAATAGGGAGAAGTCGTGCCTGCGTTGATGATATTTCCCTTGTAAAGCTCGAGCTTGACGTCGCCGGTAACGGTCTCCTGCGTCTTGTCGACGAAAGCGGCAAGAGCTTCACGCAGGGGAGTGTACCACTGACCGAAATAGACGAGTTCGGCGTATTTCTGAGCGACGAGCTGTTTGTAGTGCTGTGTGTCGCGGTCAAGGCAGAGAGTTTCGAGTACGTCGTGAGCGCGGTAAAGGATCGTTCCGCCGGGAGTCTCGTAGACTCCGCGGGACTTCATGCCGACAAGACGGTTTTCGACGACATCGAACAGACCGATACCGTTTTCGCCGCCTATTTTATTAAGAGCTTCGACCATCTCGACAGGGGACAGTTCCTTGCCGTCGAGCGAGGTGGGTACGCCCTTTTCGAAATGTATCGTAATAAGGGTCGACTTATCGGGAGCCTGCTTGGGCGAAACTCCCATCTCAAGGAAGCCGTTCTTTTCATACAAGGGCTCGTTAGCGGGATCCTCAAGGTCAAGACCTTCGTGCGACAGGTGCCAGAGGTTCTTGTCTTTTGAGTAATTGGTTTCGCGTGTGATCTTGAGCGGGATGGAATGCGCCTCAGCGTAGTCGATCTCTTCGTCGCGGGACTTTATATCCCACTCGCGCCAGGGGGCGATGATGGGCATATCGGGAGCGAAATGTTTGATCGTCAGCTCGAATCTGACCTGGTCGTTGCCTTTGCCCGTGCAGCCGTGGCAGATGGCGTCCGCGTTCTCTTTCTTCGCGATCTCGACAAGACGCGCGGCTATGAGAGGACGGGCGAAAGACGTGCCGAGAAGATAGCCTTCGTAAGCGGCTCCGGCTTTGAGCGTCGGGAAGATGAAATCCCTGACGAATTCGTCCTTGAGGTCGAGGATATAAAGCTTCGACGCGCCGGTCTTTTTCGCTTTTTCCTCAAGTCCGTCAAGTTCGCTGCCCTGACCTACGTCAGCGGATACGGCAACTACTTCGCAGTCGTTGTAGTTCTCCTTGAGCCAGGGGATAATGATCGATGTGTCAAGTCCTCCCGAATAAGCAAGAACGACTTTCTTTATCTTTGATTTGTCCATATGTTTTCGCCTCCGTAATAAAATCGATAAGTTATAATACCATCAACCCGTCAGGGTCAATCCCAATCGTTGTTGAGCAGCTTCTCGCCGTCGAAAATCAGCACGCCGGTGCCGTTTCCGGCGGGCTTGCCCGAAAGCAGCCTCTGCGCGTACGCCTTGCGAAGAGAGGTGTCCTGCGGATAATCCTTGACGTCGCCGTCCGCCCAATGACCGAAGACACGCCAGGCGTCCCCGAATTTCTCCGTATCGTTGGAGTAGACTATGTCGAAATCCCTTTGGAATTTAAGGATGTTGGAAGTCGGCGGAAGGAAATTCTGCATCTCCTTGTACATCAGCCAGGAGCAGCATCTGCATTTGAGCGGACCGGAAAGACCTCTGCGCCTGATTAGAAAATCGTAAGCCTTGCGGTAGGAATCGTAACGGACCTCATC
>JAFRXS010000063.1 GCA_017443405.1 Clostridia bacterium | reverse complement strand
CAGGGTGAGGTGGTTGAAGCGCGGGTTGTTGTCCCAGCCGACGGACACGTGCGGATAGTAGGGGACGGCGTACTCGCTCCGGATGCGCTCCCATTCCTTTTTGACGTCGGGAAGTATATCGGCATAGTCCCTGTTGCAGTCAACGAAGTGGACGAACTGGTAGTGCGTGACGGAATCAAAGCCGAGCATGGCGACGAGGTCCTTCGTCGAGCCCTCGCGCGCTGAATCTACGCCGGTGACGTTGACAGCATGTTCCGCGTAGACCGTAGCCTGCAGATGCAGCCCGGGGAAACCCGCTTCTTTCGTGAGTTCCCGGAAATGCTCCAATGCTTCGCGCGCTGTATCGACGCCGCCGAGGCCGCGGACGAGGTTGCTCATTTCGTAGATCATGAACACGGGGCAGCCGTCGATCTTATAGTAATTCGGGCGTTTGAAGTAAAGGTCGATCACGCGGCGGCAGACGCGGTCGAACTCCGGCCGGGGCTGGCTGCCGTACCAGATGGTTTCGTCGATATCCGGCTGACGCTTGTCCCAGGTGTAGCCCGCGTCGTGATTCGCCCACATCAGGTAGAATTTCATGTCCCCGTTGTTTTTCGCGCCGAGAAAACCGTCGTCGAGGCACTGCTCCAGAAACGGGCGGCGATCGTACCAGTACCAGTCGTAGATAAAGACGTTCACGCCGTGGCGAACAGCTTCGTTTATCTGGAATTCCATTACCTTGGGGTCCGCTTCGTCCACGGTCCCCCAAAGAGGCTTGCGCGGAAGAATATGGTCATCCGTGCGCTTTACCGCGCTCAGGACGGACTGCCATTCGCCGATGCCCTGCTCCCAAAACTGACGGGAGCGGGGTTCCTTGCCGGTATAGGACGGCCAGATGTAGGCGGCGATATCGTACTTCTTCATTTTTTCAGCTCCTTTTGTCTTGGTCGGCGGGGGACGCCTTTACGCTGAACTGCCATGCGAAACGGCCCATGCGCAGCTCGTACTTCTCCTCGGGCTCCGGTCCGCAGGAATGAGAGCCCAGACCGCGCTGACGGCAGTCGATATAAAGGTATCTTTTTTCGCTCTTTTCAAGCTCGTCGCAGTGCCGTGCCGCGGTGAGGGCGTCGAGTGTGAAATCGTGGAGCGAGAACGAGAACGCTCCCGTAAAGGTCAGCGCGCCCGGGTTGCCGAATACCGTAACGCCGCGGCAGTCCTCACGGTTGCCCGTTTCCTGCGGCACGTCGTAGGCGAAATTCAAATCCGCGACGTTCGCCGAGTAAACGCCGACGTGCGCATTCGCCTTGCAGTCGGGATAGCTCTCTCCCGGACCGCGTCCGAGCCAGCGGCAGAAGTTGAAGCTGCCGTCGAGCTCGAATACCGCGCCGACGCGTCCGAGCAGGTCGGGTCCGCGGCCGTACGGCTCCATGTCGACGCTGACGTCCGTCTCCCCGCCCGCGGTGATCCTGTATGCGATCTTCGTGTCGAATCCCCAGTAATGGCTGTGCGGAAGGAACCTGCCGACCGCCGTCACCGTCACGCATTCCGACGAGTCGCCGACCTTCACGTCGCGGCAGCCGAAACGCATCGTGTGCACAAGCGCGTCGCGCCATTCACGGGCGTGATTCGGCTCGAATATCGCTCCGTCGTTGTCGGTCGGCGCGCGGTGGCAGTTGAGTCGCATCGGGGAGTCAAGAAGGACTTTTCCGCCGCGTTCGATATACGAGAGAAGACCTTTCTTTATCCCGACCGTGAAATCCCCGCCCTTTACGGTGACGCTTTCGCCGTCATCCGTTACGGTGTGCGGGAAAGGCAGGGGCGCGGGTATCTCGCGCGGGACGTCCGCGAGTATCTTCTGCTTATGCGCTATGATCTTTCCGTTTTGCAGGAACACGCAGTCCGCGGTCACTATGCCGCGAAGACCGTCCGTCGAGAGCGGCAGCTCTACGCGTTTCCACCGCCTTGCCGCCAGCCCGTCTATCGCGGCTTCGCCCTTTCTTACGGGCGCGCCGTCCGCGCTGACCGTCCATTGCATAATGACGCCGTCGAGCGTTTTGAAATCGTAGGTGTTTTTGACCGAAACGCCTCCGTCCTCCCATCGGACGTGTACGGGGGCACTGACCTCTTTGAGCTCGCCCCAGGACGGTTTAGGCGTGCCGTCGCTCGTGTGGTAGCCGTCGAGCGAGAAATTCGACCAGTGATAGCGGTCGGGGAAGTCGCCGCCGTAGAGATAGCGCGGTCTGCCGTCCCTGCCCGGGACGTAAAAGCCGTGGCTCTTGTATTCCCAGACGTAGCCTCCGCAGCAGTTCTCGTTCTCATAGACCCAGTCCCAGATGTCCTCAAGACCGCCTGGGCTGTTGCCCATGGCGTGGCCGTACTCGAGCATGAGCAGCGGACCTTTCTCCGGCACGGAATCGTAAAGCGTCTTCATCGGCATATAACCCGTCTGCGCGAACTGCCGATCGGTATCCTCGAGTTGGTTGTTGTTGAGCGGTTTAGCGACCTCGCGCGTACGCAGCCACGCGGCGCACCGTTCAAAGTTGCAGCCCGCTCCGCACTCGTTGCCGGGCGAGCGGATGTTGACGCAGGTCTCGTTCTTGTTTATCTCGTACATCCTCGCGCTGCGGTCGAAAAACGCGTCGGACCAGCTTTCGTCCTTGTTGAGAGCGCCCTGGTCGCCGCAGCATTCCGCTCCGTGCGTTTCGCAGTCCGCCTCGTCCATGACGTAGATGCCGTATTCCGAGCAAAGCTCGTAGAACAGCGGCTGATTGGTATAGTGCGAGCAGCGTATCGCGTTGAGGTTGTTGTCCTTTATATCGCGCAGCTCGGCTTCTATCTGCTCCGCGGTTATCGCGCGGCCGCGTTTCGCGTTGTTTTCGTGACGGTTCACGCCCTTGAGGGTTATCGGCGAGCCGTTGAGCATAAGGTAGCAGCCCTCGATCTCGCTTTTCGTGATGCCGACCTTTTTCGTGTGCGTTTCCGTCACCGAGCAGTTTTCCTCTATCTCGATATACACCGTGTAGAGATAAGGCTCCTCCGCGTTCCAGTACACCGCGTTTTCGACAGGCAGAAAGACCTCTCCGGAGCCGGTGAGCGTCTGTTTCACGGCTGCTGTCTCTTTGCCGTCCCGGTCGCAGAGCGTGAAGCGTATGTCGGCGGGAGTTTTGCCGGAGACCGAGCAGACGTATTTCACATCGAAGCCGCTTTCGCCGGGTATGACGGTATAGTCCCACAGCGAGTTTTCGCCCGAGCTTATCAGCATGACGTCGCGGAAGATGCCGCTCGCCATGAGCATATCCTGATTTTCAAGATAAGACGCGTCCGAGAAGGTGTAGACCTTGACCGCGAGCAGATTTTCGCCGTCGTTCAGCTTGTCCGTCACGTCGAACTCAGCGGGGATGCGGCTGCCCTTGGAAAAGCCGACGTACTGCCCGTTCAGCCAGACGAAATAAGCGTTGTCCACGCCTAAAAACCGAAGGACCGAACGCGCGGAGCGATTCGCGGTGAACGACGTGCGGTAGAGCCCGACGGGGTTGCTGCGCTGTATATATGGCGGGTCGTAGGGGAAGCAGTACCTCACGTTGGAATAGTAGCAGGTCCCGTAGCCGTGAAACTGCCACATCGACGGCACGGGCAGGGTGTCCCAGTCCGCGTCGGATATATCCGGGAGATAGAACGGCTCTGCGTTATCTTCCTCGAGATAACAGAACTTCCAGTCGCCCGACAGCAGCCGCACGCGGTCGGACTCGCTGTAGTTTTTGTGCGTCACGCCGCGTTTCTGAGCCGGTATGAGCAGAGTGCGCGCCGGGAGGCGGTTCTCTTGTATCTTCCTTTGGTTTTCTATGTATTCCGTCGGGTATTTCTTTATCTGCATGGTGTTCCCCCTTTGCCGAAACGGTCGTTGATTTCATTATACCCGTCTTTTTAGGATTTTTCAAGATAGGTAAACGGGATAAACGTTCTTTTATATTATAGTGGAATTTTCCGCCGGTTTGTGATATAATATGAAAGTAGGGTTTTCGGGGCGATTTGTCTCCGATATGACCGGACAATTCGTGTCCTATTCCGTTTTTACGGCGTTTTCTCGCTTTGCGTCGTGGAAAAACCGGATAAAAATCCTTAAGCTTGAGGCGAAAGGAGATGATCGTACGGATCAGCAGAAGATCGGCGCGTTCCTCAGGGAACTGCGCAGGGAGAACGGGCTCACGCAGGAGCAGCTCGCCCAAAAGCTGAACGTCACGGGGCGTACCGTATCGCGCTGGGAGACCGGCGTGAATCTGCCCGACCTTTCGCTTCTGGTGGAGCTTGCCGACAGCTACGGCGTTGATATCCGCGAGATAATAGACGGAGAAAGGAAAAGCGAGAAAATGAACACCGGGACAAAAGAGACCCTTTTAAAAGTATCGGATTACGCCGCCGCGGACAAAAAGCGGACGGTAAAGAAGACGAAGAGACGCATCCGCGTCCTGGCAGCCGCGCTGACGGTATTCGCCGTTCTCGTCGCGCTGACGCTCAACTTCCTGTTCGGCAATCCCCTGTCGAAAGCCATGGCGGAGCGCAACGCGGAAACGGTGCTGGATTTCCGCTTCGGCAGGGGAGTATACAAGGTCTCCCGCGCGGCTTACTGGATAGAGGACGCCGAGTATTTCGTGACCTGCGAAAAAGCCGGCAGCCCGGATTCGACCTTTACAACGAACTTCGGTATGTTCGGCAACTACCGCTACGACAATCACGATACCAGGGTCGACGGAAAGCAGAACGTCTTTGACCGGATGAGAAGGGAGTATAACGCCGTCGTGACTGCCGCGATGGAAAAGCTTTACAAGGAGGACGCACCCAACGTCTGCTTCGCGGACGTGCTGACGGGCGACGGCGAGGAGACCGGTTCGGCGGGCAATACGCTGTCCCGCCTGCAGGCGGACGAGGTCGAGCTCGATCAGACGTTCGATTATACGGAGATCGGCGAAAAATACGGCGAGGTCACGGTGATGCTCGACGACGCCGATCTTTCCGCCGAACGCATGGCGTCGCTTCTGCTTGAGATCAGGGAAACGCTGAACTCTCAGGGCGTGCGTTTTCAGGCGATCAATCTGTTCCTTCAGGACCGCTCGTCCGTCGGACGCCGCGGCGAGGGAAACGGCTACGACGCAGCGGGCGTATGTGATTTCCCGTGCGGGCTCATCTATGAGGAAGGCCTTGCCGACCGCGTCGGGCAGGCGATGCTTTCCGACCGTTCCTGACAGAACACAAAAACTAACCGATAAAAAGCAAAAAGGAGAAAAACAATGCAGTCAGTTCTTGCAAAGATCATTTCGTTCATCATGTCCATCCTCGCGTTTCTCGGGCTCGTCAAACCGGCTCCCGCGCCGACCGCGACGCTTGACAGCTACGCCGTAAAAGACGGCGTCGTCGAATACTGTTTCTCGGCTAACGCCACGACCGGCTACGCCTGGACGTTTGAGGTCGACGGCGACTGCGTGGAGCTGATCGACAGCAGATACGTGCAGGACGACAGGGCTGAAATAAACGGCGTGGCGCTTGCCGGCGTCGGCGGCGCGCAGTATTTCGACTTCAGGGCGGTCGGCGAAGGCAGAGCGACCATAACCTTCACGTACGGCAGGTCGTTCTCGGGCGAGGTCGCCAAGGTCGTCGTTTCCGTCGTGACCGTGGACGCGGACAAAAACGTTTCGGTCTATTCGTTCTCTGAAAAATCGCTGTAAACCGCGCGCAAGGCCCGATTTGTGGATATTAAGCCCGTCATAATCAGAAGCGGCAGAAAGACGCTCGCCCTTGAGATAAACGAAAAGGGCGTGGTCGTCCGCGCCCCGTATTCGGCGACCGCGGCGGAGATAGACCGCTTCGTCGCGGGGCATAAGGCGTGGATCGACAGTCATCTTGCCAAGCTCGAGGACCGCAAAAAGAGAGCCGCGGGAGAGAAGCCCCTCACAGATGAGGAGATACGCGAGCTCGCGCACCGCGCGCTCGAGGATATACCCGAAAGGGTCAGGCGTTACGCGCCGCTGGTCGGCGTGACCTACGGCAGGATAACGATACGCAACCAGCGCTCACGCTGGGGCAGCTGCTCAAAGGCGGGCAATCTCAACTTCAACTGCCTTCTGATGCTCGCCCCGCCCGAGGTCCGCGACAGCGTGGTCGTCCATGAGCTGTGCCACCGTAGGGAGATGAACCACTCCGAAAGGTTTTACGCCGAGGTGCTGCGCGTCTTTCCGGATTACCGCAGGTGCGAGAAATGGCTAAAGGACAACGGACCCGTGCTTATGGCACGGATGACGGGAACGGGGAGTGAAGGATGAAGACGGTGCGTGTCGCCGCCGCCGTGATATTTGACGGCGACCGGGTATTCGCGACCCGGCGCGGTCACGGCGAATGGGCGGGCTGCTGGGAGTTCCCCGGCGGCAAGATAGAGCCGGGCGAAACTCCGCGCGACGCCCTGCGGCGCGAAATAATCGAGGAGCTCGATACCGAGATAGCCGTCGGGGAGAAGATCGCGACGGTGGTTTACGATTATCCCTCGTTCCGCCTCGATATGGACTGTTTCGCGGCGACTGTGGTAAAGGGGGCGCTCGAGCTCAGGGAGCACGACGCCGCGGCGTGGCTTTCCTTCGACGAGCTTGACAGCGTCGACTGGCTCCCCGCCGACAATGAGGTAATAGACGCCATAAGAGAGAAGTGGCATGATACCCGAAAGGAAAACTCAATGATGGACAGTAAAACCGTTTACCCCTTTGACGAACAAAGCCTGCTCGCCGGAGTTGAGGCTATGAACGCCTGTGGTCCGAGGACGACCGGCAGCGCCGGACACAACAGGTTCGTGGACTATATCAAAACGGAGATCGCCTCGATGGGGCTCGAATACAAAAGCGATATCAAATACTTCGACCGCTGGGAGGCGAAACGCTCGTCGATCGTGATCCATTCTGCCATGGGCGACATCCCCGTGCACGTTTCTTCTCCGTTCCCCTATTCCGGAGAGACTCCGCCCGAGGGCGTCACGTCCGAGGTCGTGCCTGTGCTTGGTAAGCATCTGGATTTCTTCCTTGCCAAGGATAAGATCGCCGTTGTGCGTCTCAGGGATTTCAAGAGTGTGTATTCGGGCATCGCGTTCAACCGAAAGTCCGCGGTCCCCGACGGGCTACGTGTGCAGGAATACTACAAGGGGCCCGTCGCGACCGCCTTCGTAAAATTCCCGTTCCTGCAGGTCGCCCGCGATATGGGCGTGAAGGCGTGTATATGCATCTGGGAAAAGATGAGCGACGCGATGGTCGAGGGGCAGTACCTCAATTTCATCCTTGACTATCAGGGCATCCCCGCGCTGTGGGTCAATGAAACGGACGGCGCGAAGGTGCTTGAAGCCTGTGATCGGGGCGACAAGGTCACGCTTACGCTCGAAGCCGAAAAAGAGGCGGGAGCGAAGGGCGAGACGGTCTGCGCCGTCATAGAAGGCGAGAACGATTCGGAATCTATCATCGTCAATACGCATACGGACGGCGTGAACTGCGTTGAGGAAAACGGAGCGATAGCAATGCTCGCGATGATGCGCTATTTCCTTGAGCATAAGCCGCGGCGCACGATAGTGTTCGCCTTTGTCTGCGGGCATTTCAGACTGCCGAAATTCAAGGCTCCGGGAGCGATCGGCGATCAGGCGACCTCGCTGTGGCTGCACGACCACAAGGAGATGTGGGACGGTAAAGAGGGGCACCGAAAGGCGGTGGCGGGGCTTACTCCGGAGCATCTGGGCTGCTCTGAGTGGAAGGACTTTTACGGCGAGTACCGCTGTACGGACCCCGTCGATATCGAAGTCGTTTACACCGGCAATAAAAAGATGGACGAGATCTATCTCGACAGCCTCGAGGGTAGGACAAAGGTCCGCACCGTGACTCTGCGCGGACATAACTTCCTGCACTTCGGCGAGGGGCAGTCGCTTTTCAACGCCGGAATCCCGGAGATCGCGCTCGTCACGAGCCCGGATTATCTCTGCGTCGAAAGCGAGAACCACGAGATGGATAAGTTCGACCCGGATCTTATGTATCAGCAGACCGTTTCGTTCATCAAAATGGCGGAGGCCGTCGGGGAACTCGACGCGGGGGAGATCGGAAAAGCGGACGGCTATACCTTCGGCGTGGGCAGGGTCTGATTCCCGTTTCTCGCGCGATGCGCCGGAAAACCGCCGAAATTATCGATCATTTCTCAGCATTGCTCTCGATGTTTTTGAGTATCCAAAATAATACTTGACAAACGCTCGCGGATATGATAAAACTATCAAGTTAGTTAGCAAATACTCAAGCTAACTCCTTGCCCTCGAAAGAGGGCCAAAAGTCCGTAAGGAGGTAACCAGATGCTTAAGTCCAAGTACGAAAGCATTATCGTCTTTTCCATAGCGAAAGGCGAGGAGGCCGCGAACGCCGTTATCGGCAGATTCAACGACCTCATCAATTCCAATGCTGAGGATGTCGTCGTTAACGTTTGGGGAGTCAGAGAGCTCGCCTATCCGATCAACTACGAGACCAAGGCGATCTACGTCCAGTACAATTTCGAGTGCGGCCGCGATTTCCCGCAGGAGCTCATCCGTATAACCAACATTACGGAATCCGTGCTCCGCGCGATCGTTGTCAACGCCGACGGCACCGACATCACCGTTCCCGTTTCCGAGCCCGTCGCCGACGAGGAGGAAGAAGAGGAAGCTGTCGCCGAGGAGGCCGAAGAGGTCGCCGAGGAAGCCGAAGAGGCAGTCGAAGAAGCCGAAGCAGTCGTTGAAGAGGCTGTCGAGGAAGCAGCAGAAGCCGTCGAAGAGGCCGCAGCCGAAGAGCCCGCCGAGGCTGAATAAGACTGACGGAGGACGGTATGCTCAACAGTATCATTATCCAGGGCAGGCTGGTCGACGAGCCCGAGTACAGGACGACTCAGACCGGCGTCAACGTCACGACCTTCCGTATCGCGTGCGACCGCAACGTCGCCCGCACCTCGAACAACCCCGGGCAGCAGACGGCTGATTTCATCAACTGCGTCGCCTGGAGACAGACCGGCGAATTCGTCAGCAAGTATTTCCATAAGGGGAGCATGATCCTCGTTCAGGGATCTCTTCAGGTCCGCTCCTACGACGACAAGAACGGCGTCCGCCGCACCGTCGCCGAGGTACAGTGCGACCGCGTCCATTTCTGCGGCAGCAAGAACGAGTCAGGCGGCTCGCAGTTTTCCGCCGAGCAGAATCCGCTTCCCGCTCAGCAGAACGCTTCTTACCAGAACGCGACTGCCGAGGATTTCGCGCAGACTCCTCCCGATGAGGACGATCTGCCCTTCTGATCAATAAGGAGAATAGAATTATGGCATATGACAGAAACAACGGCGACAGAGGCGGCCGCCCGATGAACCGCAGAGCGCGCAGGAAGGTCTGCACCTTCTGCGTCGAGAAGAACCAGGTCATCGACTACAAGGATCCCGCGAAGCTCAGGAGATTCACCTCCGAACGCGCCAAGATCCTTCCCCGCAGGGTCACCGGCACCTGCGCCAAGCATCAGAGAGAGCTCACAACCGCCATCAAGCGCGCGCGCTATCTCGCTCTTCTGCCTTATCAGGCTGACTGAGTCAATATCAAACAGGCGGTTTGCTCCGGCAGACCGCCGTTTTTGCTCTTTAAGATCTGAAAACGGACAACAGGCAGGGTTCATTGTGCTGATATGAAAACAATGAAAACCGAAAAAGCCGTCTGGTCGCGCGTGACCGCTTACAGCGGCTCGTTCTATACCAAAAGACGGAGGATATTCCTGACCGCGCTGATGGCGGCGACGGCGGTCTTTTTCTGCGCGGTCCTGTTCGTCACTCAGATCATAAACGGCGACAGCTACGCGCTCAAGCAGTCGTCCTCGAGGACGTATACCGTCCCCGTCGAGGCTCCGCGCGGCAACATCCTTGACAGCAGCGGGCAGAAAATGGCGTACAACTCGCAGTCGAACGAGCTGCTGTTCGACGCCTCCGCCTTCCCGCCGTCCTCGCGCCAGGGCGAGCGCAACGCGGAGATACTCGCGCTCATACAGCTGCTCGAGCGCAGAGGGGAAAAGTGGGAGGACAATCTCCCGATCTATATCGACGCGTCCGGGAACATGGCCTTCAAAGAGGACGCCGACGGCTACGTCAAATGGCTGCGGTCGTCCGCGATGCTCGACCTCAACGACTACGCCACGGCGAGGAACTGCTACGACGCGATCAACCGCATGTATTCCCTCGGCGAGTACAGCGAGACCGACGCGCTGAAGATCGGCTCCGTGCTGTGCAATATGGTGCTTGAGGGGTATTCCGTAAAGAACCCCTACGTTTTCGCCAATGGCGTCAGCTCCGACACCGTCGCCTATATCAAGGAGAACAGTTCGTCCTATCCCGGAGTCGAGGCGGGCGTTTATTCGGTCAGATCCTACGCGGACGGTACGCTCGCTCCGCATATCATCGGTTCCGTCGGCGTCATTGACGAGAACACATACAAAGCTTCCCAGACCGAGCTCGAACAGCAGCTTTCATCGGAGGATCTTTCGTCAGCGGAACGTCTTTCGCTTCAGCGCAGGGCGTATAATATCGACTCCGTGGTCGGCAAAAGCGGCGTCGAAAGCCTGTTTGAAGACGAGCTGCGAGGCGAAGACGGCGAAAAGACGATAACCGTATCGTCCGACGGCGCCGTTTCCGAGGTTCTGTCCGTCCTGCCTCGCTCGGGCTACGACGTCAAGCTAAATATCAATATGGGGCTCCAGAAGGCGGTGCAGTCCGCGCTGAACAAGCACATTAGGGAACTTGCCGAGGATCAGGGCCTTTCCGGCGCAGGAGCGGCGGTCGTTATGAACGTCAACAGCGGCGCGGTTCTCGCGAGCGCGACCTATCCCAATTTCAACCTCACCACCTACACGAAGGACTATAACAAGCTCGCCGCCGAGGAAACGGCTCCGCTGTGGAACCGCGTCCTGCAGAGCACCTACGCGCCGGGCTCGACGATGAAGCCCGCGATGGCGATAGCCGCGCTCGAGACGGGCGAGATCGACGAAGATACCGCGTTTTTCTGCGACGGCGTTTTCGAGTACAAGGGGAGCGAATTCGGCTGCCTTAATTCTCACGGCTATCTGACCGTCCGCGCCGCGCTCAACCATTCGTGCAATATCTTCTTCTATAACGTCGGCGACAGGCTCGGCATAACCAAGATGAACACCTACTGCACGATGCTCGGTCTGGGCTCAAAGACGGGCTGCGAGCTGCCCGAAGCTTCAGGCGTCCTCGCCGGCGTCGCGTACCGCTCGTCAATAGGCGCGACGTGGCTGCCCGGCGATACGATACAGGCGGCGATAGGTCAGTCCGACAACAGCTTTACGCCGCT
>JAFRXS010000062.1 GCA_017443405.1 Clostridia bacterium | reverse complement strand
GTATCTTCGATTGATGCATTGCAAACAAACCATCTATATTTTTCAAAGGCAAACTATTACGATGACCCCTTTGATACTTTGATCAAAATAGATTATAGCGTTCTACATCAGCATATCATGCAGATGCTTTCATCAGAAGAGATTTTTCAGCAACTTGGATTGATGTGTAAAGCTTTGAATGTCCCGGAGGAGGGGCGACTTGCTGCGGAGAACATTATCAAGTCTGTTTCACCAGAAGAAATCATAAAAGGCGTCGATGTTTTCTTAAGAAACAACATTCAGTCCGTTCTGAAAGAATCCTTGTGGACGGTGTGCTTTTCTGAGAGCGGAATCAATGAAACCATGTGGCTTAAGTACGCTGATCAGTATAAAGGGTTTTGTTTAGTCTATGACTTTTCAGATGATACGAGAAAGTTGTGTGGCAAACAAGAAAAATGTGTCAATTGCGTCGTGAACAATGCCGGAGTATCTCTTTATCCGATTTATTATTCTGATGAGGGGTATGATGCGACAGAATATGCTCGCAACCTTACTATTGCAACTATCGTACGAAGTAAGGTGCCAATGATAGCCAATATGATTATTCAATCTCTTCCGGCTGCATCTTGGGAGCAGGAGCGAATAACCCTGATCAAGTCAAAATGTCATGAATATGATCAAGAATGGAGATTCATTTTGAGAAGCCCCGCAAATGGCCCTGTTATGCAGGAATGGATTCCTTATGGTATTATTATAGGATTAAGAACGACTACCCAAGAAAGGGATACTATTCTCAGATCAGCAAAGATGGCAGGAATTGATCACTTTTTTGAATGCTATATTAACGACTTAAATCGGCTGGACATAAGACCTATACAATAAATCTATACAGTCATAATTTGCATCGCAGTAAACAAAGAAATAGCAAAAAATCCTCTGAAATCGCTGATTTCAGAGGATTTTTGGTCCGAGTGACAGGATTTGAACCTGCGGCCTGATGGTCCCAAACCACCCGCGCTACCAACTGCGCTACACCCGGATATTTAGTTTTCTGCTTCTGTCGTTGTGGTCAAAGATGTGGTCAAACGGTGGTTTTCGGAGATTTTGCGGAAGGAACAAAGTGCCGAAACCCCAGTGTTTTCAAAGGGTTGCGGGATTTCGGATTTCGTCCGAGTGCCGGGGGTGTTACACGCTCCCAAAGCAGGCGCCCTACCAACTGGGCTACACCCCGATCCGGGAGGGTGTTTTCCCCTCCCGTAATTCGGAATTATAGCACCCGGACGGCAAAAGGTCAATACCGTTTTGCTTTGTTCGGCGCCTTGCTCGATTTGTTGACAAAACCGGCGCTCTGCGTTATAATCTGTATATCATTTAACGGACGGTGATCGTTGTGATCCTTGCGGTCGATATCGGAAATACTAATATTACTCTCGGCGCTTTCGTCGACGGGAAAAAGATTTTTTCCGCCCGCCTTGCCGCCGACAGGGACAGGACGGCGGATCAGTACGCCGTTGAGATCAAGATGATCTCCGATATTTACAAAGCCCCCGGGCTCGAGGGGGCGTCGGTCAGCTCCGTCGTTCCCGAGCTGACTCCGGCGGTCACGAGGGCTCTCGATAAACTCGGCGCGAAGCGCGTGACCGTCCTCGGTCCGGGCGTGAGATCGGGGCTGAATATCAAGACCGACGATCCCGCACAGCTGGGAGCGGATCTTGTCGCCGCGGCTGTCGGCGCGCTCGCGAAATATGAAGCGCCGTGTTTCATCGCCGACCTCGGCACGGCGACCAAGATAAGCGTCCTCGATGCGAACGGCGCGTTTCTGGGATGCAGCATCGCGGCGGGCGTCGGCATCTCACTTCGCGCGCTTTCGCAGAACACGTCCCAGCTGCCTGCTCTCGGCGCGGACGAGCCACGTCAGGTCATCGGCACGAATACCTACACCAGCATGCAGTCCGGTGTCGTCCTCGGCACCGCCGCCATGCTCGACGGTATGTTCGACCGCATGGCGGAGGAGTTCGGCTCGCAGCCGCGCAGTATCGTCGCCACCGGCGGTTGGTCCGCAAATATCTATAAATACTGCAGACACGAGGTCATCTACGATCCCGATCTGATCCTCGACGGTCTGCTGCGCATCTATGAAAAGAATATCTGAGAGGTAAGAATATGCCTGTTGAAATACTATCTCTGAAGCCCTATCTTAAATCCGAGATCTGGGGCGGTCAGAAGCTCAAATCGATATACGGCGGCGCCGGCATGACCGATATCGCCGAGGCGTGGGTGCTTTCTGCACACCCGAAGGGGCCGTCCGTCATAGCGGAGGGCAAGTGGCAGGGCAACGGTCTTCCGTTCGCTCTGGGGGTGATGGGCCCGCAGAACACCGGTTATTACGGCAGCTTCCCCGTGCTTATCAAATTCATCGACGCGTGCAGGGACCTCTCGATACAGGTCCATCCGGACGACGCCTTTGCCCGCGAGTACGAAAATGACAGCGGCAAGACCGAGTGCTGGTACATCCTCAGCGCGGAGCCGGGAGCACAGATAATCTACGGTCTTCACGACGAACTCACAAAGGAGGAGTTCATCGCCGCCGCGCATAGCGGCGAGATCGAGGAGCACGTCAACCGCGTCAAGGTCAAGGCGGGGGACATCATCCCCATACCCTCCGGCACGATCCACGCCATCTGCGCGGGCATAACTCTTTGCGAGATACAGCAGAGCTCCGACGTGACCTATCGCATCTACGACTACAAGCGCCCCGGCAAGGACGGCAAGCCGCGCGATCTGCACGTCGAGAAGGCGGCTCTCGTGTCCGACCTCTCCTCCGCCGAAACGCCCGATTTCTCGGTCGGCGCTCCTGTGAGCGAAGGGGATATGACCGTGTCACGGCTCGTACATAACGAGTTTTTCCTGACGGATCTCGTATGTCTCGGCGGCGAGCAGGTATGTTCGACGCCCGAAAGGAGCATATGCTCCGAGGAACTGAAACGCTCCTTCGTTTCCTACGTCATACTTGAGGGCGAGGGCGCAGTTTCGTGCGACAGCGCGGAGTGCCGCTGCGACCGCATGAAGTTTTCCAAGGGCGGCAGCATCTGCATCCCCGCGTGCTGCGGCGAGTATCTGCTCGAGGGTGATTTCAAAGCGGTGAGGACGGCTCTTACCTGAGATGCCCGTATTATCAGTACAAAAACTGAACGTGAGCTTCGGTGATAAGATCGTTATCGCCGACGCTTCTTTTGATTTGGAAAAAGGCGACCGCGCCGGGCTTATAGGCCCGAACGGCAGCGGCAAGACGACGCTGTTCAACTGCATTACGGGCGGCGTCACGCCTGACAGCGGCATGGTCGTCCTGCCCGCGGGAACGGTAGTCGGAAGTGTAGAGCAGCACGCCTGCGCGGACCCCGATATGCCCGCCTACGAGGAGGCGCTGACGGTATTCGCCGACCTTGCCGCTGAGGAGGAACGGCTCGCTCTGCTGCCCGCGCTGATAGAGTCGGCGGGAGGGGAGCAGCGCGACGCGCTTATTGCCGAAATGACCGCGCTGACCGACGATTTCCGTCTTAAAGACGGTCTTACATACAAGGCGAGGACGAGGGCGGCTCTTCTGGGGCTCGGGCTATCGGACGCCGAGATCGCTCTGCCGACGGGGAAGCTCAGCGGAGGGCAGCGCACCAAGGTCGCTCTCGCGAAGCTGCTGCTCTCGTCCGCCGACCTCATACTTCTCGACGAGCCGACGAACCACCTCGACCTTATGAGCATAGAATGGCTCGAGGATTTCCTCGGCAAATACAGGGGCACCGCGCTCATCGTTTCGCACGACAGACGCTTCCTCGACGACGTGACGAACAAGACCGTCGAGATAAGCAGCTGCCGCGTGTGGATGACCGGCGGAGGCTACACCCGTCACATGGAGCTAAAGGCCGAAAGGCAGGAGCATATAAGGCGCGAGTACGAAAAGACGACGGCGGAGATAAAGCGGCTTGAAGCCGTCATCGACCAGCAGCGCACGTTTTCGATGGAACGCAACTTTATAACGATAGCGAGCAAACGCAAGCAGATAGACCGTCTCAAGGCGACGCTCGTTGCGCCCGAGAAGCCTCTGCGCGAGATGCATCTCGATTTCCCGGTCAGCCGCGTCAGCGGCAACGAGGTCCTGTCGGTCTCCGGTATCTCGAAGTCCTTCGGCGGCAAGCAGATGTTCCGCGACGTGTCTTTCGATCTGCGCCGCGGCGACCGCGTGTTCCTCGCCGGTCCCAACGGCTGCGGCAAGACCACGCTCATAAGCATCATAACCGGCAGGCTCCCGGCGGACGGGGGCTCTGTCAGATGGGGCGCGGGCGTCATCCCCGGATACTACGAGCAGAGCCAGCGCGGTCTCATGAGCCGCAAAACGGCGCTCGACGAGGTCTACGGCTTCATGCCGTCGCTCGGGCTCGCTCAGTCGCGTCAGTATATGGCGTCGTTCCTTTTCTCCGAGGACGACGTCTACAAGCACATGGACGAGCTCTCCGGCGGCGAGCGAGCTAAGATAGGCCTGCTCGAGGTAATGCTCAAGGGGCCGAACCTGCTTATCCTCGACGAGCCGACGAACCACCTCGACATAAGGTCGCGCGAGATACTCGAGGAAGCTCTGCGGCGCTACACCGGCACCGTGCTCTGCGTATCGCACGACAGGATGTTCATGGAGCGTCTCGCCACGAAGATATACGTGTTCTCCGGCGGGACTCTCAGAGAGGCGTCGGGCGCTGAGGAGTACGCCGGTATATTCAAGCAGCCCGCCGTGAAGGAGAAGCGCGAACCCAAGGTCAACGAGTATGAGCTGCGCAAACATCGCGACAGCGAGGAGCGAAAACGGCAGACGAAGATCAAACGGACGGAGGAGGAGATAGCCGCCCTCGAAAGGGAAGAGGAGGAACTCCAGGCCGCCCTCGCCGACCCGCAGAACGCCGCGGATTATATCAAGGCGGCGGAACTGTCCGACCGTATCGCCGCGGTCGCCGCCCGACGCGACGAGCTTATGGAGCTTTGGCTTGAGCTGGGAGAACAGTAATAGCTATCGCCGCGCACATAAGGCGTTTATCACAGCGTAAAACGGTACGCTGCCCGTTCCGGACGGAACGGGCAGCTTTTTATATAACGGGTGCGAGCGATCTCACTTGCCCCATCGGGGCAAACGTCACGGCGACCGCTCCGCCGTCGCCCCGGAGCCCTTCCTTTTTACGGGCAGGATAAACCCGACGAAGAGCAACAGCAGACCGAAGAGCGTCTTCGGTATCATTTCCATCAGACCGCTTTTCCCGAGGGTGAGCAGCCATACGCCCATAAGCGCGGCGACAAACAGTACTGCAGCGGCATAAAGATAAAACCCCTTGAACTTTCCCGCGTTTTTGATAAAGAACAGCAGCATTGACAGCGCCAGCGTTACCGCGTAGGCGCCGGTGGATATCCAATGCGCGACGCGCTTCGGGTTCCACGTGGTCACGTCGTGCCCCAGCGTGAGACCGATCCCGAACGCCGCGGCCAGAGCGGCAAAGCACAGCAGGGTCAAAAAGACGGACCGTTCGCCGTATCTGCGGTAGATGAAAAGCGTATTGAGCAGGAATCCTCCGGCAACGAGTACGAACCAGAGCCAGTACAGATACTTTCTGTCCTCGCATAATATGCTCAGCGTTCCGAGCGGCTGCGACGGATCGTTGCCGAAGCAGAACATTATCCCGTTCCCGTAAACGGAGCCGACTATCAGAAAAAACAGGCAGACCGGTTTTGAAAGAACGGTATCCGAAATCCCGGCAAAAAGCTTTTTCATTTTGTTTCCTTCCTGGATCTCCGGCGGGCAACCGACGCGTCGGAAAATGTATGCTATATTTGTATCACATTCCGTGCGGATAATCAAGGCGAAAAGACGGGGAAACGGGCCGCGCCGCCGCGCAAAAAAGGCGCCCTTTCGGGCGCCGTATCATTATTTGGAATTATTTATCGGGAACGAGAACGCCGTATCCGCCGTCGTCGCGGCTGTAGACCACGTTGATCTCGTTGGTCTCGGCGTTCAGGAACATGTAGAACGAATGACCGAGGAGCTGCATCTGAAGAATAGCTTCGTCGACGGTCTGGGGCTTGAGCGCGACGTTCTTTTTGCGTATGATCTCGAAAGAGGTCTCTTCCTCGACGGGGGCTTCACCTGCGGCGAGCTCGTCGAAGTTGCTCGAACGGAGCTTTTTCGCGACCTTCGTTTTGTTCTTTCTGATCTGGCGGACAAGAGAATCGACGCAGGTGTCGAGGGCGTCGTTCATATTCTGCGCGCGCTCCTCGGCTCTGAACATAAGACCGTCTTTGTTGATGGCGATCTCCACCGACTGGCTGTTCTTCTCGACGGTGGCGGTTACCTTCGCTTCGGTATCGGGACCGAAGAAACGCTCGACTCTCGCGAGCTTCTTTTCTGCGCGCTCTTTGAAATTGTCGCGCGGCGTGCATTTACGCCCTACAAATGTGATGTTCATGGTTTGTCTCCTTTCGATGGATGAGGCGGATCATTTTCTCCTTGAAGAGCCGCCTGTGTGAGCCTCGGTCGTGCGCTTCAGATCGGAGAGTTTTTCCTCGCTTGTTTTCTTGAAACTGCTCATCATCTCCTCAAAGGTCATTTCCTCGCGCGGGGTCCTTTTCGGGGGGCCCTGCCAGACTCTGGCTTTAAGGTTCCTCTGACGGGCGGCGCCGGAACGCTGCTCCTCCCTGACGGCTTCCTTCTCCTGGGCGGTCATTGCCTGCTTGACGGAAAGGCTGATCTTGTTTTTGTCATTCACTCCGAGTACCTTGACCCGAACCTCCTGCCCCTCCGTAAGGTAATCCCTGATGTCATGGACGTAATCGTCCGAGACCTCCGAGATATGTACCATCCCGGTCTCGCCCGTGGGGAGAGTGATGAAAGCGCCGAATGGCTGGATGCCGTTGACTTTGCCGTCGACTATGGAACCGATTTCTGCCTGCATGTAAGTGATGACCTCTTTCTCAGTTGACAGCGAAGACGTGCTCGCCCGCAAAAATTTTGCCGTTCTTGTGCGCCTCGACGTTATAGAGCTCGTTCTGATCGAGGATCAGCGCCGACATCTCTTCGTTCTCGACCGCGATATTGCGGTTGTTCGCCAAAATGCTGGCCGTCTCGGATTTGATGGCGGCGGTCTCATTTTTCATTTTGGTGCAGAGTATCACGGTCGCCGTCAGAGTCATGACTATAGCCGCGAAGATAACGACAAAAAATGAGGGGTTCACTTTTGTCTTCCTGGTCGTTTCCAAATCCAATCACCTGCATACTTTTTTCTTGATTTTATTATAAACGTACATCAAATAAAATTCAAGATAAAAATCAACAAAATTTTAAAAAATTTTGACAAAAAACGCGGATCTCTACTGCATTTTCTCCTGCTTGACTTTTTTGTCGATCACGTGGCGTTTTTCGAGCGTTGAGCGTATCTCTTCCGGTGTGATCCCCATGTGCGTCATGAGCACCATGACGTGATAGGTGAGGTCCGCTATCTCAAAGACCGTCTCGCTCCTGTCGCCGCCTTTTCCGGCGACTATGACCTCGGTGCATTCCTCGCCG
>JAFRXS010000061.1 GCA_017443405.1 Clostridia bacterium | reverse complement strand
CAGTATTATCTGCGGCAGCTTCGTTGTCTTGAAAAAAATCTGCCTCTGAAAAACTGCTTCGCACCTTTGGACAAGGTATTGTTGAGCTATTTTGTGCTCTGAAGACGCCGCTTTGCTGACGCAAAGCAAGGATGAAGAGCGTGAAAGAGCCAAAAAGACCCGGCCAAAGGCGATTCGGGTTCGACTCCCCTTACCCTAATGAAAAAGGACCTGCCGGGGCGGGTCCTTTTTGCGTGGTTGGGTTTACAGCGTTACCGGTCTGTGCTCGGCGACGGACTGCTTCGCCGCGAGGGCGATCCTGACGGAGTTGAGGCCGGCCTCGATGCCGACGGGGACGGGCTTGTCGTTCTCGACGGCGTCGACGAAGGCGATCATCTCGGTGGAGAAGGACTCCATGTACCTTTCAAGGAAGAAGTACAGCGGCTTCTCGCCGGTGATGCCGTTGTCGTCGGCGATGACGGCGGTGGAAAGACTGTCGTTCGAGGTCTTGACCGCGCCCTTGGAGCCGAACACCTCGGCTCTCTGGTCGTAGCCGTAGGCGGACTTGCGGCTGTTGTCGATGACTGCGAGAGCGCCGTTCTTCATCTTCATGACGATGATCGCGGTGTCGACGTCGCCCTGCTCGCCGATGGCGGGATCGATGAGGACGGCGGACTGCACGAAGATCTCCTCGGGCTCGCTGCCGGAAAGGAAGCACGCCATGTCGAAATCGTGTATCGTCATGTCAAGGAAGATGCCGCCGGAAACGGCGATGTAGCGGGGATCGGGCGGAGCGGGGTCGCGGGAGGTGATCTTGATTATCTGCGGCTCGCCGATCTTGCCGTCCTCGACCGCCTTGCGCGCGGCGGCGAAGTTGTGGTCGAACCTGCGGTTGAAGCCGACCTGGAATTTAAGGCCGGTGCCCTCGAGCGCCTTGCCGACCTCGAGTATCTTCTCGGGGCTGAGATCGACGGGCTTCTCGCAGAAAACGTGCTTGCCCGCCTTGATCGCCTCGATGGAGATGGAGGCGTGCGTGTCGGTGGACGAGCAGACGAGCACAGCGTCGATCTCCGGATCGGAGAGTATCTCGTGATAGTCGCCGCAGATCTTTATGCCGCCGTACTTCTCAACGAGCGCCTTCGCCTCGTCGCCCATGTAGGGGTCGGACACGGCGACGACCTTCGCGCCGGTCACGCGGGTGGAGATGGACGTAAGATGCACCTTGCCGATGCGTCCCATCCCGATGATGCCTATTCTTACCATTTTTTGCTCCTTTTATAGATTATATGGTGCCGTCCCAAGTCGAGACTTCCTTTACCTTCTTCTCATCCTCGTCGAACCAGTGCGTCGTGACGCATTTGCTCTCGGTGAAGAACCTGTAAGCGTCCTTGCCGAGGCAGTGCAGGTCGCCGAAGAAGCTCTGCTTGTGGCCCGCGAAGGGCATGAAGCCCACGGGCACGGGGATGCCGACGTTCACGCCGACCATGCCGCCGTCGGTGTGACGGACGAACTCGCGGGCGAAATAGCCGTTCTGGGTGAAGATGACCGAGCCGTTGGCGTAGGGATTGGCGTTCATCTTCGCGAGACCGTCCTTGAAGTCGGAGCATCTCTTGACGCACAGAACGGGGCCGAAGACCTCGTCCCTGCCGATGGTCATATCCTCGGTGACGTGGTCGAAAATGGTCGGGCCGACGTAATAGCCGCCCTCGCTGCCCTCGACGACGCAGCCGCGGCCGTCGAGCACGAGCTTCGCGCCTTCGCGCACGCCCTTGTCGATATCGTCGAGCACCTCGTGCCAGTGCTTTTCGTAGGTTATCGGGCCGAGCTTCGAGGTCTTGTCGTAGGCGGGGCCGACCTTGATGGCGGACGCCTGCTTGACGAGCTCCGCGACGAACGCGTCGGCTATGCTGTCCTCGACTACGACGCAGGACAGGGCCATGCAGCGCTGACCGGCGCAGCCGAAGGCGGAGTTCATGACGCCCGCGGCGGTGCGCTCTATCGGAGCGTCGGACATTATGAGGGCGTGGTTCTTCGCCTGGGTGAGGCACTGTACGCGCTTGCCCGCCGACGCCGCCTTCTCGTAGATCTTCTTGCCTACGGGCGTGGAGCCGACGAAGGTGATGCCCTTGACGTCCTCGGATTCGAGGATGACGTCTATCTCGTTGCGCGAGCAGGTGACGACGTTCACGACGCCGTCGGGCATACCCGCTTCCTTATAGAGCTCGGCTATCCTCAGCGCCGTGCGGGGCGTGAGGCTCGCCGCCTTGAGGACGATCGTGTTGCCGCAGGCGACGCAGACGGGAGTCATCCACCCGAAGGGGATCATGGCGGGGAAGTTGACCGGCACGATGCCCGCGAAAACGCCTATCGGCTCGCGGTACTTGACCGTGTCGTAGCCGCTGCTGGCGTCCATGATGCTCTCGCCCATCATCAGCGAGGAGGCCTGGCACGCGAGCTCGGTGCCCTCCTTCGCCTTGAGGACGTCGCCCTCGGCCTCTTTCCAGACCTTGCCGTTCTCCTCGGCGACGAGGTAGGTCAGCTCCTCCATGTGCTCGATGAGAAGGTCGCGCACCTTGTAGAGTATCTGCGTGCGCTTGATTGCGGGCGTGGCGCTCCAGCCGGGGAACGCCGCCTTCGCCGCCGCTATCGCGCCGAGGACCTCGTCCTTGGTGCAGCAGGGGGCGTAGCCGGTGACCTTGCCGGTGCTGGGATCGTGAAGGTCATAATACTTTTCGGTCTTTGACTCGACGAACTGACCGTTTACAAAATACTTGAGCTTTTCGGCCATTTTTTCTCTCCTATCTGTCATATACCCGCTTTTTCGCGGATGTAATTCCTTGCCTTGACCGCGTACTCGAACGGATTCGCGATCGCGGGATCCTGCTCCGCCTCGACGAGGACGTAGCCGCTGTAGCCGGCGGAGGCGAGAATGTCGAATATCGGCGCGAAGTCGATGGCGCCGTCGCCCGGGACGGTGAACGCGCCCGCGCGCACGCCCTGAAGGAAGCTGAGATGCTCGTCCTTTACCTTCTGTACGACGTCGGGACGGATGTCCTTGAGGTGGACGTGTTTGACCCTGCCGACGTACTTTTTGAGCACCGCGAGATAGTCCTGCCCGCAGTAGGCGAGATGGCCGGAGTCGAACAGCAGGCTGAAATACTCGGGGTCGGTGCCCGCCATCATCCTGTCTATCTCGTCGGCGGTCTGTACGACCGTGCCCATGTGGTGGTGGAAGGTCAGCGAGATGCCGAAGTCCTTCGCGACCCTGCCGAGCCTGTTGAGACCGTCGCACAGAAGGTCCCACTCGCGGTCGTTCATCACGTACTTCTCCTCAAAGACGGGCTTGTCCGTCCCCTGGATGGAGTAGGACTGCTCGGACGCGCCGATTATCTTCGCGCCCATTGCCTTGAGGAAGCGGCACTGCTCGATGAACGCCTTTTCTGTCTCCTCGTAGGGCTTTGAGATGAGGAAGGAGGAGAACCACTGGTTGCAGATCTCGAGGCCTCTGATGTCGAGGTAGCGGTGCAGCGTCTCGGGGTCTTTGGGGTACTTGTTGCCGACTTCGCAGCCGGTGTAGCCCGCGAGAGCCATCTCGGAGACGCACTGCTCGAAAGTGTTTTCGGCGCCGAGGTCGGGCATATCGTCGTTGGTCCACGCTATCGGCGCGATGCCGAGCTTTACTTTGTTTTTGTCAAGCATTTTCTTTCTCCTTGCAGGATCAGTATTTTCTCGCTTTCGCGAGCATCTCTACCATGTTTTCGTAGGCGTCGCGGACGCTCTGCTTTTCCGCCTGAGCCGCCGCGCCGACGTGCCACCACGCGCCGTAACCGTCGGTCATCGTCTTGGGCAGGACCTTGATGTCGATGAGCGTCGAAACGGTCTGCTTCTTCGCGTCCTCGAGCGCAGCCTCGAGCTCGTCGAGCGTGCGGGCGGTGTAGGTCTTGCAGCCGTAGCCCTCGGCGCATTTCGCGAAATCTATCGGGATGATGCCGCCGTCGAGCTCGCCCGCGCCGTTCCTGTAGCGGAATTCCGTCGCGAGGCTCCCGATGCCCTGCCCCATCTGCAGATTGTTTATGCAGCCGAAGCCGTTGTTGTCGAACAGCAGGACGTTTATCTTCATGCCCTCCTGAAGCGAGGTTATCAGCTCGGAGTGCAGCATGAGCCAGCTTCCGTCGCCGCAGAAGGCGTAGACCTCCCTTTCGGGGCGCGCGAGCTTGGAGCCGAGAGCGCCTGCTATCTCGTAGCCCATGCAGGAGTAGCCGTATTCCATGTTGTAGCTGTCGCGCTCGTCGCTCGTCCACATCCTCTGCAGGTCGCCGGGCAGGCTGCCCGCGCTGCCGACGGCTATCGCGTCGGGCGCGATGACGCGCCTTATAAGAGCGACCGCGGAGGTCTGCGTCACCGTGCCGCCGGTGACGTCGACGAATTCGGGTATCGTTTTGGGATCGCGCGCCTTGATGAGGGGCTCGAAGCCCTCGCCGTAGCGGTAGTCGGCAAGGCGGCGCATCTCGGCGTCCCAGCCGGCCTTCGCGTCGGCTATCTCATTCGTGTATCCGGTCCTGTAGCCCGCCGCGGCAAGCTTTTCGTCAAGCAGGCCGACGGCGACCTTCGCGTCCGCCACGCAGACGGCGGCGTCGAGCTTGTAGGCGTCGAAGCGCGACACGTTGACCGCCGCGAATCTCGCGTCCTCGCGGAAGAGCGACTTCGACGCGGTCGTGAAGTCGGAGAACCTCGTGCCCAGACCGATTATGACGTCCGCTTCCTTCGCTATGACGTTGGCGGAGGAATTGCCCGTGACGCCGACGCCGCCGAGGTTGAGCGGATGCGAGGACAGCACCGCGCTCTTGCACGCCTGCGTCTCGCAGAAGGGGATATTGTACTTCGAGCAGAAGTCCTCGACGGCCTTGCCCGCCTCGGAATATCTGACGCCGCCGCCGCAGATGACGAGCGGCTTTTTCGCGCCGAGAAGAAGGTTCGCGACCGCCTCGAGCTCGTCTTTGTCGGGAGCGGGACGGGGGATGTGATGGACCCTCTTCGTCAGGAAGGACTCGGGGTAATCGAAGACCTCGCCCTCCACGTCCTGCGGCAGGGCAATGCAGACAGCTCCCGCGGTCGCCGGGTCGGTGAGCGTGCGCATCGCGTTGATCATCGCGGACATAAGCTGCTCGGGGCGGGCTATCCTGTCCCAGTAGCGCACGACGGGGCGGTAGGCGTCCGTCGTCGTCACGCTGAGCGAATAGGGCTGCTCGAACTGCTGAAGCACCGGGTCGGGCTGACGCGCCGAGAAGGTGTCCGCCGGGAAGAGCAGCAGGGGGATGTTGTTGACGGTCGCGGTCGCGGCGGCGGTGATCATGTTCGCCGCGCCGGGACCGATCGACGACGAGCAGGCGATTATCTTTCTGCGGTTGTTCGTATTGGCGAAGGACGTCGCGACGTGCGCCATGCCCTGCTCGTTCTTGCCCTGATAGACCTTGAGTGAGCCCCTGTTTTCGTCGAGTGCCTGCCCGAGACCGACCACTATGCCGTGACCGAAGATCGTGAAAACGCCGTCGACAAACTTCGTTTCCTCGCCGTCGAAGGAGACGTACTGGTTGTCCAGAAAACGGACGAGGGCCTGAGCCATTGTCATTTTTGCCATAGATTTTCCTCCTCAGCTGTTTGCGAGCCACTCGTGCTCGGGAGCGTAGATGCGGGTCTTGATCCACGGGTCGCCGTCAACGTGCCTGACCATCCAGACGTAGTACATCTCGTAGCCGGGCGCCGCGCCCTGCTGATGCGTTTTGCCGCCCGGTATCTCGGCGTGACCGCGGTCGACGCTCTTGTAGACGTCGTCCCCGATGAAGCACGCGCCGAAGCCCTGCGGACGGTCGAATCTGTAATAGTAGACCTCCGGCTGCGGATGGTGGTGCGGCGGGTAGCTCGACCACTTGCCCGGCAGGTTGAAGACCTCGCCCAGGACCATGTTGGAGTACGGCGCGTTCTCGTAGTCGAACATCGTGGAAACTATCCGGTCGCCCGCGCCGCCCCACTGCTCTTTGCCGAATTCCTGATAAAGGCAGGTCTCCGGAGTGTAGAACACGGGCTCCCAGACGCGGTCGTTGTCGGTCTTCTCTATGATGAACTCACTGTCCGCGTTCGCCGCGATAAAGACGGGAGTCCCGCGGCTGAAATGAAGACAGAAGGGCTTTTTGTCGAACGGACCGGAGCGCTTCATCGCGCGGGTCTCGCCGCCCCAGGAGATCTCGGCGTCGCCGGACTGTATGAGCACGGCGGTCTCGTTGATCTCGTCGTAAAGGCGCAGCGTCTCGCCCTTTGCCATAAAACGGACCCTTATGTCCATCATCATTTCGGGCGCGCTCTCTCTCGTGCAGACTATCTGCTCGGCGCCCTCGATCGGCGTTTTTATATAAGGCATATCATCCGTCCCCCGTTACGCGCGGGCGACCATCTCGCCGTATTCTTCCTTTTCGGCCCTGATGAAATCCTCGACCTGTTTGACGTTGGGCATATCCTGCGAGCAGGCGTGGGAAGCGACGAGCATAGCCGCCGACGCGCTGCCGAACTCAAGGCAGCGGTCCACGTCCCAGCCGCTGAGCAGACCGAACAGGAAGGCGGAGGTGTAGCCGTCGCCGCCGCCGAAGGATTTGAGCAGCTTGACCGGGAAGGGCTTGATCGAATAATCCCTGCCGTCGTCGGTGTAGGCGGTGGAGCCCTCCTTGCCGTGCGTGACGATGCAGATCTTCGCCTTCTTCGAGAACCAGTACGCCGCGCTCGAGCGGTCGCTGCCGTCAAGGCCGCAGAAACGCTCGGTGAGGTCGTATTCCTCGCGGGAGCCGATGATGATGTCGGCGTGCTCGGCGGCGAGCGAGTAATAGACCGCTATCTCGTCCTGCGACTTCCAGTTGTAGGCGCGGTAGTCGATGACGAAGATCACGGGGACGCCGTTCTTCTCGGCAAGGCGCATCGCCTTGAGCGCCGCCTCGCGCGAGGGGCTCTCGGCAAGCGCGGTGCCGGAGATGAGCAGCGACGCGCCCTCGGTTATGTACTGCTCGTCGATATCCCCGGGCGAGAGGGCGAGGTCGGCGGCAACGTTGCGGTACATGACGATGCTCGACTCGGTCGGGGACTTGATCTCCGTGAAGGTCAGGCCGATCTTCTCGCCGTTCTTGCATTTGGTGATGCGGGAGCAGTCAACCCCCTCGTTTTTGAAGAAGTCGGTGACGAAGGTCCCGAACTGATCGTCGGATACCTTCGCGAAGAAGCCCGCTTTTCTGCCGAAACGCGACAGACCGACGGCTATGTTCGCGGGCGAGCCGCCGAGATAGCGCTTGAAGGTCGTGCTTTCGTTGAGCGGGCAGTTGTAGTCGACCGGATTGAAGTCGACCGCGACGCGCCCCAGAAGGATGACGTCGTACTTTTTGTTTTTCGGAAAATCGAACGCGCTCATGTCTTCACCTTACCTGTTATTGAATATAGAGATGTAATATCTGACGTTTTCGTATATCCCGCCGCGCATCTGCTTGGTCAGGATGAAATAGTCCGCCTCGGACACGCCGGAGCAGTATTCCTTCGCCGCCGCCGCGAGAGCGTCGAAGTTCGCCGTCGCGATGTTTATCTTGCGCACTCCGCGGTGTATCGCCTTGCGGAACATCTCCGGCGTGATGCCGGTGCCGCCGTGCAGGACGAGCGGTATGGACAGCCGCGAGTTTATCTCCTCGAGGACGTCGAAGCGCAGAGCCGGCAGGGCGGGGTAGTGCCCGTGCGCGTTGCCTATCGCCACGGCGAGGGCGTCAATGCCCGTTTCGGCGGCGAATCTCTCCGCGTCGTCCGGCTCGGTGCAGAGCGAGCGGTGGTCGCCGTTGCCCTCGTTGCCGCCGACGACTCCGAGCTCCGCCTCGACCGTCGCGCCGAATTCCTTCGCCAGGGCGACGACCTGCTTCGTCATCGCGACGTTCTCCTCGAACGGGCGCAGCGACGCGTCGAGCATGACGGACGTGAAGCCGTAGTTGAGCGCCTCGCGGACCATGGGAAGCGTTATCCCGTGATCGAGGTGGACGGCTATGTCGACCTTCGAGTGCTTCGCCGCCGATATCATCATCGGCGCCATAAGCGCGAACGGCGAGCAGGACAGACGCTTTTCGGCTATCTGCAGGATTATCGGAGTATCCATGCTCTCGGCGGCCTCTACGGCGCCGTAGACCATTTCCATATTGCCGACGCTGAACGCGCCGACCGCTCTGTCCTCCCTTTCGGCGAGGTCGAGAAGCTGTTTCATGCTTACAAGAGGCATATCATCATTACCTTTCGGTGTTTTTATTTATATTATCCCTTATTACCCCAGTATATCCTCTATTGTATCATTCGAATTATTAAAAATCAATAGAACATTTGGGATAAAACGGGCGTACGCGGCGGACGTCCCGGGTTTTCTCTTTTTATCCGCACTTTTTTCAACGTACTATTGACTGTAAGCGCGAAAAATACTAAAATCAAACGGAAGACTGAAAAAACTGCCGGTCCGCCGCCGGGCGGGCAGGACGGAAGGAAGCGGATCTATGGACGGGATGAAAAAAAGCAAACTTACGCTCAACGCCGATTTCAGGGTCGCGAAGGTCGACCCGAGGATATACGGCTCGTTCATCGAGCATCTGGGCAGAGCCGTCTACGGCGGCATCTACGAGCCCGGGCACCCGACCGCCGACGGGAACGGCTTCCGCGGCGACGTGGCGGAGCTCGTGCGGGAGTCCGGGGCGACCGTCGTGCGCTATCCGGGCGGCAACTTCGTGTCCGGCTACAACTGGGAGGACGGCGTCGGTCCGGTCGAAAAGCGTCCGAAGCGCCTCGAGCTCGCGTGGAACTCCGTCGAGCCGAACACCTTCGGCACGGACGAATTCATAAAATGGTGCCGCGCGACCGGCACCGAGCCGATGATGGCGGTCAATCTCGGCACGCGCTCGGACGCCGAGGCGCAGGCTCTCGTCGAGTACTGCAACCACGCCTCCGGCACGTACTGGAGCGACCTGCGGATCGCCAACGGAGCGCGCGACCCGCACGGCGTGAAGCTCTGGTGCCTGGGCAACGAGATGGACGGTCCCTGGCAGATCGGCCATTCGGACGCCCGCGCCTACGGACTTAAGGCGAATTCCGCCTCGCGGATGATGAAGATGACGGACGACAGCATCGAAACGGTGCTGTGCGGCAGCTCGAACATGTGGATGCGCACCTTCGGCGAATGGGAGGCGCAGACGCTCGACATCGCCTACGACACGGTCGATTACGTTTCGATGCACTCTTATTTCGACAACAGGCCGGGCGACCTCGCGGACTTCCTCGCGAAGACGACGGAGATGGACGACTTCATCAACGGCGTCGTCGCCGTCTGCGATTATATCAAGGCGAAAAAACACTCGAAAAAGACCGTCAACCTCTCGTTCGACGAGTGGAACGTCTGGTACCATTCCAACGGGACGAAGGTCGACAAATGGATACAGGCGCCGCCGATACTCGAGGACGTCTACGATTTCGCCGATGCGGTCGAGGTCGGTCTGCTGATGATCGCGCTGCTGCGCCACTGCGACAGGGTGAAGATAGCCTGCCTCGCGCAGCTCGTCAACGTGATAGCGCCGATAATGACCGAAACGGGCGGCAGGTCGTGGCGGCAGACGATCTTCTACCCGTTCGCGCAGGCGGCGAAATACGGCAGGGGCTCCGTCCTGCTCGGACTTCTCGAAACCGGCAGGCACGACACCTCTCATCACGGCGGCGTGCCGGACGTCGACGCCGTCGCGGTCCTTTCGGACGACGGGGAGGAGCTGACGCTGTTCGCCGTCAACCGCGGCCTCGACGCGGACGATCCGGAGCTGCTCGAGGTCGAGCTTCAGAAGCTGCCGGGCATGCGCCCGGTCGAGCATCTGTCCATGTTCGGCTTCGCACCCGACGCGGTCAACACCGCCGACAGTCAACCCGTCGCGCCCGCGCTCATGCCCGTCCCGTTCTTTAAGGACGGCGCGGCGAAGGCCGTTCTTCCCGCCATGTCGTGGAACGTCATCCGCTTCAAAAAGACGGACGGAAACGGCTGATATATCCCGAAATAACGCATAATAATTAGCACTTGCGTTACGCGAGTGCTAATTTAACATTTGACAGCAGTGTATATTAACAAACCGTTAATATTATTGTTGTATAGTATCGGTTGAAAAATACAGACTAAATCAAAAAAGAGGTATCCGTTATGGGCGTCAGACAGTTCAAGACAGAGTCCAAAAAACTGATGGACATGATGATAAATTCCATATACACCCACAAGGAGATCTT
>JAFRXS010000060.1 GCA_017443405.1 Clostridia bacterium | reverse complement strand
GGATCGGAGGCGACGAGTTCGTCGTCATACTCCGGGGCGACGATCTCACCGACCGCGCCGAGCTTCACGACCGCTTCTACAGCGAAAGCGACAGGATAAACGCCGAAGCGGAAAACGAGTGGGATCAGGTGCACGCCGCCGTAGGCATAGCCGGCTTCAATCCGCAGATAGACAAAACGGTCTCCGACACCGTCCGCCGCGCGGAAAAGATCATGTACGACGGCAAGCGGGGCAGAAAGGAGCCCAATGAGGACAAACAGCATTCCTACTTCGTCGACAGCGACGACGCCTACTGGAAGGAACAGTATATCATCGACAACTTCAAGACCGCGCTCGATCAGCGCTGGATCAAGGTCTACTATCAGCCGGTCATGCGGATAGAAAGCGGAAAGCTCTCCTCGCTGGAGGCGCTGGCGCGGTGGATAGACCCCGTCCGCGGAATGATAACCCCCAACGAGTTCGTCTACGTCCTCTCGCGTTACCACCGCATGTATATGCTCGACCTCTATATGCTGGAGGAGGTCTGCCGCGAGTTCGGAGTCAGAGGAGAGGCGGGTCTTCCCCTCGCCCCGGTATCGGTCAACTTCTCCGCGCAGGATTTCGACTGCGAGGACATCCCTGCGAGGATCAAGGAGATAACCGACAAATACGGGCTCACGCCCGACGATATAATCATCGAGATAACCGAGCAGGACGTCGCCGAGGGGACCGAACGGTTCAAGGACGCTCTGAAACAGATACGCGACTGCGGCTATAAGCTGTGGATCGACGACTTCGGAAGCGTATATTCCTCCCTCAACGTGATCAGCCGGTACGATATCGACCGCATCAAATTCGATATGGATCTTGTCCGCCGCCTGGACGAAAACAACGGCGCCAACCGCAAGATCCTCGACGCGATGGTCAAGGTCTGCCGCGATCTCGGGATCAACACTCTCGCCGAGGGTGTGGAGACCGAAGCCCAGCTCGAGTTCCTGCGGACGATCGGGTGCGATATGGCTCAGGGCTACTATTTCTTCAAGCCCGAGCCGGTCGACGTCTCCATATACAAATTCAACCACCGCAGCGCCGACATCCCGCACGAGATCGACGATAAACGTCCCGCCGCGGGCCGCGGTCCCGAAAATCCGCAGCCTCCTGCGTCGAAGCCCCTCGCTTGATCGCTCGCACCGCCGCGCCGACAAGCTCATGTAAGAAAACAAGCGGACCGGGAAGATCGAGCACAAAAGATCACATAAAAAGATCACATAAATAATTTATAGGTATAACAAGGAAACAAAATGAAGATCTGCGACCTGCACTGCCATTCCACTTCCTCGGACGGAACGTTATCCCCATCCGAGCTGGTCGCCCTTGCCGTCAGGCGGGGCATATCCGCGCTCGCCCTGACCGATCACAACACGTCGGGCGGCCTCGGCGAGTTCGTCCGGGCGGGAAAAGAGCACGGACTGATCACCGTCCCGGGATGCGAATTCTCCACCGAGCACGAGGGGCACGAGGTCCACGTGGTCGGGCTGTTCTTCGACGAGAAGGCGTGGCCCGAAATAGAGGACTTTGTCGAGCATATGCACGAGGCAAAGCGGTACGCGAACAAGAAGATGATCGCCGCCCTCGCCGCCGACGGATACGACGTGACCTACGAGGAGGCGGCGGCGCTCACCGAGACCGGCGACTTCAACCGCGCTCACGTGGCGCGCGTCCTGCTCGAAAAGGGACAGGTCAAAAGCGTCGCCGACGCCTTCGCCACCATCCTCGCCGAGGGCGCGGGCTATTACGTCCCCGCCCGCAAGCTGAGCTCGATCGCGACCATCAGTTTTATCCGGCTGTACGGCGCGGTAGCCGTCCTCGCGCATCCCTTCCTCAATTTCGACGAGGAGGGGCTGACGCGCTTCCTCCCCGAAGCGAAAAAGGCGGGGCTCGACGCCATAGAAACAAGCTATACCGAGTTTACGAGAGAGCAGACCGCTCTGGCGGAGGAGCTCGCCGACCGGTTCGGGCTGCTGCGCTCCGGCGGATCGGATTTCCACGGCAGTACAAAGCCCGACATCATGCTCGGCTGCGGCAGGGGCGGCATGGAAGTGCCGTTCGAGTATTACGAGAAGCTGGCAAACGCCGCCCGGAATGAACGCCATTTCAACCGGAAGGGGCGGGGGCGAGGC
>JAFRXS010000059.1 GCA_017443405.1 Clostridia bacterium | reverse complement strand
CGGCCTTTCAAGGCTTTCTGAAAGCTCGTCCAGCTTCAGCCCGTCAAGGAATACGTCGTCCATTTCCCTGAGCATCGTCGAAGTCATCAATACCGCGCTTCCGTCAAGCTTTCCGGCCTGCTGCTTTATAATATCACCTGCGGTAACAAGACCGCTGACGGTCACGCTTTCGCCGAAGAAATCATTTCTGATGGGGTGCACGGCAACGGTGATATTATACTTAATAAGCTCAGAAAACAGCGAGCTCAAATATCCGGAGATAGCGGATCCGCAGACAGAATCAAGCAGCACGGGGCGGGGAAGGGGCTCCTTCTCCTCAAGAGCGTCGAAGAAGCCGCAATCGAATAAGCGGTACAGACCGACGCCGTTCTCTATCTGATCGAAATCGCCGTAAAAAGAATACTCGGGAAGCGGCAGACCTGCGCGCAGATACATCTCGTCCGAACAGAAGGCAAACCCGCGAGCATTGTTCTTTTCCGTGAATTCATCGACCAATCTGATCGCTTCGGCCGCGTCTTCAGCCGTCATCGGTTTTAATGGATAAAGCCCTTCGCGGTGCTTGGTCAAACCAACGGGAACCACGGCAACCGTTTGAGCTTCCGGAGCAAGCCCCCAAAGATCGTTCAGCGATCGTATGAGGACTTCGCCGCCGTTCAGCTCCGGGCAAAGCACTATCTGCGAATGGAACTTCAGCCCGTTTTCGTGAAGCGCGGTCAGTCTTTCCAGTATTTTATCCGCGTTGCGGCTGCGCATCATTTCTTTTCTTATTGCGCCGTCGGTCGCATGAACGGAGATATAAAGCGGAGAAACTCTTCGGTCTATTATCCTTTTGAATTCCGCGTCGCTGACGTTTGTAAGCGTAACGTAGTTTCCCATTATCAAAGACAAACGCCAATCATCGTCTTTAAAATAGAGCGTATCCCTGTGGCCGCGCGGCATTTGATCGATAAAACAGAAAACGCAATGATTCGTGCATTGTCTGACGGGGGACATCAATCCTGATTCAAAATTGAGGCCGAGAGGCTCCCATGGCTCTTTCTCGATATCGAATTGTACAGGTTCTCCTTCTTCGCTCTCCGTTTCGAGGGTAATTCTTTCGCTGTTTGTAAAGAGCTCGTAATCGATCACGTCACGAATAAGCTGCCCGTTGACAGAAACGAGCCGCCAGCCCTGTTTGATGCCGATCTCTTCGGCTATGGAATCTTTATCTACGCTTACGATCAGATGCTTCATATAAGCCTCCATTATTGTATTATACCATATTTGTCGTTCCCGTTCAATTAAAAAAATCTTACAGGGTATTATTCCGATTGAATATTAACAAAGAACGTGGTATAATGAAATATCTATTTATATGGATAGGTGTAAGCTAATGAAATCGAACAGAGTTTTGTTCTTAATCTTAATATTTTTACTGTCTTTCCTTTTGCTCTCGGTATTAGCCGGATGCGTTTCCAAAGGAGAAGACGCGGGTGACGCTACTTCCGTCAGTATTCCGGTTGACGATCGCCCGGATCTGACGGCAGGCCCTACCGCTGTGCCCACCGTTGCGCCTGATCCAACGCCTACTCCCGAGCCCGTAGATCCCGACCCGGAGCATCCTTATTACCTTTACGTCGAAAAGGGCTCCTTTACGTTGACCATTTACGGCAAGGATGATGAGTTCAATTATACCGTTGTAGTCGCCCGCTACAAGATCGCTCATGGCGGGAATAAGACTCCCACGGGTATTTTCACGCTCTCCTCGGACAGGGAAAGATGGCATGATTTCCCGCTCGGCGGCAGCTCGCAGTATGCTACGCCCTATTGGGGGAATCTGTTTCTTCATTCCCCGTTATACACGGGGCAGGATCCTTCAAGGATGTGGCGCAGCTATTATAACGGCGATAAGGGCCTTGGCACCGAAAGCACCGGCGGATGCTTGAGGATGGTAACGGAAGCCGCCAAGTTCATCTATGAAAACTGCCCCGCAGGCACCAAACTGGAAATAGTTAACGGCTCGCCAAGGGGAACTACCAGCCCGGATCCGCCCGCTATAAAGAAGAGCGGTTATGATCCTACGGACGTTGAAGCGTTGAAAGGAAGCTGAAAATGAAGAGGTTTCTTGCTTTAACTGTTGTTTTGCTCACGCTTTTGCTTTTCGGCTGCTCCGGAAAAAAGGAACAGCAGGCGGTTGTGCCTACCGTGAGCGAAACGGCAGGCGTTGTGGACGTTGCCGAAACGGAAGCTTTGGCTACGCCTGGACCGACTCCGGAGCCTACGCCTGAAACGACTCCGGTGATCACGCCCGAACCCACGGTAACCGCGGAGTACAAGTGCCGGGCAAGGGAACTCAACTTAAGAGCTGCGCCTGATCTTTCAAGCGAGATCGTCGGCAAGCTTACGTTTGAGGAAACCGTTGGTTTTGTTGATAAATATGACGATAAGTTCTCACGCGTCATCTACAACGACAGGCTTTGTTACTGCTATTCTTCGTACATAGTCCCCGCTGATGAAGTGCTGTACGGATATCTGCCCGCCCAGTATGAGTACATGAGGGATGAAGCGGGGAATATAGTCTATGAGGAGGATGGAGTTACGCCGATAACGCTTTCTTCCGAGCTGATAGATATCAGGCTGATCATTCCCGATATAGTCGTTTATCAGATATTCGGCACCGAGGAAAACTTCACCGGCAACGTTTTGTATCACGATCCGGTTCCCGTCATCCAGACCAAAACCGCCCAAAAGCTTGCCGTTGCCGCAGCAAAGTTCCG
>JAFRXS010000058.1 GCA_017443405.1 Clostridia bacterium | reverse complement strand
TGAAGAGCGCGAAAGAGCCAAAAAGACCCGGCCAAAGGCGATTCGGGTTCGACTCCCCTTACCCTAAATAACACTTTTTCTCATTCCGAAAATTGAAAGCAGGTAAGAAACATGGCAAGAGTGTACAATTTTTCAGCAGGTCCCTCCATGCTCCCGATCGAGGTCCTCGAAACCGCCGCGGCTGAAATGACAGATTGGCACGGCACCGGCGAATCCGTTATGGAGATGTCCCACCGTTCCAAGGAGTTCGAGGAGATCATCAAGACCGCGGAGCAGGATCTGAGAGATCTTTACAAGATCCCGGACAACTACAAGGTGCTTTTCCTTCAGGGCGGCGCGTCCGCGCAGTTCTCCGCGGTTCCGCTGAACTTCGCGAACGGCACGCGTAAAGCCGACTACATCATCACCGGTCAGTGGGCGAAGAAGGCTTATTCCGAAGCAGGCAAGTACTGCGACGCGGTCGCGGCAGCCAGCTCCGCCGACAAGACCTTCTCTTATATCCCCAAAACCACGAGGGAAAGCTTCCGCAGCGACGCTGATTACGTGTACATCTGCATGAACAACACCATATACGGCACCGTTTATCATGAGCTGCCCGACACCGGGGACATCCCGCTGATAGCCGACGTTTCCTCCTGCATGCTTTCCGAACCCCTCGACATCTCAAGATTTGCCATGGTCTACGGCGGGGCGCAGAAGAACGTAGCCCCCGCGGGTCTCGTTATCGCCATCATCCGCGAGGATATGCTCGGCAAGGCCGCCGAAATCACCCCGACGATGCTCGATTACGCCGTCCAGGCGGAGGCAGGCTCGCTTTACAACACGCCTCCCTGCTGGCAGATTTACATAGCGGGTCTCGTGTTCAAGTGGCTCAAGTCCATAGGCGGACTTGAGGCGATCAAGGAGAGGAACGAAAAGAAAGCAAAAATACTCTACGACTTCCTCGATTCCTCCAAAATGTTCAGGGGCACGGTCGTCCCCGAGGACAGATCGCTCATGAACGTCCCCTTCGTCACCGACAGCGAGGAGCTCAACGCGAAGTTCATCTCCGAAGCGAAAAAAGCCGGCTTCATCAACCTCAAGGGCCACCGCTCCGTCGGCGGCATGAGGGCGTCCATCTATAACGCCATGCCGGTCGAGGGCGTCGAGAAGCTCGTCGAATTCATGACGGCGTTTGAAAAGGAGAACGGCTGATGTTCGATATCCTTACCTTAAATAAAATAGCCGCCTGCGGCCTTTCGAGGCTCGACCCCGCGCTCTTCCGCTCGGGCGACGCGTTCGACGCGCCCGACGGCGTCATCGTCCGCTCCGCCGACATGAAGGAGATGGAGCTTCCCGCCTCCCTCAAAGCCATCGCCCGCGCCGGCGCCGGCACCAATAACATACCCGTCGACGCCTGCGCCGAAAAGGGCATAGTCGTTTTCAACACCCCCGGCGCGAACGCGAACGCCGTCAAGGAGCTCACGATCTGCGCCCTCTTCCTCGCCTCGAGGAAGATAGTCGCCGGTTCCAAATGGACCGAAACGCTCAAGGGCGAGGGCGACGAGGTCGGCAAAAAGGTCGAAAAGGGCAAGTCGCAGTTCGTCGGCCCCGAGATAGCCGGCAAGACTCTCGCCGTCATCGGTCTCGGCGCGATAGGCGTCAAGGTCGCGAACGCGGCTCTCGGTCTCGGCATGAAGATCGTCGGCTACGACCCCTTCATCAGCGAAGCCGCCAAAGCCTCTCTCGACGCGTCCGTCGCCGTCGAAACGGACCTTCGCGCGGTCCTCGCGGCAGCGGACTATATCACTATCCACTGCCCCTCCACGCCCGACACCAAGGGCATGATCAACGCGGACTCGCTCGCCGGCTGCAAGGACGGCGTCAGGATAGTCAACCTCGCCAGGGGCGACCTGGTCGTTTCCGGCGATCTTATCGCGGCGGTCGACAGCGGCAAGGTCGGCGCCTACGTCACGGACTTCCCGACCGACGGGATGCTCTGCCGCGACGGCATAACCGCCCTGCCCCACCTCGGCGCGTCCACGCCCGAGAGCGAGGACAACTGCGCGGTCATGGCGGCGGACGAGATATCCGATTACCTCGTCAACGGCAATATAAGGAACTCCGTCAACTTCCCCGCCGTCTTTGCCGAAAGAAGCGGCGCGCAGAGAGTCTGCGTCCTGTCCGAAGGCGACGTGAGCGGCGAAGTCGCCTCGATCCTTCCCGGCGCGAAGATAACCTCCGCCGCGCGCAAGCGCGCCTATCTCGTCGCGGACCTCGCGGACGCGGCGGACGCCGAAGCTATCGCGAAGATCGAAGCTCTCGGCGGCGTTTACGCCGTAAGAGTCATTTGACGTCATGAAAAAACTGACGGTAGCGGTACTCTGTATAGTTCTCGCGGCGGCGACGGCTCTGCCCGTTTTCGCCGCGGAGCATGTGGTCTGCCGAATCAACGAGATCGAAACGTCGTTCGACATCTCGACTAAATGGGATTACGTCACGCGCTCGCATATCACCGAGTCGTTCGCGAGATCCCGCAATATGACCGTGGCGCGCGTCGCCGAGTACCTCGATGACCTGGGCATGTATCTCTGGCTCTACGCCGAGAAGGGCGATTACGAGCTCGAGGTCAACTCCGCGCCCGACGAGCGCGGCGGCGCTCTTGACTACGCGGCGATGAGCGAAGCGGATTTCTCCGCCGAGCAGCAGCGCATAGTCTCCGCGATACAGACGGGCTCCGGCTTTTCCGTCGGAGAGATAGGCGAATACCGCAGCTCCGCCGTCAGATATATCCGCTACACGGTCACCGCGGGCGGAGCGATCTACGGCGTCTTCTTCACGACCGTCTGCAGCGGGACCGATTATTCCGTCATTTTCCGCACGCTCAACGCGACGGTGCCCGACTACGTTTCCGAGGACGAGCTCGCGATAGCGGACGCGATAGCCGCGGCGCTGACGACGCCCGAGCAGCACGTCCCGAGCCTTACCGACGTTTCCGTCCCGAAGGAAGAGGACATAATCACGATCACCCTGCCGGGCTATGTCCCGGAAACGTCCGTCACCGCGGTCACGGTGACGCAGGCGGTGACCGACGTTCAGGGCAGCGTCGTGACGAACGCCGCGGGTCTGCCCGAGACGGAAGTCGTCACGAACGCCGACGGCGCCGCCGTGACGCAGACCGTCACGGTGACCGTCCCCACCTCCGAAACACGGCAGGGCGCGACAGACGCTCAGGTGAACGTCAAAGGCTCCGTATGGCCGGCGGTCATCGCCGCGGTCGCGGCAGCCGCCGCCGTCTGCGCGGTCGTGATCGTGCTTATCCGCAAAAAGCGCGGCTGAAGATCGGGGAACAGCGGTTTCGGCGAATTTCATGCATAGTTTCAGCCAATAACCGCTATATGATTTTGTATAATATAACGAAATCAAAGATTTGTTAATTTTTTTGTTGACTTTTGCCGCAATAAAGTGTATTCTATATTCACAGTTTAATGTGCGTATCGAAAGGATGTACATCTAATGAAAAAAATTGTTCTTTCTCTGCTTATAGCGATCGTAGCCGTCAGCCTTGTTCTGTCGGTTTCCGCGGCCGATACCTCCGGTATCACTGACGTCCTTTCTTCTTTTGACGCCGGTCAGATAGCGGACGCTGTCAGCGGCATCGACCTCGGCAGCATTGCCGACAACATCGGTCTCGGCAGCATAGGCGACAGCCTTCCCGACATCGGTTCCGTGTTCAGCTCCGTTGATCTCGGCTCCATCACCGATTCTCTCGGCAGCATCGGCGGCGGAAGCGGCCTTGATCTCGGCAACATAACCGGCTCTCTCGGCAGCGCTGCCACCACGGCTGCTCCGACGACGAAAGCTCCGACGACCGCTGCTCCCACGACGGCTGCTCCGACGACCGCGGTCCCCACGACCGCTGCTCCGACGACGGCTGCTCCCACGACCGCTGCTCCGACGACTGCCGCCCCCACGACGGCTGCTCCCACGACCGCCGCTCCCACGACCGCCGCTCCGACCGCTGCTCCCTCCTCTTCTCTTCCCACCACGGGTGACAGCGCTGCCGCCGCCGCTATCCTCGGCGTTATGGTCGTTGCCGGTGCCGCGTTCGTTCTCTCCAAGAAGCACTGAGTCAAACCAAAGATCTGAACCAAGCCTTCGGGCTTGGTTTTTTTGTGTCGCGATAGCCGACCTTCAGCCGTCGGACGTTTGACTTTCGGCGCCTGCCGGGGTTTTACCTTTTGCCGTGACGCGCCTTATATCCCGTCTTGATTTCATATCGGGACGGGTGTATAATAATTATATGAAGAAAAGGACCCTCCTGATAGTTATCGCCATAGCCGTCTGCGCTCTCGCCGGCGGCGTGATATACGAGTACGCGGGACCGCGCGGCGGCACGGCGTACGGCATAGTAATGGGCTCGGACTCGTCAGTCCGCGCCTACCGCGTATCGGACGGCAAATGCGCCTCCGCCCTGTCTGCAGCGGAGGAACTTGAAGGGCTTATCTCAAGAAAACTCCCCTCCTCCGTCATATCCGTTCTGAACTCGGAGGGAAAAGCGGAATTGCCGAAGGAAGTACTCGAGATACTGAACAGGAGCCTCGACGTGTGCCGTAACAGCGGCGGCGCTCTCGACGTCACGATGGGAGCCGTCTCCGACCTCTGGGATTTTGATTCCGGATCGCCGCGCCTGCCGGGCGACGAACTCCCCGAAGCTCTTGCGGCAGTCGGATATGAAAAGCTTTCCGTCGACGGCGATACTGTCACGCTCGGCAAAGGACAGGTCCTCGACCTGGGCGCCGTCGGCAAAGGCGCTGCGTGCGAAACGGCGATCTCATGCCTTCGCGGCGCGGGCAGCTCCGGCGCGGTGGTCCAAATAGGCGGCAGCGTCGGATTCTTCGGCAAAAACAGGAACAGCGACGACCGCGCCTGGCATATCGGCATCCGCGATCCGCAAAAGGGCGCGAACGATATCTGCGCCGTTTTCGATCTCGACGAGGGCTACGTTTCTACGTCAGGAAATTACGAGAAGCGCTTCGTCGAGGACGGCGTCGCCTACTGGCACATACTCGACCGCAGTACGGGCTATCCCGCCCGTTCGGGACTTAGGAGCGTGAGCGTATACTGCGGCGACGGGCTTTTGAGCGACGCTCTCTCCACCGCCTGTTTCGTACTCGGCTGTGAGGACAGCCTGCCGCTCCTCGACGCTTACGGCGCGGAGGCCATGTTCATCACGGACGGCGGCGTCTGCCTCGTCACCCCGGGGCTCGCGGACCGCGTCCGGCTGAGCGGCGACGCTTATACGATAGAATATCTGAATTAAATATATGATAATATTCCAGACCGGTTTCAATTTTTCACAGGACGGGCCGGGCAACAGGCTCGTGATACACCTGCAGGGCTGCAATATGCGCTGCCCTTGGTGCTCCAATCCCGAGGGCATGGACTCGAACCTCGTCCCGTCGGATGCAAAAAAACTTAAGGTCGTCGAGGTCTGCTCCCTTATAGAGTCGGCAAGACCGATGATGTTCTCCGGCGGGGGCGTGACATTCACCGGAGGCGAGCCCTCCGTTCAGGCGGACGAGCTCTTTCAGGTACTCGGATACTGCCGGGACCACGGGATAGACACGGCGATCGAATCGAACGCCTGCCACCCCGGCCTCGCCGGGCTGCTGCCGCTCGTCGACCGCCCGATACTCGACTGCAAGACTCCGTTCGACGAAAAGCTTCGGTCCTTGGGCGGCGATCCGGATACGCGCAGAAAGAACTTCGACCTCGTGCTGTCTTCGGGCAAGACCGTCGCGTTCCGCGTACCGTTCATCCACGGCTTCAACGATTCGGACGCCGATATCACGGCCTTCGTCGGGCTGTTCGGAGCGCTCGCCGGCAGCTTCACGGTCGAAATACTCCCCTATCACGAGTACGGGAAAAGCAAGTGGGAAAAATCGGGACTTGAATATAAGATGACGGACGCATTCGTGTCCGCTCATACCGTTGAAAAATTCACCTCCGCGCTAAAAACCGCGGGGATAAGCGTTATAAAAACATAAGGTGGCGGAAATTATGACCGAGACCGCGAAAGCAAAAAGACTCGAAGAAATGGCGAAAGCCCTCTTTAAAGAAGAGCGCGCGATGAAGCGTCTTGACGGCTGGTTCATCGCCAAGGAAACCGTTTGCGATATCGCGCCCGAGCTCGACGGGCTCGACAAACGCCTGCGCGCCGCGCGGGAGCTTTACGCCGTCTGCGAAAAGATACCTCTGTTCATCTCCGACAACGCGATATTCGCAGGCACGCAGCGGGACGCGTTCGCCCGCACCTACGCGCTGATAAACCCCGATTTCAAGGTCGAGAATTTCTGCGGCTACTGCGATCCCACCGCGATATTCGGCGATATCGAGCCCAACGGGGAGTTTACGCGGGAGCGCATCGACAGCGTCCTCGACCGCTACAAAGCGACGCCTTTCGTCCGCGAACTCACGAAGGTCTACGACGAGAATGAGAGCGACACGAAAGAGGTCGTCTACTTCATGGAGCAGGTCACGGGGCACACCGTCTGCGATTTCGGTCCCGCCCTGCGCGACGGCGTCCTGCCTCTTATAGAAACGCTTGATAAAAAGATCGCCGCCGAAGCGGACGAATACAAAAAAACGCAGTATAAGAGCATGAAGCTCGCCCTCGAGGCGTCGCTGATACTCGCGAGACACTACGCTGAGATCGCGCATATCAACGCGTTCGCCTGCAAAGACACAGAGAGAAGGGCTCAGCTCGAGCGCATAGAGAGCACGCTCCGCAGGGTCCCGCTGCACGGCTGCCGCGACCTCTACGAGGCGATACAGTCGTTCATGATACTCTGGCAGACCATGTGCCTCGAGCAGGCGCCCAACCCCTACGCCTTCTCCGTCGGAAACGCGGACAGGATATTCGAGCCCTTCCGCGCGATGGGCGGCACCTCGCGCGAGGACGCGGCGGCCCTGTTCGAGCATCTGCTCGTGTTCTTCAACGTCGGCGACAGAAGCTGGGCAATATCGCAGGACCTCATCGTCGGCGGCCGCGACGAAAACGGCGAAGACCTTACCAATCTCACGTCCTATGCCCTGCTCGACGCCTACTTCAACATGAACCTCCCGCAGCCGATACTCTCCGTCAAGCTCCACAAGAACACGCCGGAACAACTGTACCGCGAAATGGGGCGTTTCTTCTTCTCGCCCGGCGTCCTCACGCCGTCGCTGTTCAACGACGACGCTCTTTTCCCGCTCCTGCGCTCGCGCGGAGTTGACGAAGCCGAAATAAAGGATTACGCCATAGCCGGCTGCCAGGAGCCGCTCATCATGGGCAGGGACAGCGGCAACACGACGAACTCGTGGCTGAATCTGCCCAAGGTGCTCGAGCTGACGCTTACGGGCGGCGATTCGCTCATCACGGGCGAACACCTCGCGGACGTAAAGACCGGCACGGACGCGTCCGATACGCTCAAAAACATAAGAGAGTATTTTTACGCAAACCTTTCCGCAGCCGTCGACCGCATGGTCAAAGCGGCGAACGGCGCGACAAAGGCGCTGTCAAATCTGCCCGTTCCCTTCCTGTCCGCTTTCATGGGCGGTATAGAAACGGGCGCGGATATGCGCGACGTGACCGCGAGAGGCACGAAATACTGCGGCAGCGGCTGCCTGATACACGGACTGTCCGTCCTTGCCGATTCCTTCGTCGCGATAGACCGGCTCGTCGCCGAGCGTCCCGACCTGATACCCGACCTCGTTCCCGCGCTCAAAGCGGATTTCGAGGGCTACGGCGAGCTTCACGCCTTCCTGCGCTCCTGCCCGAAATACGGCAACGGTCTCGACGCGCCCGACAGCGAGGCGGCGGAGATCTGCTCACGCGTTTCCGACGAAATAAACTCAAAGAAAAACAACTGGGGCGAGCCCTTCCGCGCCGACTGGTCGAGCCCGACGACGCACCTGCTCTACGGCTACTGGGTCGGGGCGACGCCCGACGGCAGGCGCTCGAGGACGGAGCTCAACTATGGAGTCGATCCGCTGTTCGGCGACGCGGATCAGGGCATGGGCTTCAGGGTCCTGTCGCTTATGAAGCTGCCGTTTGAGAAAATGGTCGGCGGCTGCGCCTGCCATTTCGGAGTGGACCCCAAATTCTTCACAGCAGACGACCTTGAGGGCAAAGGCGAACAGTTCGCCGAAAGAGTGCTGAAACCGCTGTTCTTCAACCCCGAAAACAAACGTCCGACGCCGCCGTTCTATCTTTACGTCAACGTCGCCACGCCGGATATGCTGAGGAAGGTCTTGGCTCAACCCGAAAAATACGCGCCGAGCGGCGTATACATCGTGCGCATCCACGGCACCTTCGTCAATTTCCTCGATCTGAGCCCCGCGATACAGCAGGACATCATCGACCGTCTCGATCCCGCATCAACGGCGTGCTGAGATGAAAGCGGGAGTCGATATAGGCACGTCGTCCGTCTGCGTACTGACGGTCGACGGAGCTGAGGAAAAGCATAAGACCGCAGCGAACGATTGTATTTTTGACTACTCGGGCTGCAGACGCGAGCAGGATGCGCGGGCGATAATAGATAAAACGGCGCGGCTGCTGAGCGACTCCGTGACCGGAGAGCTTGATAGCGTCGGCGTGACCGGTCAGATGCACGGCATAGTGTACGTTGACAAACTCGGCGAGCCCGTCGGTCCGCTGTACACGTGGCAGGACGAAAGAGCCGGAGCGATATACCGCGACGGTCTGACCTACTGCGAATATCTCGCAAAGACGTCCGGCTGTCCCGTTTCTTCGGGCTACGGTCTGGCAACACATTTTTACAACGCAGTCAACGGGCTCGTGCCGCGCGAAGCCGTGACCTTCTGCACCATACACGACCTGCTCGTGATGAAGCTCACGGGCAGGAGGACTCCCCTCGTCCACCCGTCCGACGCGGCGAGCTTCGGCTTTTTCGATCTCGAAAAGCTTGACTTCGACGCGGACGCGCTTCGCGACTGCGGGATAGACCCGGCGTTCCTGCCTGAGGTCAGCCGCGGCGAGGAGGTCGCCGGAGAAATGCGCGGAGCAAAAGTCTATACCGCGATAGGCGACAATCAGGCGAGTTACCTCGGCAGCGTCGGCAAAGACGGCGGAGTGCTGATAAACGTCGGCACCGGCAGCCAGGTATCCGCCGCCTGCTCTTACAAAAAAGACGTGCCCGAGGGGATAGAACTGCGCCCGTTCGTCGACGGCGGCTGTCTCGCTGTGGGGGCGGCGCTTTGCGGCGGCAGAGCTTACGCCGACCTGGAGAGATTTTTCAGAGCCGTGTTAAAAGATATAGGCGGAGTCGATGCAGGCTCCGTCTATGCGGCTATGGACGCTCTGACCTCCCGCCCGTCCGACTGCCCGCCTCTCGACGTTTCGACACGCTTTTGCGGAACGCGCAGCGACCCGAACGAAAGAGGATATATTAGGGGACTCGGGGAAGACAATTTCACGCCCGCCGCGCTTTGCGACGGCGTCCTGAACGGCATAGCCGCCGAGCTTTTCGACCTGTACGAAAGGATCGAAACGGCGTTCCCCGGGCTCCCCGACCGCTTCGTCTGCTCCGGAAACGGAGTTAGAAAAAACGAAGCTCTGCGACAGCGTCTGCAAAAACGCTTCGGTCGGGAAATACCGCTCACACAGCACACGGAGGAAGCCGCCTACGGAGCGTATCTGCTGACAAAATACAAGACTCTATAAGATATTGTTGAAAATACGATATATATCGTGGTATAATGTCGATATAGAAAATACAGAACGGGTCCTTGATATGAAACGTCCGTCCCTTAGATTTCTTGCGCTATTCCTGACCGCGCTGATGATACTGTCGGTCTACTCCCCCCTACAGCTATCTACACGTGCGCTTGGTGACGATCCTGTCGATATCGTTGAGGGCACGCCGCAGGAGTTGACTCTGGCGTCGGGAGAATATGCCTACTACCGTTTCGTGCCGACCGAAACAAACACGTACGCCTTCTGGTCGGAGTCTGACAACGACACAATCTGCGAGTTGTACGATTCCGTCGGAGGCACCCGACTCAAATCAGACGACGACAGCGGCGAAGGTCACAACTTCAAGCTGGTCTATAAACTGACAGCCGGGACTGAATACTTCTACCGCTGCGCGTATTACAGCACCCACTACGGCACTATGACGGTGAAGGTCGCGCTCACGCATAACTTCAGAAAGACGCTGACCACAGCGCCGACCGCGACGGAGCCCGGCGTCTTCACAACGACCTGCACCTACGACGGCTGCACCTACAGCTCCACGGAGGAGACGGCGCTCGGCGTGCCGATAACCTCAGGAGAGACCGTCACAATTCCCAAAGGCGATCCCGAGGTTTCAGTCCCCGTGGTATTCGACACCCCGACCTATTATCACAGGTTCGAACTGGATTCCGCTAACAACAATAACGTTCAGACCTTCGTGCGCCGCTGGATGGTGGGAGATCACGGCTATTACGACGTCTACGGCTCCGGCGACGACAGAAATTTTCATTATTCGGACAATCTGAACGAAAACAAGACTTACGTTTTCTTCTGTCGCCCGAATCCGGATGACGACTACACAGTCACGCTGACGATGGCGCACGGCGACAACAAATATCTGACGGCCGCGCCGACCTCTACGGACCCCGGAGAATTCACACATCGCTGCGGCCAGTGCGACTACAGCTATACCGAATCCATCCCTGCGGGTCTGATACTCACGGAAGGAAGTCCGGTGACGATCCCCGCAGGCGATCCGTCGGTCCTCGTGCCGGTCGTTTTTACCTCTCCGGACGAGCATAAATACAGAGTGTTCTCCTCTGACAACGGAGGAAAGGACGTCGCTCTGACGAAATGGAGCGTCGGCTCATCTACCAAATATGAATACGTAGCGAACACGAGCGACTGCAACGCGGACTATACGACCAACTACAATGAGGGCGAAAGCTACGTATTCTTCTGCCGTCCGATAGCGGATCAGTCTTACACTCTGAACATCGAAAAATCTCATTCTTTTTCAAAAACGATCACGCGCATGCCGAGCCTGACGGCGGAAGGCGAGTATACCTTTAAATGCGACCGGTGCGATGAGAGCTATACCGAAGCGATCCCCAGGGCGGTCGAGATACACGAGGGCGAAACGCTCGATATCGCTGAGAACGGATCGGACGTTTACGCAGTTGCGTTCACTCCGACGGCATCCCATAAGTATACTATCGAGTCTTCCGACAAAGCGGGCGGCGCGGATCCTTACGTCAGCCTGTACTTCGGCGGCACGACCCGAAGGATAGACTATAACGACGACAGCGCCGGAGATTGGAATTTCAGTCTCGCCGCCGCTCTCGACGAAGGACGCACCTATATCTACCTTTGCAAGATGAGCGCCGGCTGGACGTATAAGGTCACGCTGTCGTCTCCTCACGACTATACCAAGACCCTGACGCTCGCGCCGACGGCTTCCGAACCCGGTGAATTCACGTATAATTGTAAATACTGCGACGATTCCTATACCGAAGCGATCCCCTCCGGCATCGTGATCGCAGCGGGTGAAACGGTGACTATACCTGCGGGCGACCCGAACGTTTTGGTACCCGTGGTATTCAAACCCGAAGTCACGCACTCGTACCGCTTCGCGTCCTCCGACAACGGCGGGAATACGACAAAGACGACGAGATGGCTCGTCGGCTCCTCCGACGCATATGACATAACGGGTTATTACAACAACAGCTACAATTTCCTAACCGATTTCAACGGCGGCAGCGACATGACCTTCGTATACCTCTGCCGACCGATCGCGAGCCGCGATTATAAGGTCACGCTGTCGATGAACCATAACTATAACAAGCAGCTCACCAAGCTGCCGACTACGACCGAAGAGGGCGATTATACCTATACCTGCACGAACTGCGACGATTCCTATACCGAGGCGATCCCCGTCGCGACAGCGATCAACGTCGGTGAGACGGTGACGATCACCAGCCCGGCGAACGAGAACATCATAGTCCCGCTCGTCTTCACTCCGGAAACGACGCATCGTTACGTGATCGAGTCCTCGAATTACGTCCTTAATGAAGACGATCCGTACGTGACCATGTACGGTTCCGACGATCCGAGCAAGAGCGTGTATAACGACGACGGAGGAGACCACTATAACTTCAAGCTACCTGTCGATCTGACGGCAGGCGTGACCTACGTGTTCTTCTGCCGGGTCAAAAGGTCTGAAGGCTATCAGATCGACCTGACCATGCCGCATGAATACGACAGAACGTTGACGACGCTGCCGACTGCGGACTCGACAGGCACGTTCACATACAAATGCAAGTATTGCGAAGACACCTATACCGAGACGATCCCCAATGCCGTCGTTATACTGCCGGGCGATACCTTGACGGTTCCACAGGGCGAGTCGACCGCGTTGTACCCGGTCTGCTTCACTACGGAATTCACACACGGGTACGATCTGATCTCCTCCGACAATAACGGCGCTCAGACCGGCTTTGCCCTCTACCGTCTCGGCGCGGACAAGGTCGCGGATCATAACGGCAGCGGCACGGACAAAACCTTTGATTATTCATACCGTTATGACGCAGAAGCGCAGTATCTGTTCATGATGAGACCGTCGCCCGAGAGCAGCTACAAGGTAACGCTGAGCTACTCCCATTCCTACGAATCCGCGCTCACACGCATGCCGACGGCGGACGCCGCGGGCGAGATCACCTATCAGTGCAAGGACTGCTCCGACACCTACACCGAATCCGTACCCCCTGCGGTCCAGCTCGCCGAGGACGGCGAAGTGACGCTGACAGGCGAAGCCGGTCAGAAATTCGCCGCGATCACGTTCACCCCGACGCACAGCCACAGCTTCGTTATGGAATCCTCGGATAACTCCGGTATCGACCCGCGCGCGATCCTGTACTCCGCAGACAGTCTGACCCGGCTCGTCATAGACGACGACAGCGGATCCGGCTACAATTTCAAGATCACCCGGGAACTGGAAGCCGGAAAGACCTACATTCTTCTCTGCAGATGTATAGAGGGAAGTTCCCAGAAGGTGTCTCTGAAAGCTCCTCATAATTACGTCAGTTCGCTCACACAGCTCCCGACAGCGACGACCCGGGGTATGATCACATATCAGTGCTCGTCCTGCGACGACAGCTATACCGTTGCGACATCGCCCTTGGTCGAGCTGCAATCGGGAGAGACCATCACTATCCCCGCAGGCGGAGAGAGCGAACTCGTGCCGGTGCGCTTCTGCAGCGACGTGGTGCATAACTATTACGTAACCTCCGACAATAACGACGGAAAGACAGTCTCCGGTTTTGAAATGGTCCCCGGGGAGGAAGAGCCGTATCCGTTTTCGGGCTTATCATACTATTCCAACAACGTTTCGTTATTCAGAAACGTGACGCCAGAGACTACGGTCATCTATTTCTTCCGCAGGATCGAGGGAGTCAACTATACTCTGACAATGACGCCGTATCATACATATAAAAGGACCCTCACGACGATGCCTACGGTGAGCGAGCCGGGAGTATTTACTCACACCTGCGCCTGCGGCGAAAGTTATACGAAGCCTATACCCAAAGCGCTCGAGATACACGACGACGAGCGTCTGCTGCTGACCGGCAACGACGACAACGTTATACCGATACTGTTCACTGCGCCGAAGAACGGCACGTTCGAGCTGATCTCCGACAGCACCTACGGCGACAAACCCTACGGGACGCTATATCTCGACGGGACTCAAACCGTGAGCTCATCGAGCGTCGGGACGAGCAGTTTTGCGATCAGAGCCCCGCTGGAGGCAGGCAAGACATACCTGTATCTGGTCACGCTCAATAAAAACTCGCTGTGCGCGGTCACGATGCACCACATCCACACCTATGAGCGCGAGATCACGACCTCCCCGACCTGCACGACTGACGGTCTCGCGACCTATACCTGCTCCTACTGCGGCGACGCGCACACGAGAGTCATGAAGAACCGCCACGTCGACGCCGACCTGAACGCTGTCTGCGACCTGTGCGGAGAACAGATAAAGTTCGCCGAGATCGCTATAGTGGTGGATACGACCGGTTCCATGGGTGTGACTCTGACCCAGATCAAGCAGAAGATCAGCGCCGCAGTCGACGTTCTTGAGGATGCGGGCTATAACTACCGCCTGGCGCTCGTGGATTACCGCGATTTCGCGGAGCGTTCCGGAGCCAAAGACTATCCCTACGACGTAAAGCAGGATTTCACCGACGATCCGGAGGCTGTCTATAACGCCGTGCAACTGCTCACAACGGGCGACGGCGGCGACTACGAGGAAACGGTATTCTCCGCGCTGACGGACGGTCTGCGCTCTCTGAGCTGGTCGACCGCTTCATGGAAGGGCGTGATACTTGTCGGCGACGCCCCGCCGCTCGATCCCGAGCCCTTCACGAACTACACGATGGATCAGGTAACTACGCTGCTCACCGGTGATCCCGTCACAGGAGACAGCGGCGTTATCGATCCCGTGTACCCCGGCCAGATCATACACGTAAACTCCATCACTACCGGAAAAACCACTCCTCTCAACTCATTCCAACAGATATCCGACAATACCGGAGGGAACAGCTACGGCGCAGGTTCCAAGGATATCGGCGACATAATCATAGAGATCTTCGAGGGGCTCACTACGGACACGCATTATCATACTCCGACGATCGCAGTCCCCGGCAGGAGCGCGACCTGCTCGCAGGTCGGTCTTACGGACAAGATAGTCTGCTCGGAGTGCGGCGAGACGATACGCGAGCAGACCGAGATCCCTATGATCGCGCACACTTACGGTGAGCAGATCGACGCCAAGTATTTGAAGGTCGAGGCGACATGCACCTCGAGAGCGATCTATTACAGATCCTGCACGACGTGCGGAGCGAAGAGCACGGAGACCTTCTTCGGAGAGGCAAGCGCCGGTCATAAATGGACTGAAAATGCAGACCCGAAGTATCTGAAGACCTCCGCCTCCTGCACCGAAAAGGCTGTCTATTACAAATCCTGCTCTGTCTGCGGAGCGAAAGGAAGCGAAACCTTCGCTTACGGAAATCCGAACGGACACGGCGCAACTGAGGTCCGTGACGCGAAGTCCGCCGGCTGCGGGACCACGGGCTACACCGGTGACAGTTACTGCCGAGTATGCGGAGAGAAAGTCGGTACCGGAGCCGTGACAGCCGCTTTGGGGCATGATTTCGGCGCATGGACAAAGCTCGACGGCAGCATGCATCAGCGCGTTTGCAGCCGCGACGCCTCGCACGTCGAGAAAGCCGAACACGTATGGGACGGCGGAAAGGTAACGAAAGAAGCCGAAGTCGGCAAGTCCGGTGAAAAGACCTTTACCTGCACTGTCTGCGGCGCGACGAGGACCGAGACCATCCCGGCGCTCGACGCACCCGTGACCGAACCTCCGGCAACGGAGCCTCCCGCCACGGAGCCGCCCGCGTCAGAACCTCCTGC
>JAFRXS010000057.1 GCA_017443405.1 Clostridia bacterium | reverse complement strand
TACCGAAATTGCGCCGATCTCCACCTTGACGAGACCGGTGTGTACTTACCACTGGCTTACCGATGTGCTGACACTATCTACTTACCGATGTGCTGACCTCACCGGAGCCCTCCCGAAATTGCACATTGCACATTGCTAATTGCACATTTTAATTATAACGGGTGAGGGCAGAGCCCTCCCATAACGTGCCGAAGGCACATATCACGCGCGAAGCGCATATCACTGCCGCAGGCAATATCACTTGCCCGTCAGGGCAAATATCACTGCGGCGGCTTGCCGTCGCTCCGCCCGTCAGAGCAAATATCACTGCGGCGGCTTGCCGTCGCCCCGCCTCAGCTCATTTCCTTAAGATCTTCGACGACCTTCGAGAGAAGGTTTTTTTTGTTCTTTTTCTCTCTTTTTCCGAGGCGCTCGAACAAAAGCGACAGCCACCGCATGACCGATTCCTCCGCGACGGCGAACACCGCGGCGAGCATCACGCACTGCGCGGACGGCGCGGTGATCGAGAACAGGTCGGCGAAGAACAGCGAGCAGACTATGAAGCCCGCGACGCAGAAGGCGAAGACAGCCGCGCGGAATTTCTTGAACGGGCGGCAGAGCCTCAACAGGAGCATGAAGCCCGCGAACGAGAGCAGATAGGTGCTTGCCGTGCCGATGCTTTGGGCGTCGATGCCGAAGGTCCTGCCGAACACCATCATCGCGGCAATCGCAGCGAAGGAGGTCAGCGAGGCGGGGAACGCCTTTAACAGGGCGTTTTTGATGAAGCGTCCCTTCTGCTTCGCGGTGTTGAGCTCAAGAGCCAGCAGGAAAGCCGGCAGACCGATGTTGAACGCGGAGACCAGCGAAACCTGCGAGGGGTGCAGCGGGTAGGTCATCGCGCCGATTATCGAGAACGCCGCGAGAAGCATCGAGAAGATATTTTTATAAAGGAAAAGCGTAGACGAGCGCATGATGTTGTTGATGTCCTTGCGCCCCTCGGTGATTATCTGCTTCATGTGCGAGAAGTCTGAGTCCAGCAGCACGACCTGCGCCGCGCGCCTCGCCGCGTCGCTGCCCTCGCCCATGGCGATCGAGCAGTCTGCCTCCTTCATCGCGAGTATGTCGTTCACGCCGTCGCCCGTCATCGCGACCTTGTTCCCTTTCGCGCGCAAAGCCGCGACGAGGTCTTTTTTCTGCTCGGGACGGACCCTGCCGAAAACGGTGTACTCGCCGACCGCGGCGGAAATAACCTCCGGCGAGGTCAGCGTCGACGCGTCTACGCAGCTTTCCGCGCCGGGTATGCCGACGGCGGAGGCGATATTTGACACGGTCAGCGGATTGTCGCCCGAGATGACGACGACTCTGACGTCCTGTTCGGCGAAATACTTGAAGGTATCCGCCGCGCCGGCCCTTACCGAGTTCGCCACGCTGACGAACAGCACCGGCTCGAACCCGCCGCAGGGCGAGAGCCGCGCGAAGGTCAGCACGCGCGAGCCCTTTTTTGCCCTGTCCGCGACGAGAGCGGAGTATTTTCCGCCGGTATCCCCGAGTATGAATTCGGGAGCGCCGAAGCGCAGCGTCTGCGTGTTCCTTTCGTGATCGTAACAGACGACCTGCGAATACTTGAGGCGCGAGGTGAAGCGAATGGTTTCTGTCACGTCGAGTTTTACCGGAGAAACGTCCGGGAACGCAGCCTTTACGGCCTCCGCGGTCGCGCTGCCGTCGTCGAGAGCCGCGAGGAAGGAGAGAAGCAGGCGCACCCTGTCGTCCGCGCCGTCGACGGGCTTCCCGTCGGGCGCGACCGCCTCGGTGAGCTTCATCTCGCCGCTCGTGATCGTGCCGGTCTTGTCGACGCAGAGGACGTCGACCCTTGCGAGCGTTTCGGTGCTCTTCATATCGTGCAGCAGCACCTGATTGCCCGCGAGACGCATGGCGGAGAGCGCGAGGGCGACCGTCGTCAGGAGATACAGCCCCTCGGGTATCATGCCGATGACCGCGCCGACCATCGAAACGACGGCGGAGCTGAAATCCGCGCCGTTGACGAACACCGCCTGACAGAACAGCGCGACGCCGATGGGTATTATGGCTGCGCCCGCTATCTTTATGATAAGCTCGATGTCGTGTATCATCTCGGACTGCTTCTCGCGGACCTCTTTCGCCTTTTTCGTCAGGCGCGAGATGTAGGAGTCCTCTCCGACGGCGGTGAGCCTCGCTTTGCAGTCGCCGGAAACGATGAAGCTGCCGGACATCAGCGCGTCGCCGGGACGCTTCTCGATCTCGTCCGACTCGCCCGTGAGAAGGGCCTCGTTGACAGCGAGCGTTCCCTCCGTGACCTCGGCGTCGGCGGGTATCTGCCGCCCGCCGGACAGAAGCACGATATCGTCCCTCATAAGCTCCGACGAGCCCGCCTCCAGCATCTGCCCGCCGCGCAGCACGGTGTATTTCGATTCGCTGAGTATCGTCAGCCTGTCGAGCACCTTTTTGGCGCGGAGCTGCTGGATTATGCCGAGTACCGTGTTGCCGACGACCACCGGCAGGAAGGTGAGGCTCTTGAACGAACCCGCCGCTATCAGCAGAACGGCGAGTACGAGGAATATCATATTGAAATAGGTAAAGACGTTGCGAAGGACGATGCCCTTTGTCGTATTGGGATCGGCCTTTATAAGTCTTATCTTATTGTTTTTCATATTGTGAGCTCCGTAACGCAGAGTATTCGCTGAGAAGCCGACGGTGACTTTGCGGATCGCCGTCTTTCCGTTATTTTAAGATAACCGCCGGGTATAGTCAAGTCAAATAAGCTGAAGGATAAGAATTTCACGTTTGCCGATTAGATGTAAAACGAGGCTCACCCACTTCCGATGAACCTCGTTTTTGAAGATACCGTTCGATTGCTCCGACGACTTTTGTTGTTTCGTTAAGGTAATAATGGCTTTTGAATTCAGTTTTAATCTAAGATATAGGTCATATAAAACTCTGTGTCTTTCGGAATATCAGGTAAATCTAAAAGTGTGATTGAAATCTTAAACTTACCGTCTTTTTTAATAGTATCGGGCAGATTGTTTTCATCTGCAAGCCAAAAATCCGCATGTATGATTTTTCCGTCAGCATTTTTTAGGATCAACTGACCGTTTAATTGATCTGACTTGACTTCACTATCAGTCTGGCAATTTGCAGTTACTTCATACCAGTGATAACCAAAACTATATCCATCATTTTTAAACTGTACATCGCTCACTTTAATCTTTGGTGTTACTCGATTTGTAAGAGTTCCCTCAGTGGTAATATTAAAGTCGACGGTAGCCGGGTCGCCGGTAAAATATGCACTCCCGGCTGCGCCACCGACATAATATATATATCCGTTAGCAGGAATATCCGGTTGAGAAGTAGAAAGATAACTTACAATGGCTCCAGCTGAGTCATAGGCGGTCCACTCTGATTTGATACCTTTTATTGTATAATCATTCGGGTTGCTTATTTTTACCAAAAATTTAAAAGCCGGATTATCTAACAATGTGTAAGTGCGAAACCACAATATCTCATATTCAACCGTTTTAAAGCCATTGATCATTGAACTATACTCGGTTTCTGTGCTTTTGACCTTTGTGAGGATATCGTGATAATCGCCCATCTTGCTTACTGACTCTGACAACGCTAAAGCCTCCGATGTGGCCAATTTAATACCTTCTATACCGGAAGTCAATTTAGGTGCTTCAGGTGCTGAATCTTTGGGATACTTGCGTGCTTCATTAAGGACATCTTGTGCATCGGAAAGTAAAAGCTCATCAATAGGAATATCTTCTGCATCAATTACTTGATGCAACGCATCACTACTGTCATCGAGTTCTTTGTTTCTAGCCTCAAGGGCTGCGATTTCATTATTAAACTGTTCGATAGCGGTGTTATACTCTGCTTTTGCAGCAAGAAATGGAACCAAGTACAGAGCCATAAATAGTACCAGTGACGCAAAGACAACGACGCCAATGATACTGAAGACTACAATTATCTTTTTTTTGTTGACAATGATCGCCTTGTCGTTTGTGTTGTCATTATTATCTAATGTTTCATTCTGAATATCGTTAGACATAATACTCTCCTAATAAAACGCAATCTGCTGTTATGTCAATCTTCCCCGATTTCCGCGGCTTTCTCCCGCAGCGTTTTTTCAAGCTCACAGAACTCGGGGATGAAGCTGTCGCGGATCAACAGGACCAGTTCATCCGCTTCGTTTTCATCGTAGACGTGCGCCGCGGAATTACGCTTTTTCAGCATCATGAGCCAAACCGCGGGATCATTGATAAAGCCGAACTTGTAGCCGAGCTGAAGGATCTCGCGGGGCGAGCCGGTCTCCGCCTCCTGAGCGCCGTGAAGCCGCAGGACCGACTGCAGGGCTTTCCACGCAAGCTCAAAGGTCAGGTTGAACTGACCGATCACGCCGGTGCGGTATATATCATCCTCATTCGCGTTGGAAAAATCCGCGTTTTTCAGCACGCTCAGGCAATTTGAAAAGTTATTCAGCTTTTTCATATACGGTCACTCCGTCCCGTTCGATCTCTTTCAGTAAATCCGTCGATACGATCCCGTCCAACGAGACGATATCAAAAGTCAGAAGCGACGGAGTTTTCTCTTTGATCGCCCAATAGAACGAGTCGAAATCTCCGCCCGCGACGGCCAGGTCAACGTCGCTGCGCGGAGTATGCGTCCCTCTGGCGCGCGAACCGAAAAGAATGACCCTTTGCACGTCGGCTTCCTTCGCGTATTCGGATATCTTTCGTAAGACGCGCTCGGGTACATTGATTTTCATAATACCGTCTCTCCCATCTGTCTATATAATACCGCGATTTTGCCGAAAAAACAACCGGAATTTTGCCGAAGCGGGGCATCACGCGGAATAATCGCGGAAAAGCCGGCTCACGCCTTTTCTCAGACAGGCGTTTTCGGGCTTCGACAGCGTAGGGTCCTCGGTTATTATCTCCCTCGCTATCTTCTGCGACGCGGCGATTATCCTGCCGTCCGCCTGCAGGTCCGCTATATGCAGATCGGGGAGCCCCGACTGCCTCTGACCGAAAAAGTCGCCCGGTCCGCGCAGGCGTAGGTCCTCCTCCGCAATTTTGAAGCCGTCGGAAGTGCGGCACATGATGCCGAGCCTGTCGAGCGCGTCGGGGTTCTGCGCGTCGCTTATCAGTATGCAGAACGACTCGTGCTTGCCCCTGCCTATGCGCCCGCGGAGCTGGTGAAGCTGCGACAGCCCGAACCTTTCGGCGTTCTCGACCGCCATGACCGTCGCGTTGGGCACGTCGACGCCGACCTCTATTACCGTCGTGGAAACGAGCAGACTGAGCTTCCCGGAGGCGAAATCCTCCATGACCCGGTTCTTATCCTTCGGCTTCATAGAGCCGTACAGAAGCCCGACGCCGTAGCCGGCGAATTCCTCGCGGCTCAGCTTTTCGGCGTATTCGCGCGCCGCGGCGAGGCCCGCGTCGCTCTCCTCAACCGCGGGGCAGACGATGAAACACTGCCTGCCCGAATCTATCTGTTTTTTCAGGAACGCGTAGATGCGCCCGCGCATATCCGTACCGACGCTGTAGGTCTTGACCGGCGTCCTGCCGGGCGGCATCTCGTCGAGGACGGTTATGTCGAGGTCGCCGTAAATCATAAGCGCGAGCGTGCGCGGGATCGGCGTCGCGGACATGACGAGAGTGTGCGGCGTGACGCCCTTCGACACGAGGGCGCCGCGCTGACGCACGCCGAAACGGTGCTGCTCGTCCGTTACGACGAGCGCGAGGGAGCGGAACGCGACGTCGGGCGTAATGAGCGCGTGCGTGCCGATGAGGACGTCTATCTCGCCGCTTTCGAGCAACGCCTTCGTTTCCCTTTTTCCCTTCGCCGTCATCGAGCCGGTGAGCAGGGCGACGCGCAGGTCCGTACCGCCGAAGAAGGAAAGGAAAGTGTCGTAGTGCTGTTTGGCGAGCACCTCCGTCGGAGCCATGACCGCGCACTGGAAGCCGCTTTTCGCCGCGCTGTAGCAAAGCGCCGCCGCGACCGCCGTCTTGCCGGAGCCGACGTCGCCCTGCAGCAGCCTGTTCATCGGCGCGCCGGACCTCATATCCGCGCAGCAGTCCGCTATCGCCCTCGCCTGCGCGCCGGTGAGCCTGAACGGCAGCGACGACGTGAATTCGCCGCTGCGGTCCTCTATTACGGGCGCTCCGCCCGACGAGCGCGAGCTTTTCATTCCGTAAAGACCGAGCTGCAGCGTCAGAAGCTCCTCGAAAACGAGTGTCCTGCGAGCCGACGCGAGCTCGTCGGCGTCCTTCGGAAAATGTATCTTTTTAAGAGCCTCGCCCGTGCGCAGCAGCCGGTATTTTTCTATGAGCCGCGAGGGCAGGGAGTCGGGTATGCCGCCGCCCATGGCGTCGAGCGCGTTTTTTACCGCGGCGCTCACGGCGCGCGACGGCAGGTCGGACGTCGCGGGGTATACGGGTATGAGCCCCGCGTTATCCGGAGAGTACATCAGCGGAGCGGTCATCTTGTAGCCGGTATATTCGCCCGCTTCGACCTTTCCGTAGAAAAGGTGCTCGCCGCCCCTGTCGAGTATCTTGCCTATATACTTATTGTTGAAAAAGACGATCTCCGCGCGGTTGAGCCCGTCGTATATCTCGGCGGTCGTCACTATGCCTCCCGCGAAGGTGTTCCTCGTGCGCGAGAGCCCCTCTATCCTCGCCCTGATGCAGCAGGGGGCGTCGGCGGGCGCCTCCGCCAGAGTCAGCGGAGCGCTGCAGTCCTCGTAGGCGCGCGGAAAATCGCGAAGAAGATCCCCGACTGTGAGCACGCCGAGCCTCGCGAACGCCCTGGCGCGTTTTTCGCCGACGCTCTTTACGAATTTCACGTCAGTTGACAGTTCCATAAGTCTCCCGTTTTCGGTCGGGTCGCGCCCGACGGTCCTTTTCATATATATAATAACTCATTTCGCGCCGAATGTCATTAAAAATATGTTACGGGTTTGTCATTTTTGCTTTGTTGTAGCACAAAATAAAATGCGGCGCGGCGAGGGTAATTGTGCAAAAAACAGAAATGTTAAGACTTATCAAAAAGCCGCTTGATATTTGCGTTTCGCGGCTTTATAATACAGACATAATTCCGGTGCGGGACGGTGATTTGCTTATGGATCTGCTTGAACAGAGGATCATGTCCGAGGGGCGGGTCATAGGCAAAGACATACTCAAAGTGGATATGTTCCTCAATCACCGTATCGATCCCGTTCTTACCGACGCCATGGGCGCGGAGTTCAGGCGTATCTTCGCCGACAAGGACATTACCCTTGTCCTCACCGTAGAGGCTTCCGGCATACCGGCGGCCGTCGCCTGCGCGAGGGAATTCGGCGTACCCTGTCTTTTTGCCAAGAAGGGCAGGAACCGCAACGTCGGACCGGACGTATATTCAAGCGAAGTCTTCTCTTTTACCAAGGGGGAGACTTATATTATGACCGTAGCGAAGGCCTATCTCACCTCCGCCGACCGCGTCCTGATAATCGACGACTTCATCGCCGAGGGCGCCGCGTCGACCGGGCTGCTCGATATAATAGGCCAGGCGGGCGCGTCCTGCGAAGGCATCGGCATAATAATAGAAAAGGCTTTCCAGTCCGGCGGCGCGAAGCTGCGCGCCGAGGGCTACGACGTAAGGTCGCTCGCAGTCATCGAGGAGATGAGTGAGGTCCCGGGCGGGGCTCCCGTCATCAGGTTCCGACACGGCTGCTGACAATATACACAAACAATACTATCGGAGGAAACAAGCATGAAGAAACTTATCAGTATCCTTGCTGTCGCTCTTGCCGCCGCGCTCGTTCTTTGCCTTTTCGGCTGCGGTGAAAAGACCACCGACGAGACGACCAAGCCCGCCGAGGCCGGCACGACCGCCGAGGCCGCTCCCGTAGACACCGACGCGGACCTTTCCGAGCTCAAGGTAGGCCTTATCTGCCTGCACGACAAGAACTCCACCTATGACCTTAACTTCATCAAGGCCATGGAAGAGACCCAGGAAGCTCTCGGCCTCACCGACGAGCAGGTCATCATCAAGACCAACGTTCCCGAAGGCAGCGAGTGCTATGAGACCGCCGTCGAGCTCGTCGAAGCCGGCTGCGACATCATCTTCGCCGACTCTTTCGGCCATGAGGACTACATGCTTCAGGCTGCCGGCGAGTATCCTGACGTTCAGTTCTGCCATGCCTCGGGCACCAAGGCCCACACCGAGAACGTCGCCAACTATCACAACGCTTTCGCTTCCATCTACGAGGGCAGATTCCTTGCCGGCGTCGCCGCGGGTCTCAAGCTCAACGCTATGATCGAGGCCGGCGACATCACCGCTGAAGAGGCGAAGATCGGCTATGTCGGCGCTTATCCCTACGCGGAAGTCAAGTCCGGCTACACCTCTTTCTATCTCGGCGCGAAGTACGTTTGCCCGACCGCCACGATGAAGGTCATCTACACCAACTCCTGGTACGATGAGGCCAAGGAGAAGGAAGCCGCCAACACCCTTATCAACACCGATAAGTGCGTCCTTGTCAGCCAGCACGCCGACTCTCTCGGCGCTCCCTCCGCCTGCGAAGCCGCCGGCGTTCCCAACGTTTCCTACAACGGCAGCACCAAGGCCGCGGGCCCCAACACCTACATCATCTCTTCCCGCATCAACTGGGCTCCTTACTATGAGTACGCCATCAAAGCCGTCGCCGCCGGCACCGCTATCGACACCGACTATGTCGGCACCATAGCCACCGGTTCCGTCGAGCTCGCCGAGCTCAACGAGGACGTCGCCGCTGAAGGCACCGCCGCCAAGATCGAGGAAGTCAAGGCTGCTCTCGAGGCCGGCACGCTGCACGTATTCGACACCGCCACCTTCACGGTCGACGGCGAGGCTCTTACCAGCTATCAGGCCGACGTCGATTCCGACGCCGCTTACACTCCCGACACGGAAGTCATTTCCGACGGCTACTTCCATGAGTCCGAGTACAGATCCGCTCCTTACTTCGATCTCGTCATCGACGGCATCGAGGCTCCCGTAGAGGGCTGACCGGACCGGCAATAATTTTTCAGGCGAGGGCCATACCTCGCCTGTTTGCTCTTTATAATCGGCACAGAACAATCAAGCGATCAAACAGAAGGCGGGGTCACATTGAGTATTAACGCTGCACTTGAGATGAAGGGGATAACGAAGCGTTTCGGCGATCTTGTCGCCTTGAACAACGCCTCTCTCACCGTCCGCAAGGGCGAGATACTGTCCATACTCGGAGAGAACGGCAGCGGCAAGACGACGCTTATGAATATGATCTCCGGGATCTATTTCCCCGACGAGGGCCATATTTATATCGACGGGAACGAGGTCGTCATACGTTCCCCCAAGGACGCCTACGCTCACCGCATAGGCATGATACATCAGCATTTCAAGCTGGTCGACGTTTTTTCCGCGGCGGAGAACATCGTTCTCGGCCTGCGCGGCGGCGAGCGCTTCAATATCAAAAAGGCCTCCGAAAAGATACGCGCCATCAGCGAAAAATACGGCTTTATCATCGATCCCGCCAAGAAGATATATAACCTGTCGGTCTCCGAAAAGCAGACCGTCGAGATAATCAAGGTGCTTTACCGCGGAGCCGATATCCTCATCCTCGACGAGCCGACCGCCGTTCTGACCCCGCAGGAGACAGCGAGGCTTTTCGACGTCCTGCGCAGGATGAAGGAGGACGGCAAGGCGATAATCATCATCACGCACAAGCTGCACGAGGTCATGGAGATATCCGACCGTGTGACGATACTGCGCAAGGGCGAGTACATCGACACGGTCGAGACCGCCTCGACAAACGAAGCCGAGCTCACCGAAAAAATGGTCGGCAGGAAGGTCAGCCTCGATATCGAGCGCAGCGAGCCGCACGACACCGCCGACAGGCTCGAGGTGCGCGGGCTCGAGTGCTACAACGGCGACGGCGTGATGATCCTCGACGACGTTTCCTTCACCGCCAAGGGCGGAGAGATACTAGGCATAGCCGGCATAGCCGGCAGCGGTCAGAAGGAACTTCTCGAGGCGATAGCGGGGCTTCAGCAGCTCTCCGGCGGCGATATCCTCTATAACGATCCCAAATCGGGCGTGACGGAGGATCTTCGCAACAAGACGCCGAGACAGATAAGGGATCTGGGCGTGCGCCTTTCGTTCGTGCCGGAGGACAGGCTCGGAATGGGCCTCGTCGGCGCGATGGACATCACCGACAATATGATGCTTCGCTCCTACCGCAAGGGCAAAACGGCGATGCTCGAACGCTCCGAGCCGAGGAATCTCGCGAAGCAGGTCGTCGACGAGCTCGACGTCAAGACGCCGGGCCTCAATACCCCCGTCAGACGTCTTTCGGGCGGCAACGTGCAGAAGGTGCTCGTCGGCAGGGAGATAAGCGAGGGGCCGACGGTGCTCATGGCGGCTTACCCCGTCCGCGGGCTCGACATCAACTCCTCGTACATGATATACAACCTTCTCAACAAGCAGAAGGACAACGGAGTCGCCGTCATCTTCGTCGGCGAGGACCTGGACGTCCTCATCGAGCTCTGCGACCGCATACTGGTGCTTTGCCAGGGCCGCGTGACGGGGCTCCTGGACGCGAGGACGGCAAAGAAGGAAGAGATAGGACTGCTTATGACCAAGGGAAAGGGGGCGGCAAAGAATGACTGAGAAAAAGAGGTCTTCGGAACCGCTTGTCAGGATATCCGCGCGCACCGTTCCCATGCCTGCGCTCAAGGCGTGGGGCATAAGGCTCGGCGCCATCGTCGCCGCGCTGCTGCTCGCCGCGGTCTTCGTCGTTACGGTCACGGGCCTCAACCCCTTTGAGGTCTATGCCTCTCTGTGGAAGGGCGCGTTCGGCTCGCTCACCATGTTCAAGAGGACGGTCCAGAATACCGCCGTTCTTCTGTGCATCTCGCTCGCGGTCACGCCGGCGTTCAAGATGCGCTTCTGGAATATCGGCGCCGAGGGTCAGGTCATGGCGGGCTGCATAGCCACCGCCGCGTGCATGATACTCGTCGGCGACAAGCTGCCGACCCCGCTGCTTATGTTGGTCATGGTGATCACGAGCATCCTGGCGGGCGTCATCTGGGCGGTCATCCCGGCGTTCTTCAAGGCGAACTGGAACACGAACGAAACGCTGTTCACGCTGATGATGAACTATATCGCGATACAGCTGACGTCCTACCTCTCGACCGTCTGGGAAAATCCCGCCGGCAGCGCGCACATCGGCGTCATAAACATGAAAACGAAGGTGGGCTGGTTCCCGAGCCTTTTCGGCGAGAAATACCTGCTCAATATCCTGATAGTCGCCGCTATCACGGCGGCGGTCTACGTCTACCTCAAATACTCCAAGCACGGTTATGAGATCTCCGTCGTCGGCGAGAGCGAAAGGACCGCGAAATACGTCGGCATGAACGTCAAGAAGGTCATTCTGCGCACGATGGCGCTCTCCGGCGCGATCTGCGGCATAGCCGGTCTCATCATCGTCGCGGGCACCGACCACACGCTGTCGACGACCTCCGTCGGAGGCAAGGGCTTCACCGCCGTCATGGTGTCGTGGCTCGCGAAATTCAACCCCGCGCTGATGGTCTTCGCTTCGCTGCTTATCTCGTTCCTCGAGAAGGGCGCGGGGCAGATAGCCTCCGATTTCCGCATAGACCCCGCGATAGCCGATATCCTCACGGGAATAATACTCTTCTTCATCATCGGCTGCGAGTTCTTCATTAACTACAAGCTCAATTTCAGGCATAAGGCGTCCGTCGAAGCCGGGATCACGGCCGTTCCGGTACTGTTTGAGGAGGAAGAGGCCGGAATTGCCGAAAAATCCGGAACCGACGGGGTCAAAGAGGAGGCGGAGTCATGATTTCACCGGTAGCGAACTTTATTTCGAGAGCTGTCGTGCAGGGCATACCGCTGCTTTGCGGCTCCACGGGCGAGATAATCACCGAAAAGTCCGGCAACCTCAACCTCGGTATCCCGGGCATCATGTACGTCGGCGCCGTATCGGGCGTCGCGGGCGCGTTCTTCCATGAGAAGCTGGCGGCGGGCCCGCTCAATCCCTTCCTCGCGGTCGTCATTCCGCTGGTCTGTTCACTTCTCGGGTCGCTCGCGATGAGCCTCATCTACGCGTTCCTGACGGTCACGCTCAGAGCGAACCAGAACGTCACCGGTCTTGCGCTGACGACCTTCGGCATAGGCCTCGGCAACTTCTACGGCGGCTCGCTCGCGATCCTGTACGGCGAGGGCGGCGCGCTCTCGCTCAAGGCGACGAGCGACGTGTTCCGCACCGCGCTGCCGTTCGCGAAGAATCTCGGCTCCGTCGGGCTGGTGCTGTTCTCCTACGGCTGGCTCGCTTACGCCTCGATCGTCATCGCCGTCATCGCCACCTTCGTCATAAAGCGCACGAGGATAGGCCTTAATCTGCGCGCCGTGGGCGAGAGCCCGGCGACCGCGGACGCCGCGGGCATCAACGTCACGAGGTACAAGTACGGCGCGACCTGCATAGGCGGCATGATAGCGGGTCTGGGCGGTCTGTATTTCATTATGGACTACACGAGCGGCATCTGGTCCAACGGCGGTTTCGGCGACAGGGGCTGGCTCGCGATAGCGCTCGTCATCTTCGCGATATGGAACCCCGATATCGGCATCCTGGGCTCGATACTGTTCGGCGGGCTTTACATCATCGACATATTCATCCCCAACCTTACCCGCAGCCAGCAGGAGCTGTTCAAGATGCTGCCCTATATCGTGACCGTCATCGTCCTGATATTCACGAGCATACGCCGCAAGCGCGAGACGATGCCTCCTCAGGCTCTCGGACTGTCGTATTTCAGGGAAGAAAGGTAAAAAACCGAGCTTATGACCCCCACGGAGGATCTTTGCTTAAACTGTTTCCGTCCGAATAACGGAAGGCGGTCCTGCCCGCATTGCGGGTTCGACCGCCTGAATGTGTTTCAGAAGCCCCATCTCAACAGGGGCAGCGTCGTAGGCGGCCGCTATCTTATCGGCGCCGCCGCCGCGCAGGAACCGGACGGCTGCGTTTACGACGCGTGGGACACTGCGGTCTCGCGCCGCGTCTCGCTCAAAGAGTTCTGTCCTCCGGCAATGACCGTCCGCGACACGGACGGCAAAGCCCGTCCTCTGGGCGGCTGCGAGGGGATATTCGACGAATGCTCCGCCGCCTTTTTCAGAATGTGGTCCGCGGTGTCGAAGATAGAGAACGCCCCCGGTCTCGTCAAATGCTACGGCGTTGTGAGAGGGTACGGCACCTATTTCGCCGTGACCGCGCCTCTGCCGGAGGAAACGGTCGGAGCCTGCGTGGAGCGCTGCGGGCGTTTTGACGCGCGCGAGGCGGCGGATATCGCCGTTTCGGTCTGCTCGGCGCTGAACGCGCTTCACACGGCGGGTTACAGCCACCTCGGCGTTGGCGCGTCGACCGTGCGTCTGCGCGACGGCTTTCCGGTCGTCGCCGGGCTCTGCGTGCGTCAGTCGCGCACCCCGTCGGGAGAGATAGCAAACAACGCCGAGGACGGTTTCGCCGCCCCGGAGCAATACGATTATTCGCTTGAAACAGGGACGTGGACGGATGTTTATTCGACCGCAGCCCTGCTTTATTATATGCTCACCGGGGATAAGCTCCCGCCCGCCTACGAGCGCGGCGGGCGCGGCGAAGAGGAAGCCGCGGCGCTCGCGGCGGTCCCGGGATATATAAGGGAGGCGCTCGTCCGCGCGCTGGAGCCGGACCCGCGCCTGCGTACCGACAAGACCGGTATGTTCGTCCTCGGGCTCGAGGGGCGCGCGCTTCCCGAAAGGACGTCGGGCACCTACGGGAAAAGCCCGGTATCGGGCGACCGCCGCTCTCTGTCCGCGGACGCCGTCTACCGCAGGGCCGCCGCTTCCGCGGCGAAGGAGGTCAAACCGTCCGCGCCGTCACGGTCTTCCGGCGGCGGCGCGCGGACGGTCGTCGAAAAAAGGCCGAAACCGTGGTTCCTTGTCTGGCTCCTTCCGCTGACGGCGATAGCCGCGTCGCTCGTGACGCTTCTTTTCGCCGCTCCGGAAAAACTCGGCATACGTCCGCAGCCGCAGAGCGAAACCGCGGCGGTCTATTACGAGACGGTCACGGTCCCCGACCTGACCGGAAGGGCGCAGACCTCCGTTATGGCGGACGGCGAGCTCAACAGGGCGCTGAATCTCATCTACGAGAGCTCGTTCGACACGGAGCATCCCGCCGGCTACGTTTACGCTCAGAGCGTCCCCGCGGGCACTCAGGCGAAGAAGCGCTCCGACGTGATAGTCTACGTCAGTCTCGGCCGCGAGCCGCTGACCCTGCCGCAGCTCGAGGGCATGCCCGCCGCGGACGCCGACGCGATACTGTGCGAGATGGGCCTGACCGTTACTTATGAGCTGACGGCGAACGACGGACTTCACGCGACCGACAGCGTCGCTTCCGTTATCCCGGCGTCGGGAACGACCGTTTACGCGGGCGACGCCGTCACCGTCTATATCTGGAGCGACGTCGCGACGACGGCGCCCCCGACGACCTCCCGCGCGCCGGAGCCCGGGCGCAGACCGGGACTGTTCGAGTGGCTGTTCGGCTGAAACATGACCGGAAAAAACAAAAAGAGGTGAGCGTCCTGAACGGCGAACATATCGAATATCTCGGCGAGGGCGTGAGCCTTAACGTATCGCCCCGTCACACCTTCGGGACGGACGCGCTGCTGCTGGCGGATATCGCCATGCCGTCGCGCAGGGAGAAGACCGCGTGCGACCTCGGCACGGGCTGCGGGATAATACCTTTCCGCTGGCTTGCCGCCGGCTGGAGAGGGCGCGCCTGCGCCGTGGATATAAGCGCGGAGGCCATAGAGATGCTCACCCGGTCCGTGGAGGCGTGCCCGGCGGCGAAGGACGTGATAATCCCTGTCAACGCCGACCTGCGGACGCTCAGGAATCCCGCGGGCATACCCTCGGGCAGCTTCGACGTCGTCTGCATGAACCCGCCCTACGTAAGATCGGGCGGCGGCATACTCTCGGGCGACGGCGAGGCGGCGACTGCCCGCCACGAAACGCAGTGCGATCTTTACGACGTCAGCCGCGCGGCGGCGTCGCTGCTGCGCTCGGGCGGCAGGTTCTGCGTGTGTCTGCGCCCCGACAGGCTCACGGACGCGCTCTGCGCCATGCGCGAGTGCCGCGTCGAGCCCAAAACGCTGCGCTTCGCTGTCCAGCGCAAGGACCCGGAAAGCGGCAAGGACAGGGAGGTCCCCTGGCTCGTCCTCATAGAGGGGCGCCGCGACGGCAGGCCGGGGCTCACCGTTCAGGGCGATCTTTATATCGAATCCGCTGAGGCGGAAAAAATCTTTTCATTCTACAGGAAGTGAAGCTGTGTCGGGAACTCTTTACGTCGTCGGGACTCCGATAGGCAATTTGGGCGACCTTTCGCCCCGCGCCGCGCAGACGCTGCGCGACGTTGATTTTATAGCCTGCGAGGACACGCGCGTGACCGCGCGTATCGTCAATCATCTCGGCATAAAAAAGCCGCTCGTGAGCTATCACGAGCATAACAGGTTCGAGCGCGCCGACACGATAGCCGAAAGGCTCCTCGCGGGCGAGGACTGCGCCCTCGCGACGGACGCCGGTATGCCCGCCATCTCGGACCCCGGCTGCGTGCTCGTCGATGTCTGCCGCAAGCGCGGCGTCGAGGTCGTCGCCGTACCGGGCCCCACGGCTCTCGCCACGGCGGTCGCGGTCAGCGGAATGGACTGCTCCCGCTTCACGTTCGAGGGCTTTCTGTCCGTAAACAAGCCGTCGAGGCGCGAGCATCTCGATTCGCTTCGCGACGAGCGCCGCGCCATGGTCTTTTACGAGGCGCCGCACAAGCTTTCCAGGACGCTGCGCGATATGGCGGACGTTTTCGGCGACAGGGATATCGCCCTCTGCCGCGAGCTCACCAAGGTATATGAGGACGTCGAGCGCACGACGCTGTTCGCCGCCGCCGAAAAATACTCGGCGGAAACTCCCAAGGGCGAGTTCGTGCTGATCGTCGCCGGGAAGACCGCCGAAGCCGCCTCAATGACCGCCGAGGACGCGGTCGACCTCGCCGAGACGCTTATGAGGGAGCAGGGGCTATCGGTCTCCGACGCCGCGCGCATAGCGTCCAAACGCTCCGGCGTGTCTAAAAGCGATATCTACGACGCGCTCGTGAATTCAAAGCGCGGGGAGGACCGACAGTGAGGACTCTTTATAAAAACGCGAAAACCGTCGACGGCGTCCGCGATATAGCGGTCGAGGACGGCATTATCGTCGAGCCCGAGGGGGAATTCGACACGGTACGCAACCTCGCGGGACTGACGCTGCTGCCGGGGCTCTGCGACGCGCACGTCCACTTGAGGGAGCCGGGCTTCGTCCATAAGGAAAATATCCGCTCGGGCACGCTCGCGGCCGCCTACGGCGGTTTTACCGCGGTCTGCGCCATGCCCAACCTCGACCCGGTGCCCGACAGCGCGGGACATATACTCAAAGAGATAAAAGCGATACGCGAAAAGGCGGTCGTCGACGTCCTGCCCTACGGGTCGATCACGGTGGGGGAGAAGGGGCTGCGGCTGTCCGACATGCCCGCGATGGAAAAATACGTCTGCGGCTATTCGGACGACGGCGTCGGGCTCAACGACCCCGCTCTGCTCGCGGCGGCGGGCTTGTACGCGAAGGAAAAGGGCAAGGTCATAGCGGCGCACTGCGAGGACCTTGAGCTGCGCGCGGGCGGCGTCGTGAACGACTGCGCCTTTGCCCGCGAACGCTCCCTGCCGGGCATATCGAACGCCAGCGAGTACCGCGCCGTCAGGAACAGCATAGAAGCGATGGCGGAGGCAGGCTGCGCCGATACGCTCCATATCTGCCACGTTTCCTGCGCCGAGAGCGCGGATTTCATCAGGCGGGCGAGAAAAAGAGGTCTCGGCGTCACGGCGGAGACCACTCCGAACTATCTTTGGTTCTGCGACGAGGACCTTGAGGACGACGGCAGGTTCAAGATGAACCCGCCGCTGCGCTCGAAGGAGGACAGGGCTGCTCTCATCGACGCCGTAGCCGACGGCACGATAGGCGTCATCGCGACCGATCACGCCCCGCACACGGCGGCGGAAAAGAGCGGAGGGCTGATGAACGCCGCGATGGGCGTCGTCGGGCTCGAGATCGCCTTCGCCGCCATGTATACCGGCTTCGTCAAAACGGAGATACTCACCCTCGCGGACCTCGTGCGCCTCATGTCGACGTCGCCGCGCGCGCGTTTCGGCGCCGCGCCCGTGAGCTTCGAGCCGGGCAGCAGGGCGGACTTCTGCGTTTTCAACACGAAGGCCCGCTTCACGGTCGACCCCTCTAAGTTCAAATCCTGGGGCCGCTCGACGCCCTTCGCCGGGAAAAGGCTTTCCGGAAAGCACGTCCTGACCGTTTTCGGAGATAGGGTGTTTGAATAGGTCCTGTTGAGAAGTTGAATAATATTATATTGAACTTCTCAACGGAACGCCGAAGCAGAGGTCGACTATTCGGGATCAAAACGGATTTAGGGAACATTTTGGGCTGAAAAAAGCGAAAATGTTCCCTAAACGACAGCTTGAAAACGATCTGTTGACAACGATCGTTTTTTTTTGTATAATCCCAATTGAGAAGTTGCATATATTATTATCTGACTTCTCAACGGGAGGGCCTTATGAAGATCAAACGCGATCTGTATCTTAAAAAGCTCATTTCCTTTATGTGGGACGGGCAGGTCAAAGTCATCACCGGGATCCGCCGCTGCGGGAAATCCTATCTGCTGCATAACATCTTCAGGGATCATCTGCTCGGGCAGGGCGTTCCCGAGGATCATATACTGACTTATGAGCTGGATCTTGCAAGGGATATCCGGTACAGAGACCCCCTTGAGCTTGCGAAGACCGTTCATGGGATCGTTGAAGGGAAGCAGGACAGGTTCTATCTGTTCGTCGACGAGATACAGATGTCCGATAAGGTACCCAATCCGTACAATCCCGGGGGAAAAGCCATCACCTTTTATGACGCCCTCAACGATCTTGAAAAGCTGCCGAACCTCGACGTCTACGTAACGGGCAGCAATTCCCGTATGCTGTCGAGCGATATCCTCACCGAATTCAGAGGCCGCAGCGACGAGATACGGGTCCGTCCTCTCAGCTTCTCGGAGTATTATGCTTTTACCGGCGGGGATAAAGAGGACGCTTTCGCCGATTACGCTTTTTACGGCGGTTTGCCTCAGGTCCTTTCGCGACCGGATGACGCCGCGAAAATGGATTATCTGAAGGCGCTTTTCTCGGAGGTCTATCTCAAAGACATCATAGAGCGCAAGAACGTCAAACGCGAAGATATCCTGTCCGCTACGCTGGACCTTCTGTGTTCATCCGTAGGCTCGCTCACCAATCCGACAAACGTCGCCAATTCCCTGAATACCCGTCAGAGACTGAAAGGAGAAAACACTGCATCCGCCAACACCGTAAAAACGTATATAGGTCATCTCGCCGACGCCTATCTGTTTGAGGAGTGCCGCCGCTTTGACGTTAAAGGCAAGGACTATTTCGATTATCCAAATAAATACTACTGTGTCGACCTCGGGCTCAGGAACGCGCGTATCGGTTACCGCCAGCAGGAAATGACCCACATAATGGAGAATATTATCTATAACGACCTGCGGGTGCGCGGCTGCGAGGTGGATATAGGAATAGTGTACGGGACCGATAAAAACAAGTCCGGGCAGACTGTCCGGGTCCCCCGCGAGATCGATTTCATCGCCACCCGGGGCGGAAAAAAGACTTATATCCAGTCCGCTTACGCACTGGAAAGCGAAGAAAAAACGATGGTCGAAAACCGACCCTTCGCCCTGACCGGCGATTCCTTCCCCAAGATCATCGTCCGTCACGATATACGCAAGAGATGGTACGACGAGAACGGAGTGCTGAATATCGGGGTCCTTGACTTTTTGCTGGACGACAGTATCGTATGACGACGGAAAAAGACGAGGAAAGGAGCTGCCGCCGTGAAGCTTGATATCTCCGTCTGCGACGACGAAAAGGATCAGCGCGACTATATCGCCTCGCTGGTCCTCCTCTGGGCGGATGCCGCGGGGCATACGGTCCGGGTCAGGGAATACTGCGCCGGGGAGCAGTTCCTGTTCGAGAACGACGGCGGCGCGGTCTCCGATATCCTCCTTCTGGATATCCAGATGCAGAGTATCGACGGCATACAGCTCGCCCGCAGGGTGCGCGAGCGCGGCGGGCGCGTACAGATCGTGTTCATCACCGGCTACGACGAGTATATGCCCTTGGGCTACGAGGTCGACGCCCTGCATTACCTGATGAAGCCGGTCGGCTACGAAAAGCTCGCCGAGGTGCTGGACCGCGCGGTCGGGCGGCTCGAAAAGGAGGGACCGAGCCTTATCCTGCAGACGCCGGAGGGGCTGCGGCGTATCGCGGTCGACGATATAGTGTTCGCGGAGGCTCTGGGGCACACGCTGGCTCTGCATCTCACCGAAGGGACGCTGTCTCTGCCGCGCACTCTCGCGTCCTTCAAGGAAGAGGCGGGCGAGGGCTTCGTCTCGCCGCACCGCTCGTTCCTCGTAAATCTATCGCATATCAGACGCATCTCCAAAAAGGAGCTCGAGCTCGACGGCGGAGAGACCGTTCCCGTCGCGCGGGGCGCCTTCGAGGGGATCAACCGGGCGTTTATCGACTTTTACAGGAGATGACCATGGCGCTGTTCGACAGGATATTCCATAAGAAGATCGACGAGCGGCTCGCCGCGTACCAGAGCGAGCTTATCGAAAAGCACTGCGAGGAAGTGCAGAACATCTACGCCACCATGCGCGGCTGGCGGCACGATTACAAGAACCATATCTCCGTGATGCAGGCGGCTCTGCGGATGAACAGGCTCGACGAGCTCGACGCCTACCTCGGCGAGCTGACCGTCGACCTCAACACCGTGGATACGGTCGTCAAGACCGGCAACGTGATGGCTGACGCGATACTCAACTCCAAGCTCGCTCTGGCGAAGAAGAGGGACGTCCGGCTCGACGTGACCGCCGCGATACCCGAGGGCGTCCCGCTGAGCGACGTGGAGCTGTGCGTGATCGTCGGCAATCTGCTCGACAACGCGACAGAAGCCTGCGCCGCTGTCGGGGACCCCGCGGAGCGCTTCATCCGCGTCTATATCGGCGCGTTCAAGGAACAGTTCTACCTCTGCGTCACCAACTCGATGAGCGGAGCCCGCGACCGCAGGGGGAAGACCTACCGCACGACCAAGGGCGAAGGGCACGGCTTCGGTCTGGCGCGCGTCGACGGCGTCGTCAAAAAGTACGGAGGCTACGTCAACCGCCGGCACGAAGAGGGCGTATTCGGTACCGAGATAATGATCCCGCTGCGGCGGTCCGCAGTTCGCGCCGAAAAATGAACGTTCCGCGCAGAAAGCAGCCGTTCGGGCTGCTTTTGTGCTATAGTCGGCGTGGAGGTGAGATGAAACGTGAAGAGAGAAAAGCTTTCTCTGTTTTCCGATCTGAGATACGTGAGCAGGGTGGTCTCGAAATGGGACAGGGGCGCGCTGCCGCTGCTTATCTGCTCCGTTCCGGTGCTGTCGCTGCTGATGCTCTCGCGGACGCTGTTCGCCCCGGCGGTCATAGCGGTCATCGAGAAGGGCGCGGGCGTTTGGCTCGTGCTCGCGTCGGTCGCCGGGATGGCGGCGCTCAACCTACTGTCTGCGTTCCTGCAGGCGAAGGCTAACACCGCGGTGACCCGGAAGAAGAACGCCCTGCACAAGCGCTTCCTTCTGGCGTTCAGCGAAAAGATAATGGACACCGATTTCGAGCTGCTGGAGGGTCCGTCGGTCCGCGATAAATATACGCGCGCGAAGAATTCGCTCAACAGATACGCTCCGGAGGAACTGCTGTTCGGAGCGATCGCGCTTGCGTCAAATCTTCTGTATCTCTCCTCGCTCGGCGCGGTTATAGCCACGCTGCACCCGCTCCTCATCGTCTATCTCATCGCGGCGCACCTGATCGCGCTCGGGCTGTCGCTGCTGTCGGACAAGAAGGTCGACGGGACGAAGGACGCTCAGGCGAAGATCGACCGCCGCCTCGCGTATCTGTCTAAGAACGCTCGCGATTTCGCCGCCGCCAAGGATATAAGGCTCTACGGGCTCGGCAAACAGATAGGGGACCTCAGCCGGTATCTCATCGGAGAGAAGCAGTTCTGGACCAACAAGGTCTATCTTTATTATTTCATCTCCGATCTGAGCCTTATGGCGACGTCGATACTCGTCAAGGGCGGAGCTTACGGCTATCTGATATACAAGACGGCGACCGGCAGCCTGACCGGCGGAGAGATCGTGCTTTACTTCTCCGCGATGCTGAGCTTCGGGCGCTTTCTGTCGGGCATCGGCAACTCGATATCGACGGTGTTCGAGTCCAACCTCTGCGTAAAGGATTTCCGCCGCTTCGAGCAGATCGGAAGCGAGGGCGTACGCGAGGGAGGGGAGCCGCTTCCCCGGGGGACGGAGTTCACCTTCGAGCTCGAGAACGTCAGCTTCCGTTATCCCGGCAGCGACCGCACGATCCTCGACGGCGTGACCTTCACCTGGCGCGCCGGTGAAAAGCTGGCGCTCGTCGGACTCAACGGCGCGGGCAAGACGACGCTCGTCAAGCTCCTCTGCGGGCTCTACCGCCCGACCGAAGGGCGCATACTGCTCAACGGCACCGATATCTCGAAATTCAACAGGGACGAATACTACACCCTGATCTCCGCCGTCTTTCAGGAGGCTCGCGTCCTGCCGCTGTCCATCGCCTCGAATATCTCGATGAAGACCGAGGACGAAACGGACGCCGGGAGGCTTCGGGACTGTATAGCACGCGCGGGGCTTTCTCCTAAGATCGCGTCGCTTCCCGCCGGCTGCGGGACGCTTCTCAACAAGAGCGTCAACGAGGACGCCGTCGAGCTCTCGGGCGGCGAGACGCAGAAGCTGCTGCTGGCGAGAGCGCTTTATAAGGACGCGCCGGTCATCATCCTCGACGAGCCGACCGCCGCTCTGGACCCGATCGCCGAGAACGAAATGTATCTCAAATACAGCGAGCTGACCGCGGGGAAGACATCTCTGTATATCTCCCACAGGCTGTCGTCCACGCGCTTCTGCGACCGTATAGTCTTCCTGTCGGACGGCAAATTCGCCGAGGTCGGCACGCACGACGAGCTGGTCGCCTCCGGCGGAGGCTACGCAAGGCTGTTCGAGGTGCAGAGCAAATACTACAAGGAGGGGGCGGACGAAGATGAGGCTGAGTAAAGAGAAGCTCCGGGAACTGAAAAAGACCGTGAAACACGATCTTTCGGTCACGGCGCGCGCCTGCAGGATGGTCGAGCAGTTCGCGCCGAGGTATATCCTGCACTGCCTGCTGTTCGGCTTCTTCGAGGAGACGAGCCACTTCTATATGGTGTTTTTCAGCGGCGAGATGCTCAACGAGATCGTCGGAGGCAGGGACGTAAAGCGCCTGATCCTCTTCGCCGTCCTCGCCGTCTGCGGCGAACAGCTGCTGTATATCTCGAGCAAATACTCCTGGCGCAGGATGCGCGTCGGCATGGTGGTCTGCGAGCAGTGGGAGGAGATGGTCCTCAACGACAAGAGCTTCCGGATGGACTTCAAGAACACCGAGGACCCCGCCGTCCGCACTCTGCGGCAGAGCATCGTCGACAACCGTTCCGTCGGGGGGCTTGCCAACCTGCACAGCATCTCGAGCCTGTTCTGCTGCCTGCTCTCCGTCGTGTATTCCGTCGTCCTTCTGGGGCTGACGTTCTTCACTCACGCCGACGCGCCGCAGTCCGCCGTGTTGCGGATGATAGACTCTGACCGGACGTTCCTTTTGTTCCTCGCGGTCGCGGTCTTCTGCGCGGTGCGCAGCGGGATCCTCGGCAACCGCTTCCAGAATATGCTCTTCGGCTTCAATCAGCGGCTGCCGGTCGTCGGCAGGCTGATGGACTTCTTCACGCAGGACTATCTCGACGACAGCAAGGCGTACAAGGACCTGCATATCTTCGCGCAGAGGGAGCTGATACGCGACAGCTTCGAGAAAACTCTGGCGAAGTGGCTCGATCTGGACCGCAGACGTGTCGCCGGGATGTGGACGATGCAATTTCGCGCGGACGCGCTTTCGATACTGACCGAGGCTCTGGTCTACGCTCTCGTGGCGGTCAAGGTCATGATAGGCTCCCTCGGGGTGGGCGACTTCCTCAAATGCGCCACGGCGGGCAACGACCTGCTCAACTCGCTCGGCGCGACCGGGAGCATCGCGACCGGGCTGCACAACAACGTCAAGTATCTCGACAAATTATTCGAGTATCTCGACCTGCCGACCGAGATGTACTACGGCACGATACCGACCGAGAAGCGCAGCGACGGAAAATACGATATCGAATTCCACGACGTCAGCTTCAGATACCCCGGCAGCGACGTTTACGCTCTGAGACATCTTTCGTTCAAGATGAAGGTCGGCGAGCGCGTGGCTGTCGTCGGTATGAACGGCAGCGGCAAGACGACGATGATAAAGCTCCTCTGCCGTCTCTACGACCCGACCGAGGGGTACATAACGCTCAATGGCATCGACGTCAAAAAATACGACTACGGGGATCTTCTCGCCCTGTTCTCGGTAGTGTTCCAGGACTTCCGGCTGTTCTCCTTCTCTCTGGGCGAAAACGTTTCCTCGAACGTGGAATACGACGAAGAACGGGTCGCTCAGTGCCTCAAAAAATCGGGCATGGGCGAAACTCTCGCCCGCCTGCCCGAAGGAACGAAGACTGCGATATACAAGGATTTCGACGAGAACGGCGTGGAGATATCCGGCGGCGAAGCGCAGAAGATCGCCCTCGCCAGAGCGCTTTACAAGGACGCGCCGTTCGTGGTGTTGGACGAGCCGACCGCCGCGCTGGACCCGATCGCGGAGGCGGATATCTACGCCCGCTTCAATGAGATAGTAGGCGACCGGACGGTGATCTATATCTCGCACCGCCTGTCCTCCTGCCGTTTCTGCGACAGGATCGCCGTGTTCCACGAGGGCGAGCTGGTCCAAACCGGCACCCACGACGAGCTGCTCGCGGACGAGGGCGGGAAGTACCGCGAGCTGTGGACCGCGCAGGCGCAGTATTATACGATCAGCAATGCGCAATGAGCAATGCCCTATCAAATGTGCTTACCTGCTGCCTGCTAACCGCTAATTGTATCAGCCTTCCGCGGTCCTTTCGACCGTTATCGCGGGCGAGTAGTATTCGCCGTCCGCGGAGTATTTCTGTATTATCAGGCTGTCGTCCGTGACCGTTATCTCGGAGACCGTAAGCGTGTTTGACGCGACCGCCGGATCGCTGCCGGAATAGCCGACATAGCCGCAGTTCATATAAGTGAAATTGAGTTCGACCTCCTCCTTCGTGCCGCCGAGCAGCATCGTTCCGCCCTTTCCTATATAATTGACCGCTCCGCCGATATAGTCGTCGTGATCGCCGCTGTGGTTGTGGCCGAAAAGGAAGACGATGTCGAGTTTGTCGGCGGACGCCGAGACGGCGTCGAATATATATCCCGCGTAGAGGTTGTCCGTCCCGTCGCCGCGGTCGGTGTAATGAAGGGGCAGGTGAGTGACGATGAACACCGGGCGCTTCTCGCCCCTGTCCGCGAGCTTTTTCAGCGCGTTCGAGAGAATCCCGGCGGTGAACCTCGTGAGCTCGCCGCGGTCGGGCCAATCGTTGTGCCGCCAGGGGTTAAGCGAGTGGTCGATGACTATGACGACGTAATCGTCGAAC
>JAFRXS010000056.1 GCA_017443405.1 Clostridia bacterium | reverse complement strand
GCGTCCAGTTAGCGGTGAGCGTGATATTCGCGGTCGGAGTGTAGCTCGCGCCGGCGTTGCCGATCTTCGTCGAGCCGCTGTACCAGCCGCCGAACTTGTAGCCCGTGCGGGCGTTCGGCGTGGGAAGCGTGACGGAAGCGGGGTTCCACTTGGCGTAAAGCGTGACCGTCGCGCCGTTGGCGGAGGACAGATTGCTGACGGACTGTGAATTGGAGTAGCTCGTGCCCGTCCCTCCGCTGTTGGTATTCCAGCCGGCGAACGAGTACGTCGCCGTCGCGGTGGAGTTCGCCTGACCGTTACCGTTGTAGTTATACGTGACGGTATACGCTCTCGTGAAGCCGTTCGCCGTCAGGTTCTTCGCGACGCCGTAGGTGTGTGAGGAGCTCGCCGTCGAGCCGCCCGTCGCCCCGTTGCCGTTGTACGCGACGGTGTAGGCGTTCGCCTTATAATACATGGTATAGCTGTTCGCGCCGGTGACGTTGGCGATAGTGGCGCTGGTCCCGGCGGTTATGCCCGACAGGTTGTTGGCGTACGTCGTCCCCGAGGACGCGTTGACCGTGTCGGACTGGTTCGCTTTGTAGCCGTAGGCGGTGTAGCCGGTGTAGGAATTGGCGGAGAAAACGACCTTGTTGCCGACTGCGGTGGAGACCTGCGTATCGGTGCCGAGGACGGAATAAGCGCGGTAGTTGCCGCTGATGTTTCCGTTGTTGACGGGCTGAAGCGCGACGTGGCGCAGGTTCTGGTTATAAGTGGGGGTGGATATGCCGTTGACCGCGTTGTTGAGGGTCGTGATAGCGGAGGTGACGGAGGAATACTCGACGTAGGGGTTGCCCAGAACGGTCGCCGCAGCTTTTATGGCGTTGTTGAGCGTAGAGCCGTATTTATAGTTCGACGCTTTTATGGCGTTCTCGACCGCGGTGCGGAGATTTGCCTTGTATGTTGATTTGATCTGGAAATGGATATGCTGCCAGGAGTGCGTGACCGTACCGCCGCAGTAGGAACGTCCGTAAGTGAAAGCGGTGTAATTGTGGCTCCCGCCGGCGGAGATGACGCCGGTACCGATCCCGTAGCTGATGGTCTGCGCGCCCTCCTGCCTGAAAATCGTCTCCGTCTCAACCCTTGTGTTGGACATGATGTTGGAGATGCTGGCAGGCTCGCTCTGACCCGAGGTGTGACCGTCGGCGAGCCATGACTTGACCTCGTGGTAGTCTGTGTGCTGGTCATCGGTCGATACGCAGCCCCAGTAGAAATTGGGGATCGCGTTCATATTGGTGAAGCGGCTGTTGTCGACGTAATAGTAGCACGTCGGCGAGCTCATCGCCGTATTGACGTTGTCGTTGTTGTGGTAACCGAAGGTACCGGTGCCGGTATCGAGCATATCGGTATTGTGCGGACGGGTGTTTCCCGCCGTATGAAGACCCTTCTGTCCGAGATGGATGGTAGTGCCTTCGGCATAGCAGGCGCTGTCGGCGCCGCCGTTGTTCGTCTTGGTATCAGACCTCTGAGCGCCCCAGATGCACGAAATGATGCCCATGTAGTCGTATTTTTTCCCGCTGTGCTTGTTGGACTCCGTCTCGGTCGCGACGCCGGTGGGGACGCGGTAGGGGACGTAGACGTAGGTATAAGCCGTGACGGTCTTGGTAACGCCCTTCTGCACAAAGGTCGCGGTATAGGTGATGACCGTACCGTTGGAGAGGTTCTTGATATTGGAGATCGTGAACGAGGTGTCGTTGATGGTGTTGGTGCCCGTCGTCGTCAGATCGCTCGTCGTTCCTCCCGAAACGGAGATGGACACGCTGGTAGCGTCGGCGCAGTTGAAGTACAGCTTGCCGACCGTCTCCTTTGCGGACGCCCAGGACGTCGAAGCGTTCTGTTTGCCGTTAAGGTACCAGGTGGTGCCGGAAGTGCCCTGCCCGACGTAGATACATTCGGGCACATAGAAGTACACCGGGCTGAGAGTGACCGACGTGGCGGTTATCGCCGCCTTGACTTCGGTGACGAGATTGACGCCCGGTACGCAGAAAGCGACGCTGACCAACATAGCCAGCGCCAGAAGCGAAGATAATAATCTACGCCGCAAAGACGCTGTTCTGCCTGTTGTTGACTGCATTTACAAGACCTCCGATATAGTGTGTGAAATGATTTGTATGATCGAAACCCGAACGGGTATTACGAACTGCCGATATATATGACGATATGAGATGAAATCATATCATCTCCCCGCGAGGGGATCAATACGCCTGGCGACATAAGATATGACTCCCGACTATATTCCAAGTTAGATTTATATAATTTTATCATCCGGAATTATAATAGTCAAGGGATATTTCCTATAAAGAAACATAGGTTTTATGTTGAAAAGTCACAAAAAGAATAAAGTCAAAAACCGCGCGGAGGACAATAAAAAAGGCGGGCGACGCCCGTCCCCGTTATATAAATGACGTTTGCCCTTTCGGGCAGGCGAGACCGCCTCCGGCGGTGATGTGCGCTTCGCGCGTGAAGCGGATCACAACTCAAAAACCGCCGTGTCATACGGCGGTCTTGCATATAAAACTCAAATAACGAATGTTGCCGCCGGTCACAGCGCGCAGGGCTTTCCCGTCATTTTGTCACGAAGAAGCGAGAACTCGCGGTACCTTTCCTCGTAGAGGGAAACGAGCGCGGGATCGGGCGCGACGGCGCGCGAGACGCCCGTGAAGCCGTCCGCGAGAGCGCGGTACTCATCGCCGCCGAGGACGCCCTTCGCCGCGAGCAGAGCCGAGCCCAGGGCGCCGCCCTGTTCAGACTCGGGAACCTCGAGCGCGACGCCGAGGCTTGAAGCGATGATATCGAGCCACAGCCCCGTCTTCGCGCCGCCGCCGCAGATCTTCGAGCGCTCGACGCGCACGCCGAGAGAGCGTATGATGTCGACGTTCTGTTTAAGAGCGAACGCGACGCCCTCCATGACGGCGAGGCTCATCTGTTCGCGGGTCGTGTCCGGCGTAAGGCCGAGGAACGCGCCGCGCAGCGACGGGTCGTTGAGGGGCGAACGCTCGCCGGTGAGGTACGGCAGGAAGAAAACGCCGTTTTTGCCGAGATACTTTTCGTGCCCGGCGGTGCCGTAGCCGTCGCCGAGGACGCCCTCGAGCCACCATCTGCGGCAGGATGCCGCGGAAAGGATGCAGGCGAGGTAGTGCCAGCCGCCGGAGGCGGAGCAGAAGGCGTGTATCGCGCCTCCCGGGACCGGCTCGTGGCGCTCGGACTCGATGAATACCGTGCCCGATGTGCCCAGCGAGATATTGCACTGCCCGGGCAGCGTCACTCCGGTGCCGACGGCGGAGCAGGCGTTGTCGCCGCCGCCGATGACGACCTTCACGCCGTCCGGCAGACCGAGCTCGCGCGCGAGCTCCGGCTTCAGAGCGCCTATGACCTCGCTGCTTTCGTAAACCCTCGGGAGCTTCGACACGTCTATACCTATAAGGGAGAGCATCGGCTCCGACCAGCGTCTGTTCGCGACGTCGAAATAAAGCGTGCCGGACGCGTCGCTGACGTCGGTCGCGAAAACGCCCGACAGCCTGTAGGCGAGGTAGTCCTTGGGGAGCATTATCTTTTCGGCGGCGCGGAAATTCTCCGGCTCGTTCTCCTTGACCCAAAGTAGCTTAGGCGCGGTGAAGCCGGCGAAGGCTATATTGCAGGTATCTTTGAGAAGCCTGTCCCCGAGCGTCGT
>JAFRXS010000055.1 GCA_017443405.1 Clostridia bacterium | reverse complement strand
CTCCATTTTGTCGGTTTCCTTCCATGGCATAATCTCCACCTCTTTCGTGGCCATTATACCTTAAGGCTTACCTATGTGCTGAACCTTTTACTTACCTATGTGCTGAGCTTTTCCACTTACCGATGTGCTGAACCCGCACCGCGGAGCCCCACACCCTGTTGTATTTAAGTAAAAATAACAATACGCTCCACGCTGACTTCGCCCGCCCCCTCCGATTTGAATGACGATCGCCCTTTAAAGGCAAATGATGACCTTTGGTAATGACGAGCGTTTCCGCGTATGGAGAGTGCCTTTAGCGCATTGACGGCGCGCGGCGCAATATAACAGGTGTGGGCGAAGCCCACCCGAAATTGCACATTGCACATTGCTAATTGCCATAACCTGCAGACTCTTAGCTGCTGCCTTACGGCTGTCCCGATCGTTCTTGCTCGTCCAGCTTCTTTATGAGCAGCTTCGCGATCTTGTAATCGTCTCCGCAGCTGAGCGTAATGACCAGATCGCCGGGGCGGACGTTTTTATAAAGGTGGTCGGCTATCTCCTCGAAGGTGTCGAAGACCTCCGCTCCGGGCACCTTTTCGGCGAGCTGCGAGGAGTACACCCCTACGGTGTTGACCTCGCGCGAGCCCATTATCTGCGTGAGTATTACCCTGTCGGGTATCTTCATGACCTCGACAAAGTCGTCGAACAGCATCTTGGTGCGCGAGTACGTGAAGGGCTGGATGACCGCCCACACGCGTTCGAAGCCCATCTCCATCGCCGCCTCGAGCGTCACTCTTATCTCGGTCGGGTGATGTGCGTAATCGTCGACCACACGGATGCCGTTTTTGTTGTAAAGCGTCTCGAATCTGCGCCCGGCGCCCCCGAAGGTGCCGATCGCGGCGACGCACTGCTCGGGAGAGGCGCCGCAGTATCTCGCCGCGGCGTAAGCGGCTGCCGCGTCCCATACGAAATGAAGCCCGGGTATCTTCAGGCTGACGCGCCTTTTTACACCGTTTTCCGTTATGTCGAACGAGGCGAAGGCCTTGTTTTTTTCTATGCCGGAGATCCTGTAAACGGCGTTCTCGGACTCGCCGAACGGCAAAAGGGTCTTTCCCTGTATGCCGTCGAGGGCGAGGCGCGTGTTCTCGTCGTCGATATTGTAGATGACGGTCCGCGACATCTCGCAGAATTTCCTGAACGCGGCTCTGAGATTATCCATGCTGCCGAAAAACTCGAGATGATCGTCGTCGATGTTGAGAAGCACCGAGCAGGTCGGCGACAGCGACAGGAAGGTGTTCTTGAATTCGCACGCCTCGCAGATGATGGTGTCCGAGCTTCCGACGACGCCGTTCGTGCCGGTGAGCGGCAGCCTGCCGCCGATGACGGCGGACGGGTCGAGCCCCGATTCGAGCAGGATATGCACGATCATGGCGGTCGTCGTCGTTTTGCCGTGCGTGCCGCAGACGCCCACGCACTCTTTATATTTTCTTGTGATCGCGCCGAAAAGCTCCGCGCGGGTATAGGTAGGCACTCCCGACGCTTCGGCTGCGACGAGCTCGGGATTGTCCGGCAGCAGCGCGGCGGTGTAGACTATCATATCCATACGCGCGGGGTCGATGTTTTCGGCTTTCTGCCCCATCACGACGGGTATGCCCATCGCGCGCACGCGGTCGAGAGTTTCGCTTTCGTTGTTGTCGGAGCCCGAAAGGCTGTAGCCGCGCTTCGCGAGTATCTCGGCGAGCGGGCACATCCCCGCGCCGCCGATGCCTATCATGTGTATGTTTTTCGCTGTTTTCAGCGTTTCGTCTATGTTCTTTGCCGTGATACCGTCATTCATAACAGACCTCCGGTGAGTTTCGCTCCCGGTTTTTTGTTTTATCCGTCCCCCTCGGGGAAGGCGGCTTCGAAGATGAGAGAAAGGTCGACTTTGCCGGGAATGCCGTCGACTTTGCCCTCGAAGGTGTACTGCCACATATCGAAGGCGTAGTAGAACCACGGAGAGTCGCCGGGCTCGGATACCCACGCGAAATAATCCGTCAGTTCGTCGAGGATATAGGCGTTGTACGCGAGGTCGCGGTAGTAGTAGATGCCTGGCGTGAGACCTACGGCTTTGACCGTCTCGCAGAAGGACTTCGCGCAGTCGGTCAGCGTCCTGCCGCTTACGTTCGCGGTGCGCGCGGACGGCTCGTCGTCGCCCATGTTCTCCCAGTCGAATATCACGGGCAGGTCGGGCGGGGAATCCTTGACGAGATCGAGGACGTAGGCCGCTTCCTGCGCCGCTTCCTCGGAATTCGTCGCCTGGGAGTAGAAATAGACGCCTGTTTTGAGTCCCGCGGCTTTCGCCCGGGAATAATTGAGAGCGAAAGCGGAATCCGTCTTGATGTTGCCGGCGGAGCCCCAGCCGCGGTAGCCCGCGCGGATATAGGCGTGAGTCACGCCCGACGAAGCGACCTTTCCCCAGTCGATGTCGCCGTTGTGCTCCGAAATGTCGACGCACTGGAAGGTCTTGAAGGCGGGGTCTTCGTAGTACGTGAACGATCCCGCTTCGCCGTCGCGGACGAATTTATCCTTGTCGTAGGGGTTGACCGGCACGTCCTCGTACAGCTTTACCCATATCTCGCCGCCCGTCCAGCTGTGCACCTGCACCATGCCGGGGCGCGGGTCGGCGGTCGTCGCCTGAGCCGTCGTGCGTCCGGGCGTTTCCCCCGGCGTTTTTTCGCCGCAGGATGAAAGAAGCGCGGCCGTGAGGCAGATGATCGCCGCGATCGCCGCCGTTCTGCTTTTACGGGACATAGAACACCGCTCCGTCGTTGAGCCTCAAGGCGGCGAGCCTGCCGCCGTTGATAAGGCCGCAGTTGATGAGCGTCACTCCCTTGCCGAGGTAGATCGAGTCCGGCTCGTCCGGGCAGACGTCCTCAACCGGCTTGCCGCCGCTGATGATGACCGTCGTGGAAAGGCGGATCTCGTCGGGGTCGAAATCCGTGTTGAGGAAATCGGCTTCTGTGAACGTTTCTATGCCGCAGCCGTCGCGAAGACCCTCGGGGACGCCGCTCATGATGAGGTGGTACTTACCGCTGACCGTCGCCGTCTCGTAAAACGGGATGTCCGACAGGTAATCCACGACCGCCTCGCGGTCCTCCCTGTCGAGAGCGGCGAACTGCTCGAACGTGCTTTTGCCGCCTATGGCGAACCAATCGCGCGTCGCCTGCGCGACCTTCTGGGGCGGCTTTTTCGCGGGGTCGACGCAGTAGGGCAGGACCTTGGCGGCGGCAAGCTCGTTGGGGCCCGCCACGGGGAAGACGTTGTCCCTCATCGAGAGATCCTGAATGAGCGCGACGGAGTCGCCGCCGTAGTCTATTATGCCTCCGGCGATGATCATCTCGTCACGGTCGCGGAAATCGATCTGCGTCAGAAGGTCGTTGAACAGTTCCTTTTCTCCGTTTATGCCGGATACAACGTATGTCATCTCTTCACCTCAGGGTAACTTTTACGGTATGTTTGCCGGGAGCGGTCCGTATTTTCAGAACGCACGCCTGCGTTGTGCCGATGGGCTCCACGGAATATTCGCCGTCGCATTCGACCGACGCGGGGGAGGAGGAAACGAATATCTCGGTCGGAGCGTCAAAGACCTCTTTCTGGTCGTATTCCAGGATGAAGGTTCTGCCGGTCCTGTCGTACGCGTAACGGACGATATCTCCGGTAACCGCGCGCGGATACGGCCTTGTCAGGACCTCGCGCAGCGCGTCGTTGCCTGTGAACGCCCAGCTCTCCCAGTAGACCCAGCTCCATTTGTTCGACGCGAATTTATCGAGCAGGTATTCTATGTGCGGGAGCCACTGCGTGCCCTCGGAGTTGCCGCCCCATTCGCCGACTATCAACGGTACGCCGAGCCGTTCTGCCGCTTTCGCGTGCCCGTCGAACATCATCCCGACGCGCGACGAGCTGGAATAGCGGTAAAGCGGGGTATCGACGAAAATGTCGTAGGAGTGCGGGGCGTAGCACTGGTTTTTGTCCCGTTCGCCGCCGGTCTTTATAGCCGGACCGCAGTAGGGGATGCCGATATTGGAATAATAGGAGCAGTCGGTAAATATTATGCCGTCGCGGTCGACCGACCTTATGGCTTCCGCCGTCGCGTTGAGGAAGGGCGCGTACCTTTGCGTGTCGAACTTTCTTATGATCCCGTCGGCGCCGCTGACGATCTTTCGCATAAGGTCGCCGTCGATCACGTCAAGGAGCCTGTGACGCTCTTTTTTGTTGAGAGCGAGAGCGACGGCGCGGGTCTTTTTTATCCTGCTGTCGAACAGAACGGTCGATACCGCGCCCGAAACGATCTTGCGGAAGACCTTTCCGCCGTCCCTGCCCGGGAACGGCTCGTTCATCATGTCGTAGCCGATCAGGTTTTCTTTACCGGCGAAGCGCGACGCGACGTGCGTCCACATGTCGGCGTAGCGGTCGCGTATGCCTCTGCCGCCCAACGGCGCGTTCGCCCAGAAGCTGTCGAACGACCGCTGTACCGCCTTGCCGAAGAAATAGCCCGCAGCCCAGACCGTCCGCGTCTTTTTCGGCTTCGCGCCGTCCGTCAGGCAAGCCCAAAGGGGCGCTCCGTCGCCGACGTTCGCTTCCCCGAAGCCGGAATAAAGGTCCTGATGCATGTCGAGGAAAACGTATATGCCGCGCTTGCCCAGCTCGTCCGTCATGGACGCCACGGCGTCGAGATATCCGTCGTCGTACTCGCCCGGACGGGGCTCGACGGCATCCCAGGTTATGCCCAGACGCACAATATTCACGCCCGAGGCGGTAAGAGTATCGAGCTGCCCGTCGTCTAAGCTCCTCTTATAACTCCTGACCTTCGTGACGGGATCGTACGAGCCCTTGTCGCAGACGTTAACTCCGCAAAAAATACGCTCGCGCCCGTTTTCGTCCCTGAATACCCTGCCGTCAACAGTTATCTTGTCCGTCATTTGCTTCCCGTCGAGCCGAAACCTCCGGCGCCCCTTTCCGTGTCCGATATTTCTTCGCTGACCGTGAAAACGGGAAGCCCGACCTTCATGACGACGAGCTGCGCGATCCTCTCTCCCGGTTCGACGGTAAAGGCCTCGTTGTAGTTGTTCACAAGACAGACCTTTATTTCGCCGCGGTAGTCGCTGTCTATGACGCCGACGCAGTTCGCGGGCGAAATGCCGTGCCTGCACGCGAGACCGCTGCGCGCGAAAACGAAGGCGGCGAGGTCGGGCGATGGGAGCTCAATAGCGATGCCGGTCGGGAACGTGAAGGATCCGCCCGGCTCGAGCGTTACGGGCTCATCGGTGAGCGCGTAAAGGTCCGCGCCCGCGCTGCCCGCCGTCGCGCGGAACGGAACGCGGGCGTCCTCACTTAGCTTTTTTATCCTTATCTCCATCACGACTTTTTTCCGCCCTGATGCGCGGCTTTCGCCTGCAGCTTTTCTATCTGACCGAGCAGCTCCTTTTCCCGCGCCGCCGCTTTTTTTGCTTCGTCGGCGTACTCGAGAGCGGCAATGACCGCCGCTTGATACTGCGAGAGATTGGACGAGTCGATCAGCTTCCTCATCCGGGCGTCGACCTCGGCTCCCAGCTCGAGGGCGTAATCCGTGTCGTCGTCGGTGTGAAGATAGTAATCCCTCTCGAGGATATTGATCGTGACCTTGTTCTTAAGCATGACGTCGTTCCTTTCGTCGATGTTATTATATTATACCTCATATTGCCGCGATTTGCAACATCGGGATTGATCCGCCGTTCCCGTGAGGATAAAACAGGCGCTCCTCCGCAATGACGGAAGAACGCCGCGTGTTTTGACGGGAAGCTTATTTGAACATGCTGCTGAGCTTATCCCTGATGAGCTTGATTATTATCTTCAGAAGCGCCTTAAGGTTCTCGAAGAAGCCAAGAGGCTGCTTGACGAGCTGCTGATCGGCGTTTTCTTCGGTCAGCGGGACGTAGGTGTTTCCGTCCGGAAGCCTCAACTGGAACCTCGGATGATCGGGGTCGTCGTTCACTGTGACCGTTCCGCCGTTCGCGAGGATGAAATTGCGCATGCCGACGCACCAGTAGATGTCGTCGTGGTCTGTGTTCTTTATGAACCACGTGGTGTCGGGGAACAGGCAGGTCGAGGCGTCGATCTGCCTGTCGGCGGAGATGTAGTCGCCGAAGCCCGCCGCCTTGCGCGAGGCTATGTAGGAGTCGCTCAGGGTATCGCCGATCTTCGAGGTCGTCGCGCCGAGCGACGCGTCCGCGATCGTGACCAGATTGTCGTTGAGCATATCGCTGTCCTCGAACAGCGGGAAGAGAGCGCCGCCGTAGATTGCGAGGAAGTGCACGTTGACGCCGTCGTCCGCGCAGGAGTTGAGTATCTCGTCCTGCTTGAGCATCACGTTATTGTGGTAGGACACGGCGCGTTCCTTGAGCACGGAGTATTTCGGGTCCTTGAGGAGCAGGTCAACGGCGTCGTCAAAATCCTCGTCGTCGACCATCGCCCAGTAGGAGAGGCAGGTGCCGTAGCTGTCCATGATGAAACCGGGGAAGATTATGTCCTTCGTCTTCCTGAGTATCCTGTTGACGAGCTTGATCGCAAGATCGAGCCCGTAGGTGTCGTTGAGGTAGGTGACGAGGTATTTTATGAGGTCGTAGTAGATCTCGTCCTCGAACAGACCCTGACCGAACGAATACGCCCTGTCGCCGTTGAGACTGTCCGTCACGAAAGCGTCGACCAGATCGGCGTCGATCTTTATTTTACCAGCGAAGGTATTGCTCGCCATGGTGCAGCCGTTCATGCAGGTCTTGTCGAAGATTATCGTTCCTACGTCCTTATGACCGTATTTCTGAAGATAGGCAAGCAGGAATGTGCCGCCCTCGCAGAGCGCGGAGAGATTGACCTTCTGAGCTCCGGTCGCTCTCTTTATCGAGTCGACGTATTCTTTTACAACGTCCGCGCAGACCATGGGGTCGAGACGCCAGTCGCAGAAAACGCTGTAGGCTTCCGTATCGTAGAGACCGTATGCGTCCTTGATATCGTACGTCGGGGGCGTTTCTCTTACGCCGCTTCCGTAGAGCGGATCGCCGTTCTCGTCCGGACGGAAGTCCTTGTAGATGGGGTCGAGCACGTGCGCGACGGCGTTCGCCCATTCGGTATAGTTGTTGAGCAGTATCCCCTTCGCAAGCAGAGGAAGATACTCCTTTAGCGCTTCCTCGACGTAGCCGTCGGGAATGGGCACGCGGCCCGTCGTGGCGTCGTATACCGGATATTCCTCGGGCGTGCCGACGTAGTTGTAGATACCGGCGAATTTTCCTCTTACGAGCAGCGTCGGGTATTTACGCTGATCCTCGACCGCGCCCGCGTCGGCGAGAGCGGGCACAGCGGCGTATAAAAGCCCCGCGAGCATGATGACCGCGAGGCAGACTGAAAAGATCCTTTTTGACATACTCATTTGCTTTGTTTCCTCCTTGACGGATATTTCTATCCGACGGTATCATTATAATACATAACAGCGGGGAAGTAAACAACTGAGCTTTGTGATTTGTGTGAACAATTTTCAAAATAAGAATTACTTTTTGTCAAATATCGGAAAAGACGACTCTGAAGGTCGCTATCTCGAACGGGCGGAAGGCGTATTCGGATACCGCGGCGCCGGCCGTCGGCCGTTCAAGAGTATCGCAGTGCAAAAGCTTTGCCCCGCCGTCCGGTTTGAAAACGGCGGGCTTGCCCTCGCTCTCCCACAGACGGATAACTATGCCGGAGCCGTCCTCGGCGCGTTTGACCGCGCTCAGGCGCAGACCCGGGGGCACGACAGGGAAGAACGGGAGAAGAGAAGCGTCCGCGATACCGGCTCCGCCGCCTGCAGGGAGTTCCGTATGCCCGAGAACGCCGTACGCCGCCGATCTTTCGGAGTAACGCCCGTCGGCGAAGCCCGCCGGGGCGCAGGCGAGGGCGAAGGCGGCGCGGTGCTCGCCGCGGTCGGCGGTGCCGCGGTACAAGGAGTCGAAATCGGGCATTTGGGTGCGCATGGCGCGAAGAAGCGCGATCCGCAGATCGCCGTTTCTGACGTTCGCGCCGGGCAGCCCGCCTTTCAGGACGGCAACGCTCATCCCGTCGCCCTCGACGCCCGCGAAGCCAATCGACTGCCAGTCGTCGCAGTATCCCAGCATCTCCACGCCCTCCGCGCTGCCGCGCTTCATCGCGCCGAAGGGCACCTCGGTGAAGATATCGCCGCCGTGGTCGAACGCGGGAGTGAACGAGGCGTATATCTTCGTCTGCTCGCCCTGCCAGTCAAGCAAGGTGTCGAAGCGCACGAGAGGCTCGTCCTCGCGCAGGGTCACGCGCATCTGCCAGGCGAGGCGCTCGACGCGGCGGGACTTTTCGGTGTAGACGCCCTCGAAAACTAGCTGCTGTGAGAGGCGTTTCATTGCTGTTTTCTGTCCTTTTCGGGAAGCCATACGATGGCGAAGGAGACCAATAATCCG